>NZ_JBEOTA010000019.1:0-172573 GCF_040303265.1 Streptomyces sp. NPDC096040
AAGCAGTGAAAAGTGTCAGAAAATCAAACAAAAGAACCTCAACGTGATACCCCATATCACCCAGGATCTCCAAGCCAATACGTCGACTGTTAAACACCCTGCTGCACCTTGCCGGTCGGGAAACCGCTATCGGCCCCGGGCGAGACGGCGGGCGCCAACTCGCCTGGGCCAACCTTCTCTCTGGGATCGCCATGTCACTCTGCCTGGGCTCATGGATTCCCGACGCCCATCGACTGGCCTGGGAGGGTGCCCTCTTGCCGCCGGGGCTGGTCTGTCTGGTCCTCAGTGTCTGTCTTCGCCGGGGTGCCTGGCGTGGCCGCGAAGTGCGGGGTGACTGATCTCGCACCAGACGGTCTTGTGGTCCAGGGTCTGGTTCACGCCCCAACGGTCGGTCAGTTCGTCGAGGAGGGCCAGGCCGCGGCCGGACTCCTCCGTCTCCGCGGCCGCCCGCAGGACGGGCGGCGTTCGTGGGGCGGGGTCCGTCATCTCGATTCGGGTGCCGTCGTGTCGTGGTGTGCCGGTGACGCGGACGGTCACCGGTGTGCCCTCGCCCACGTGGGTGATCACGTTCGTCAGCAACTCCGTCGCACAGAGGCGGACGTCGTAGGGGTGGTCGCGCAGGTGGTGGCGTAGTTCCGGTGCCGCCTTCGGGGTGGCCAGCAGGCGGAGTTCGAGGTGGGTCATCGTTCTCCCGCCGACTTTCGCAGTACGGCGGTGAGGGCGCGGGCCGTGGCCGTGTTGCAGTTCCCCAGCGCGATGAGTCCCGTCGGCGGGGCGTACGTACCCGCGAAGCTCGGCAGGTCGACCCGGAGGGAGGGGAGAGTGATGCCGTGCTCGGCGAGGGCGGTGCGGAGGTCCTCGACGCACAGGGTGACGTCGTAGGCCGTGGGGGAGTGGTCGGGCATGAGGGTGGGCAACCTTCTGTGTGCCGTGTGTGATCAATGCCTCACAGAGTGTCGTCCGGCTCGCTACCGTGGAAGGGCATTCGCGTCCGCGACGCGAACTGCGGAAACGGCCCGGTGAGTTACGGCGGTGAGCGCGTGGTGCGGCGTAAGGACATCGACGGCTCGGTGAGCGTCCCGACCTTCTACGGCAAGGAGTTGCGGTGGAAGCGGGAGGCGGCGGGACTGTCGTTGGAGAAGCTGGTCGAGGGCAGCTTCTACGGCAAGTCCCATCTGAGTGACATCGAGCGCGGTGAGCGGCGGATGCCGTTGGAGCTGGCCCGGCATGTGGATCGGGTGCTGGGCACGGACGGCTACTTCGAGCGGCATTGCGAGGATGTGCGGCGGGCGAGAAGAGCGGGGCACGCTGAGTACTTCGAGAAGGTCCTGGACGCCGAGAAGCACGCCCTGACCATTGAGGAGTGGTGCCCGATCCTGATTCCGGGGCTGCTTCAGACTCCGGCCTACGCACGGGCCGTCATCCTGGCGGGCCTCCCGATGTCCCTCGACGCTGAGGTGGAGGAGAAGGTCGGCGCGCGAATGGCACGCGCCGAGCTTTTCGAGGCTGACCAGCGCACTCCGGAGTACTGGGTGATCCTGCATGAGTCGCTGATCCGGGACCCGTTCCTGTCCGGCCAAGACATGGCCGAACAACTCGACCGCATCGTGGAGTTGGCGGACCGGCGCCGGATCACTCCGCAGATCGTCCCGCGGAATGGAAGGGCGTATCCCCTGATGGCCGCCTCCGTCACGGGCATGACGTTCTCGGAGGCTCCACCGCTGATCTACACCGAGGCGTCCTACAGCGGGGACACCATCGATGATCCTGCCCTCGTGCAGGAGTACCGCAAGGCATACGATCGGCTCAGGGCCGTCGCGCTGTCACCAGACACGTCCCTCGCCATGATCAAGTCAGCGGCAGAGGATCACCGAAATGGCAAGCAACCGGATCGACTTGAGTGACGCTCTCTGGTTCAAGAGCAGCTACAGCAACGAAAGCGGCGGCAACTGCGTCGAAGTCGCCGACAACATGCCCGGCCTCGTCCCCGTGCGTGACTCCAAGTCCCCCGACGGACCCGCCATCCTCCTCCCCGCTGCCGCCTGGGCTCCCTTCGTGGCTTCCCTCAAGTCCGCCTGACGCGAAGGGGCGTGGGTTCTCCTAATGAAGACCCCGCGCCCCTCCACTCAAGCCGCGCAGCGGATCAGTGCTTGCGGTACGACTCCACGTAACTCGTAGACGGCGTGCCCACGCCCGTCACGTCGTCGTAGCCCTTCACCGCGGACAGGGTGCTGTCCTTGCCGAGGCCGCGGACCGAGGTCAGCAGGCCGCCGGTGGCGTGGTAGCCGATAGAAGTCCACGCGGACGACCGCGAGGCCCTTGCCGCCGCGCGCCTCCTGGGCCAGGGCCCGGACAGTCGCGATCACCGGGGCGGCCGGCGAGGTGCCGCCGATGCCGTACTCCAACATGCCGTGACCCGCCGCCAGTTCCGGCGTCGTCCGCCCCGCACACGCCCCGGCACTCACTCTTCTGCCCTGACGGCGGGCGGCGTCCGTGCTTGCTGGGATACCAGGACTCGAACCTGAACTAGCGGAACCAGAAACCGCCGGGCTGCCAATTACCCCATATCCCATTCGCCCCGAAGACCGCGGGAGCTCGGTCAGCCGGGCGTTGCCCTACCGCGTGTCGCTGTAGAACCTTGCCCAATCTATTCACACTCTCCGTGATGTTCGGTGATGTGCGCCCGGAGTGTCGAGCAGAGTTTTGGAGTGTGGCGGCGAACAGCGTCCGGTGGTCGATCCACGCCGCGTTCTCCACCTTCGCCCCGTGGCCGCCGCGGCCAACGGCGTGGCTGAAGGTGATGCGCAGGAACCAGCCGAGGGCTGCGGTGGTCCTGCAAGCCGCAGTCCTGAGAGCCCCTGTCGCCGGCGCCGCTCGCACGGTCGTCCGCCACCTCCAGCAGCAGCTCATCCTGCCGCGTACCCGGCCGGTTCGCCCGTCGCCGGATCCGAACGGGGGATTCCTCGTCCTGAGCGGCTTGCCCGATTGTGGGCGGAGTGACGGCAGCTTAGGTTCAACGCGTCGGAATAATTCCGAAAAAGCCAACATCGTAATTTATGTCGGCTTTCCTCTGGTATTGAACGGAGCGTTCATGTCGGTGATGACCGGTACCCCGCCCCTGCAGCAGTTCGGCCAGCAGTTCGGCGGGCCGCAGCAGCAGTTCGCCGGGCCGCAGCAGCAGTTCGCGCAGGTCGTCCAGCAGTCCATCCAGCAGGCCTGCCAGCAGGCGGGCCAGCAGATCGCGCAGCGCATGCAGCAGACGCTGCAGCAGATCCAGCAGGTCCAGCAGCAGCTGCAGCAGCAGGGCATGGCCCACCACGCCCACCCGTACCTGGCCGTCGCGCTGCATCACACCCTGATCCAGGGCGTGCGCAGCGCCGTGGAGCAGTCCGTGCAGCAGGCGCTGCCGACCGCGATCCTGGCGCTGGTGCAGCAGAGCCAGCCGGGCCAGCAGGGCCAGCAGCAGTGGGGCGGCGGCTTCGGCCAGCAGCACCCGCAGCAGTACCAGCAGCCCGGCCTCGGCTTCGGCCAGATGGGTCAGCCCTTCGGTATCGGCTGACATGAGGCAGTGAGCTGTGCGGTGTGCCCGGGGCCGGTTCCCGGGCACACCGCACAGCCGTGGAAGGCGCGAGCCGCCCGTCACATGGATCAGAAGCTCAGGAACCGACGCAGGCATGGTTAAGGTGGATGTAATGGTCAAGGACAGGCCCGGAAGCAAGCCCCGGAACAACCGCCAGAGCGAATCCGAGGGCGCGGGGGCCAGCGGGCCGGGCCCCGAGGAGAAGTCGGCGCCACGCAAGAAGGGCGGACCGTCACCGATCGCGGTACAGCCGCGCCGGTCTCGCTACATGGTGACCCCGCTGCCGCAGCAGCTTCGGCCCGTGGGAGTGCCCGAACTCGGCATGGACGCGGTGTGCGACCGTCTGGAGCGGATGCCCGAGGTCACGGTGGTCCGCAGACTCACGCCGTCGGACAAGCTGCAGGCGGTGGGAGTGCAGCCCTCCTGCCCCGAACTCGTGGTCGTCGAGGCCCCCGAGGCGCAGGTGCCGGCGATGCGGTCGCTGTATGTGCACATCGAGCCGGATCTGCCGCTGTGCGCAGCCGTACCCGTTGCCATGCCGACCGCGGGGATGCTGCCGCTGCGCGACCCGGGGCTGGTGATGCCGCTGGAGGAGCCTGTGGAGGTCTCGGTTCGCGTCTGCGGCCCGGACGGCGAACCGCTGGCCGACGCCGGGGTGTTCCTGATCGGGGCGACATGGCCGAGCCAGGGCATCACCGGCCCCGACGGGAGGGTCACCCTCACCCCGGCGACGGAGACCGCGCAGTCCATCCAGTCCCTCTACGTCCGGCCCGCGGGCGGCTACACGGACCGCTGGATCCACCGCCCCGACCTGTCGGCGACCCAGGAAAACCTCGTCACCCTCACCCCGCTGTCCAAGATCTACCCGGAACTGGAACAGCGGCAGAGTTACGGCTGGGGCCAGCAGGCCATGCGGCTGGACCGGCTGCCGCCCACGTTCCGCGCCTTCGGCACCAAGATCGCTGTCATCGGTACGGGCGTCAGCATCGACCACCCCGACCTGAAGCCACAGGTGCGCACCGGCACCGACCTCGTGCGTCACACAGAAGAGGGCTGGGCCCATGACCCGGTCGGCACCGGAACCCACGCGGCCGGCGTCATCGCCGGGGCGGACACCGGCAAGGGCATCATCGGCATCGCCGTCGACGCCGAGGTCGAGGTCTGCCAGGTGATGCCCGACGGCCACTTCAGCGACCTGATCGCCGCCCTGGACTACTGCATCGAGCATGAACTCGACATCGCCCACATCGAGGTGGCGACCCCCTACCCCTCGGCGCTGGTCTCCCGCAAACTCGCCGACGCCACCGCGGCGGGCATCGCCTGCATCGCTCCGGCAGGCGACAACGGCGGTCCGGTCTCCTTCCCCGCCTCGCTGCCCACCGTCTTCGGCGTGGGCGCCCTGGGGGCCTTCGGCACCTACCCGCCCGACACCTCCCATGCCGCCCACATCGGGCCACAGTTGAGTCCCGAAGGGCTGTTCGCCGCGCCGTTCAGCTGCCATGGTCCCGGAGTGGACGCGGCCGCCCCCGGGGTCGCGGTCCTGTCCTGTTCCCCGGACGGCGGCTACACCGCCCTCGACGGCACCGGCACCGCGTCCGCTCACATCGCCGGCCTGGCCGCGCTCGTGCTGGCCCACCACGAGGACTTCCACGGCCAGCTGCTGCCCCGCGGAGCCGGCCGCGTGCAGCACCTGTTCGAGATCATCGCCGCCAGCTGCCGTCCACTGGCCGCACCGGGAACACTGGACGCGGCCCGTACCGGGCGCGGCCTGCCCGACGCTCTCACCGCCCTCGGCCTGGCTCCCGGCACACAACTCGCCCCAGCCCTGTCCCCCTTTGCCCCCTCCATGACCGGGTAGATGCCTGCCGCGGCCTGCAAGCCGGCCGGCCCCGAGGACGGGGGCCGTCCGGCTTGCGGGCCAGCCAGGCTCGAAGTCGCGCTACAGCAACGGCAGCGGTGTCGACTGCGTTGAGGTCTCCACCGACTCTCCCGGCCTCGTCCCCGCCCGCGACTCAAAGGCCCCTCACGCTCCCGTTCTCGTCCTCACCGCCACCGCTTGGGCCCCCTTCGTCGCCTCCCTCAAGTCGCGGTAACGCAAAGGGGCGTGAGGTCCGGAAGACCCCACGCCCCTACCACTGGCTGGTCGATCAGTGGCGGCGGTACGACTCCACGTACCCGCCCGCCGGCGAGCCCACGCCCGTCACGTCGTCGTAGCCCTTCACCGCGGACAGCGAGCTGTCCTTGCCGAGGCTGCGGACCGAGGTCAGCAGGCCGTTGGTGGCGTCGTAGGCGTTGGCGAAGTCGACGCGGGCGACCGCGAGGCCGGAGCCGGTCGGGTTGTCGGTGACGTCGTGGAAGACGCCCTTCTTCCCGTACTTGGCGTAGATCGACGGGTTGGCGAAGCCGAGGGCCTTGCCGCCGGCCGCCTCCTGGGCGAGCGCCTGGACCGCCGCGATGGTCGGCGCGGCCAGCGAGGTGCCGCCGATGCGGTACTCGCTGTACTGCTGCGACCCGTCGGGGAAGGTCTGGGTCTGGCCCACCAGGAACCCGGTGTTCGGGTCGGCGATCGCCGAGATGTCCGGGACCACGCGGTTGCCGGTGGCGCTGTTGGCCTTCGCGAGGGAGTCCGGGACGACGCCCTTCTGGTAGTACGGCTCGGCGACCGTCGCGCTGGTGCCGCCGCCCGCGCCCGAGGTGAACGCGCCCGGGAAGGAGGTCCAGCTCTTGCCGTCGGCCGACAGGGTCGCCTTCTCGGTGCCCCAGCCGGTCTCCCACAGGTACTTGTCGCCCTTGCCGACGGCGAGCGAGGTACCGCCGACCGCCGTCACCCACGCCGAGTTGGCCGGGGTGTCGACCTGCTTGGTACCGGTGTTGGCGACCTCGTCGCCGTTGTCGCCGGAGGAGAAGTAGAAGCCGATGCCCTGCACCGCGCCCAGCTGGAAGACCTGGTCGTAGGCGGCCGCGAGGTCCGGGGTCTGGTTGGCCTCGATGTCGCCCCAGGAGTTGGAGACGATGTCGGCCAGGTGGTTGTCGACGACCTTGCTGAGCGAGTCAAGCAGGTCGTCGTCGTAGCAGGAGGCGGCGCCCACGTAGGTGACGTCGGCGTTCGGCGCGACCGCGTGGACGGCCTCGACGTCGAGGGTCTCCTCGCCGTACCAGCCGGCCGCCCCGCACTCCTCGGTCTTGGTGTACGCGCCCGGCAGCACCTGGTGCAGCTGGCTGGTCTTCCAGGCCGCGTCGCCGTTCTTCTGGGCGTAGGTGCCGGCGTCGAAGGCGATGGTCGGCGAGGCGTACGCGTCGGTGATCGCGACGCGGACCTTCTTGCCGGTGTACTCGCCGGCGCCGTAGGCGGCCCGCAGCTGCTTGCCGGTGTAGCCCTTGATGGCGTACGGGATCTTGGAGCCGTAGGCCGACGGCAGCGTGGTCGCGGTGTTCGAGCCGTAGTACGACGAGAACGGTCCGGCGTTCTTGAACACGGCGTCCGGAGGCGGCAGCGTGTCGTCGTGGCTGGCCTTGTGCGGCGCGCTGTCCAGGCCGGTGACGGTCAGGATGGAGCTGCTCACGGCCGCCGGCACCGAGGCGGTCTTCTCCGGCGCGCGGTAGGTCTTCGAGCCCTTGGCGTAGTTGTGCAGCTGGGTGCCGAACGCCTGCTCGGCGGCGGAGACGTCGCCGGAGACGGCTATGTAGTGCTGGGTGACCTCGGTGACCTTCAGGCCGGACGCGGTCAGCCAGGACTTGACGGCCTTCACCTGGGCCGCGGTGGCGCCGAAGCGGGCCTGCACCTGCTTGGCGCTGAGGTACTTGCCGTAGAGCGGCGAGCTGGGGTCGGACACCGCCTTCGCGTAGGCCGCGAGGCCGTTGGCGTTCCGGCCGGCCAGGTAGACCCGGGCCTTGACCTGCGCGCTGTTGGAGGTCGCGCCCTTGTCCGCCTTGGCCGTGGCCCAGGTGGGCTTGGTGCCCTTCAGGGTGTCACGGGCCGGGCTGTCCGCGGCGTGGGCCGCGGGTATGCCGAGTGCGAGCGCGCCGGCGATCATCGGCAGTGTCGCTGCCATGCTCACGCTGGCCCGCACCTTGGCACGGTTCGATCTCATACTGCCCCCTGCTATGCGGTTCGACGCATGGAGTGGTCGGTCAACCGTGATCACCAGGAGGCCGGCGGCGGAACGGCCCGTGAATGGATCACACGATGGGGGTCACTCTTGCGGTGAACTGTTCATGCCAGGGGAATGAAAAGGCCAAGGAAACCCCAAGTGGGCGTTGATTAGGGGCTTTTGGTTGGATTTCGATGTCGTACCGAACGTTACGGATCGATTGCGATTGTCGGCAAGCCCTTGCGGTGCCGTTAAGTCGACAAATCGCCCACGCCGTACGCCCGTTCAGGTGCGCGGCTTCGCGCCCCGCTCCTTCAGCATCTGCGCCATCGTCGTCAACTCCGACTGCTGCGCGTCCACCATGCCCTGGGCGAGGTTCTTCTCCACCTCGACGGTGCACTTGGCCACACACCCCTCGGCCATGTGGATACCGCCCTTGTGATGGTCCGTCATCAGCTGCAGATAGAAGATCTCCGCCTGCTTGCCGTTCAGCGTCCCCAGCTTCTTCATCTCGGTGTTGGTCGCCATGCCCGGCATCAGCGAACCGTCCTTGCCGGAGGCCATGTCGCCCATGCCCATCCAGGTCATCGGCGGATCGGCCGACACCTTCGGCAGCCCCCACAGATCCAGCCAGCCCAGCAGCATGCCGCGCTGGTTGGCCTGCGTCTGCGCGATGTCGTAGGCGAGGCGCCGTACGTCGGTGTCCTTCGTGCGGTCGCGCACGATGTACGACATCTCGACGGCCTGCTGGTGATGGACCGCCATGTCCCGCGCGAACCCCGCGTCCGCCGAGTCGGCGCTCGGGACCGTACTGCCGCCGCCGTTCTCACCCGCGACCGCGTAGCTGATCGCGCCGGCCGCGACCAGTACCGCCACCGCGGAGCCCGCGATGAGCACCGTCCGCATCACTGGCTCTTGCCTCCCGTGCACGCGGCACCCGGCTCGGGCGTCTGCTTGCCCTGCACGAACTCCTCGAAGAACTTGCCCACGTTCAGGTCGCCGGCCCCGGTCACGGTGCGCTGGTGCGCCCACGCCGTCATCATGATCGGGTCCTTCTGCTTGTCGTCCGGGCTCATCAGCGTGTACGGCGTCTGCTTCACCTTCGCCGCGAGCGCGTCGACGTCGGCCTTCTTCGCCTTGCTGTTGTACGTCACCCAGACCGCGCCGTGCTCCAGCGAGTGCACGGCGTTCATGTTGTCGAGCGCCTCGGTGTAGACGTCACCGTTGCAGTTCTGCCAGACCGGGTTGTGGTTGCCGCCCACCGGGGGCTCGGTCGGGTAGTGCACGGTGGTCGTCACATGCGTCCGGCCCAGCGTGCCCTTCCAGGTCTTCACCCCGTCCGCGCCGGTCACGAAGTGTCCCGAGCTCTTCGCGTCGGCCGCCGCGGTGTCGTCACCGGACCGGTTCTTCGCGAGCGCCACACCGCCGGCGACGAGACCGAGGACGACCACCACGCCGGCGGCGATCGTGAGGATCCGGCCACGGCGCTCACGCGCCTGCTCGGCGCGCCGCATCTCCTCTATACGCGCCTTGCGCTCGGCACTGCTGCTCTTCTTCGCGGAACCCATGGGGTGTCCTTCTGGGGGAAAGGGACGTGGAAGGTGGGGCCCGCTGATCGTAATGGGGGAGACGGGGCCAGTCGTAGCGAGGACACAGGAAAGACCTGGAAATGCCGGTGTTCGACAGGAGGCCGATAACCGGAACGTACGGCCACGGACGATTTTTGCACCTGATATTCATGTTCGTGGGCCGGAGGTGACTCGCGCCGGAATCGAATCGGCCATTACGGATGTCGCTGCGAGCAGGCAAGATGGGCGTCAGGGCGGTACACCTGCCGTACGGGAGCCGTTCAGCCCGAGGACGCCGGGGCGATCAAGGTCTGCAACGCGCATGAAATGCTGTTGTGGTGTGATGCTCAGGTGCCCGACCGCCTTCCCGTGGGACCGGGAGCAGGCGGCCTGACCAGCAAGGATGGGGAAGCGGAAGATGGACAAGCAGCAGGAGTTCGTGCTCCGGACCTTGGAGGAGCGCGACATCCGGTTCGTACGCCTGTGGTTCACGGACGTGCTGGGCTTCCTCAAGTCCGTCGCCGTGGCCCCGGCCGAGCTGGAACAGGCCTTCGACGAGGGCATCGGCTTCGACGGCTCCGCGATCGAGGGCTTCGCCCGGGTCTACGAGTCCGACATGATCGCCAAGCCGGACCCCTCCACCTTCCAGGTCCTCCCGTGGCGCGCGGAGACCCCCGGCACGGCCCGTATGTTCTGCGACATCCTCATGCCGGACGGCTCCCCGTCCTTCGCGGACCCGCGCTACGTCCTCAAGCGTGCCCTGGCCCGCACCTCCGACCTGGGCTTCACCTTCTACACCCACCCGGAGATCGAGTTCTTCCTGCTGAAGGACCGCCCGCTGGACGGCTCCCGCCCCATCCCGGCCGACAACTCGGGCTACTTCGACCACACCCCCACCAACGTCGGCATGGACTTCCGCCGCCAGGCGATCACCATGCTGGAGTCGATGGGCATCTCGGTCGAGTTCTCCCACCACGAGGGCGCGCCGGGCCAGCAGGAGATCGACCTGCGCTACGCGGACGCCCTGTCGACGGCCGACAACATCATGACGTTCCGCCTGGTCATGAAGCAGGTGGCGCTGGAGCAGGGCGTGCATGCGACCTTCATGCCGAAGCCCTTCTCCGAGCACCCCGGCTCGGGCATGCACACCCACCTCTCCCTCTTCGAGGGCGACCGGAACGCGTTCTACGAGTCGGGCGCGGAGTTCCAGCTCTCCAAGGTCGGCCGTTCCTTCATCGCGGGCCTGCTCAAGCACGCCGCGGAGATCTCGGCGGTCACCAACCAGTGGGTGAACTCCTACAAGCGCATCTGGGGCGGCTCGGAGCGCACCGCGGGCGCCGGCGGCGAGGCCCCGTCGTACATCTGCTGGGGCCACAACAACCGCAGTGCGCTGGTCCGCGTCCCGATGTACAAGCCCGGCAAGACGGGCTCGGCGCGCGTCGAGGTCCGCTCCATCGACTCCGGATCGAACCCGTACCTGGCCTACGCCGTCCTGCTGGCGGCCGGCCTCAAGGGCATCGAGGAGGGCTACGAACTCCCGCCGGGCGCCGAGGACGACGTCTGGGCCCTCTCCAACGCCGAGCGGCGGGCCATGGGCATCGAGCCGCTCCCGCAGAACCTCGGCGAGGCCCTGACCCTCATGGAGAACAGCGACCTGGTCGCCGACACCCTCGGCGAACACGTCTTCGATTTCTTCCTGCGCAACAAGCGCCAGGAGTGGGAGGAGTACCGCAGCGAGGTCACGGCCTTCGAACTGCGGAAGAACCTGCCGGTGCTGTAGGCACTCGCGGTACGGCGGCACAGACGGGGCCCCGGGGTACGTCCTGTACCCCGGGGCCGTGGCGTCGAGGGAGGATCAGCCGACGTACGCCGGAGACACCGCCGACACGCTGATCCGCCGCGGCGTGCCCGTGCCGTCCGCCGGTACCTCGTACAGGTCCGCCCCGTAGTCGCCCGGCAGCGCGTAGACGATCGTGCGGCCGTCCTTCCATACCGCCTGGTCGTCCACGCTCCGGGCCTCGGCCAGCGGGGTTTCGCGCATCGTCGTCAGGTTCAGGACGTACAGGCGCCAGGGGGCGTCCTTGGGGAGGCCCTTGACCCGCTTCTTGTACGCGACGCGGGTGCCGTCGGGGGAGAGGGACGGGCATTCGACGTTCGCGTGGAGGGTGGTGACCGTACGGGTGCGCAGGTCGCCCCGGACCAGATACGTCGAGCCCCTCGTCGCCAGCGTGGCGTAGAAGGTGTGGTCGTCCGACGCGAAGGTCACGCCCCAGAAGTTGGTGTCCGCCGAGTGGTGGACACGGCCGTCCTTCAGGACGCGGAACGTCTCCAGGGAGGGGATCAGCGAGCCCGTGCGGGTGTCGACGATCGCCGTACGCGTGGAGAAGTTCGTGCCCGCGTAGGAGTCGCCGCCCACGAACGCCGTCCATGCGGCGTAGTGGCCGGTGGGTGAGACGCGCGCGCGGGACGGGATGCCGGGGACGTTGTAGTGGGCCTTCGTGTGGAGTCTCGCGTCCAGGATCAGGGCGCGGTAGGTGTCCGAGACCGGGCCGTGGACCGCCTGGAGACACACCCCCGTGCCCGAAGCGGCGTAGAACCGCAGGCACTTCACGCCCGACGCGGTGCGCGGGCCGGCCGGGTCGGTCGCCGGGACCGTCGTCAGCTCGTCCCGGTGCGGGCCCCATGCCAGGTTGCGGAAGACCATGCGACCGGGGGTGGTCAGGGTGACCGTCCCTCCGGTGATCTGGGGGCCGCCCGCCTGGGTCTGGTCGCGGCGCTCCGCCCGTGCCGACGCGTGCAGCACGGAGGCCAGCGCTACGGCCGCCAGGACCGCCAGCGCCGACAGCAGGATCAGGATGCGGGAACGCAGGGTCATGCGGCTGCCTTCCGGAAGGGACGGAGGGTGAGGGCGTACGCCGCGCACACCGCCAGGGCCACCGCCGACACGCTCAGCGCCGTACGGTCGCCCCACAGTGTCCACGCCGCGCCGAACGCCAGTGAGCAGGCGAAACGTGCTCCAGCCTGGCCCGTCTGGACCAGCGCGAGGCCCGACGAGCGCAGCGCCTCAGGGACGCTGTCCGAGGCGGCCGCCATCAGCACCCCGTCGGTCGCCGCGTAGAACGTGCCGTGCAGGGCGAGGACCACGTACGGCAGCGCCGTACCGTGCCAGGACGTCAGCAGCAGGACATACGCCAGCAGCAGGGCTCCGTGGCCGGTGAGGAACACCCGCCAGCGGCCCCAGCGGTCCGCCAGCCGGCCCAGCGGCACGGCCAGGAGGAGGAACGCGGCCGCCGTGCCCAGCGGGAGCAGTGCGAACCAGCGGTCCGGGACGCCCAGCCGCCGTTGCAGCAGCAGGTACACGAACGAGTCGCTCACCGTCGCCAGGCCCAGGAGCAGCGCGCAGATGGTGAGCCGGCGCAGGTCGCGGTGGGTGAGGAGGGCGAGCGCCGCCCGCAGGGTGGGGCGCGTGCCGGAAGGAGCCGCCCGGGTACGTCCGCCGCCCGGCACGAACAGCACCAGGACCAGCACCCCGGCCACGGCCACGCAGAAGCTCACCATGAACACGGCGTCGTAGCCGTCCACCGTCGCCCGCAGGATCAGGAACGCGACCAGGGGCCCGAGCAGGGCGCCCGCCGTGTCCATCGCCCGGTGCACGCCGAAGGCACGGCCCCGGGTCTCGGGGGTGCTGGAGAGGGAGATCAGGGCGTCGCGCGGAGCCGTGCGCAGGCCCTTGCCCGTGCGGTCCGCCGCGAGGACCAGGCCTATGGGCGTCAGGGTGTGGGCGATCAGCAGCAGTGGCTTGCACACCGCCGACAGCGCGTAGCCCGCGCCCGCCACCCACTTGTGCCGGCCGCCGCCGCGGTCGGCGAGATGGCCGCCGACCAGGCGTACGACCGCGGAGAATCCGTTGTAGACGCCGTCCAGGAGCCCGAAGCCCAGCGGGGACAGGCCCAGGCCCGCCACCAGGTACAGCGGGAGGACCGCTGTCACCATCTCGGAGGACACGTCCGTGACCAGGCTGACCGTGCCGAGGGCGAGGACGGTGGGGGCGACCGCGGTGCGGTACCGCCCGGCCGTCACCGGCCGGGCGGTACCTTCCGCGGACGCCGCCGGAGTGCTCGCGCGGCTGTCCGCTACGTACACGTCAGGACGCCCAGATGCCGGAGATGTCCTTGGCGGAGGCCGCGTTGCCCGCGTGCGCGGTCAGGCCCTGGGTGTCCTCCAGGGTGCGCAGCAGGTCGTAGTGGTTGTACGTCGTCGAGGACGAGGAGCCCGCCGTCACCGGCTGGCCGTACAGGACCGTCGGGATGCGGTTGCCGCTGAGCCGGTTGTCCTCGTCGAAGGTGACGACCAGGAGGCTGTTGTGGGTCTTGGCCCAGGTGGCGTACGCGCCGAGGTTGTTCTTCAGCCAGGTGTCACCGGTGGACACCGAGCAGTCGTGCATGTCGCTGCACAGGTTGGGGACCACGAAGGACATCTGGGGCAGCGTCGTGTAGTCCGTCGGGAACTGGGTGAACGTCTTCGCGGACGACGTCGGCACATTGCTGAAGCCGAACCACGGGTTGTGCTTCTGCGCGTAGTTGCCGCTGCTGCACGTGGTCGAGCCCTGGCTGGGCAGGGTCTCGTTGTAGCTGGCCCAGGTGCGGCCCGCGGCGAGCTGCTCGGAGGCCAGGTTGGCGGCCGAGGAGAAGCCGGGGGTGTAGCAGCTGTCGTCGGTGATGCCCTGGGTGGAGCCGGAGAACAGGGCGAAGTAGTTCGGCTGGCTCGGGTGGGTGATGGCGTACGACTGGGTGAGGTTGGCGCCGCCGGTCTTGAGCGAGTTGATGTACGGCGCGCTGGAGGAGCCGATGACCTGGCTGTATGCGTGGTTCTCGAAGACCACGACGACCACGTGGTCCGGGGTCGGCACGGCACCCGCGGCATGCGCGGAGCCGCCGCCGAAACCGGTCCACAGTCCGATCGCGGCCGCGGCGAGCGCGGTCGCGGACGCTACGACGGTACGGGCACGGCGGTACACGGAACTGCCGGACACATCAACCTCCGGTGGGGGATGGGCGGGGCTGGCGGTGCGGACAGAGCATGCACACGCCAACATTCCCGTGTGCCACGGAACTCAACCAGACGGATGAAAACCGCATGAACGACTGCTGCCGGGCCGACGGGTGCCGAGCCGTCCCGTGGGGTACCCGCCGTCCATGGCGGAGATTTTCGTGGGCACCTGTTCCTGGACCGACCGCGCCCTGGTGACGAGCGGCTGGTATCCGCGCGGGCAGCGCGACGCCGAGGGGCGGCTGCGGTACTACGCCGAGCGGTTCGGCGTGGTCGAGGCGGACTCGCCGTACTACGCGCTGCCGAGCCCGCGCACCGCCCGGCTGTGGGCGGAGCGCACCCCGGGCGGCTTCCGCTTCGACGTCAAGGCCTTCTCCCTGCTGACCGGGCATCCGACCAGGCCCGCCGCGCTGCCCGCCGACTTACGGGCGGCGTTCACGCGCGGGCGTGCCACCGATCCGGGGCTGCTGGACGAGGTGTGGGCCCGGTACGCGGAGGCCGTGGAGCCGCTGCGGCGCGCCGGGCGGCTCGGGACCGTGCTGTTCCAGTACCCGCCCTCCCTCGCCCCCGGCCCCCGCTCCGAGGCCGTCGTCAGCGCGAGCCGTGAACGCGCGCGGGGCTGGCCGTTCGCCGTGGAGTTCCGGCATCCCGGGTGGTGGCAGGGCGACCGCGAGCACGCCACGGCCGCGCTGCTCACCGACCTCGACGCCACCGCGGTGGCCGTCGACACGGCGCAGGGGCTGCCCACCTCCATGCCGCCCGTCACGCCCGCCACGACGAGCCGGCTCGCGGTCGTCCGGTTCCACGGCCGCAGCCCGCACTGGGGGACGGGCAGCAAGGAGGACCGCTTCCGGCACGTCTACACCGAACGGGAACTGACACCGTGGCTGCCGCGTATCCGCGCCCTGGCCGACCGCACCGACCGGGTCCACGTCCTGTTCAACAACTGCTGCGCCGACGCGGCCGTCACCGCGGCGGACACCATGCGCCGCCTGCTGGGCGGGACGGTGCCCCACCAGGTGAGCCGCCGAGTGGACTTCCGCGGTTGCCCCGCGAGTTGACGAGGGACTACTCGAACCGCCAGCGCGTCTGGCTGAACGGCTCGCCCTTGCCGAAGCCGAGAACCTTGCGGGGCCGCACCGCGAAGACCAGGGTCCGTCCCGGCTCCCGGTGGAAGTAGCCGTCGGCCACCTCGTAGTGCCAGAACGGGCCGTACTTCTCCTCCCAGGCCGCCGCCAGCTCGCGCAGCCGGTCGTCGTCGGTGACCCGTACCGCCTCGCCCTCGACGGTCAGGTCGTACCCCCTGGTCCAGCTGTTGGTGCCGGTCGTCAGGACGACGTGCGGGTTCCCGGCGAGATTGTGCGCCTTGTGTTCGCCGGGGCCGGTGCCGAAGTGCAGCGCGCCGTCGTGCCACACCGCGAGCAGCGGGGTGACATGCGGCCGCCCGTCCGGCCGTACCGTCGAGATCCAGAACAGCTCGGAGTCGGTGAGCACCTTCTCCGCGTCGGACCAGTCGTGGGCCCGGGTGCCCTTGCTGCTGTAGCGGGCGTCCAGCACACCCTCGGGTTCGCGCATGATGCCTCCTTCGGTTCCCTGCCGGTACAGACCCGGTACAGACCACGATCCCGCCGCAAACTCATCGGCGCTCGTGACAGGGTCTGCGGTTAGGCTCTGGCGTGGACGACCTTGATCCGACGACCTTGATCCGGAGGGAGGCCGCGGATGACGCCGGGGCGCAGGAGCAGTACCTTCACGCGACTGCTGCGGCACGGCTTCACCGATGCCTCGGCCGCGGAGCGGCTGCTGGACAGCGCCGAGCTGGCCGCCGTACGCGATGATCCGGTCCTCCTCGAGGCACTCGGTGCCACCGCCGACCCGGACCTCGCCCTGCACGGCCTGGTACGGCTGCTGGAGGCCCAGCCCGGTCCCAGCGCCCACCGGGAACTGCTCGACACCCTGATAGCGGCCAAGCCGCTCCGGGACCGTCTGCTGGGCGTCCTCGGCGCCTCCGCCGCCCTCGCCGACCACCTCGCCCGGCATCCGCGGGACTGGGAGGCCCTGGTCACCTACGAGCCCCGGGACCTGCACCCCGGCGTGGCGGAGTTCGAGCGCGGCCTGGCCGGGGCCGCCGACCCGGTCGGCCTCCGGGTCGCCTACCGCCGCTGCCTGCTGTCCATCGCCGCCCGGGACGTGTGCGGCACCACGGATGTCGCCGAGACCGCCGCCGAGCTCGCCGACCTCGCCACCGCGACCCTGCGCGCCGCCCTCGCCCTCGCCGAGCGCGCCGCGCCCGAGGACGCGGCCGCCTGCCGGCTCGCGGTGATCGCCATGGGCAAGTGCGGCGGCCACGAGCTGAACTACGTCTCCGACGTCGACGTCATCTTCGTCGGCGAGGCCGCCGCCGGCGCCGACGAGGCCAAGGCCCTCCGCTCCGCGACCAAACTCGCCTCACACATGATGCGCATCTGCTCCGAGACCACGGTGGAGGGCTCGATCTGGCCGGTCGACGCCAACCTGCGTCCCGAGGGCAGGAACGGCCCCCTCGTCCGCACGCTGAGCAGCCACCGCGCCTACTACCAGCGCTGGGCCAAGACCTGGGAGTTCCAGGCCCTCCTCAAGGCCCGCCCGGTCGCCGGCGACCCCGAACTGGGTCAGCAGTACATCGACGCCCTCGAACCGCTGGTCTGGAAGGCCGCCGAGCGCGAGAACTTCGTCACCGACGTGCAGCAGATGCGCCGCCGGGTGGTGGAGAACATCCCCGTAGCCGAGGTCGACCGCGAACTGAAGCTCGGCCCCGGCGGTCTGCGCGACGTCGAATTCGCCGTCCAGCTCCTCCAGTTGGTGCACGGACGGGCCGACGCCACGCTCCGCTCCGGCAGCACCCTCGACGCCCTCCAGGCCCTCGCCACCGGCGGCTACGTCGGCCGTGCCGACGCCACGCAACTCGACGACGCCTACCGCTTCCTGCGCTCCATGGAGCACCGCATCCAGCTCTACCGGCTGCGCCGCACCCACCTGGTCCCCGAGGACGAGGCCGACCTGCGCCGCCTGGGCCGCTCCCTGGGCCTGCGCACCGAACCGGTGACCGAGCTGATCCGCGAGTGGAAACGGCACACGGGTGTCGTACGACGCCTGCACGAGAAGCTCTTCTACCGCCCGCTGCTCGACGCCGTCGCCCAACTCGCCCCCGGCGAGGCCAGGTTGAGCACCAAGGCGGCCCGGGAACGCCTGGAGGCCCTCGGCTACACCGACCCGGCCGCAGCCCTGCGCCATCTGGAGGCCCTCGCCTCGGGCGTCACCCGCAAGGCCGCGATCCAGCGCACCCTGCTGCCGGTCCTGCTGGGCTGGTTCGCCGACTCCGCCGACCCGGACGCGGGCCTGCTGAACTTCCGCAAGGTCTCCGACGCCCTCGGCAAGACCCCTTGGTATCTACGTCTGCTGCGGGACGAGGGTGCCGCCGCCGAGAACCTCGCCCGGGTGCTGTCGGCCGGCCGTCTCGCCCCCGACCTGCTGATGCGCGCCCCCGAGGCGGTCGCCCTGCTCGGCGACAGCGACGGCGCCCGCGAGGGCGGCGGCCCCGGCGGCGGTCTGGAACACCGCGAACGCGCCCAGCTGGAAAGGGAGATCCTCGCCGCCGTCGGCCGCGCCGACAACGCCGAGGTCGGGGTCCGGGCCGCGCGTGGCGTGCGCCGCCGCGAGCTGTTCCGTACGGCCGCCGCCGACATCGTCGACTCCTACGGCACCGAGAACACGCCCGTCGAGGCCGACCAGGGCGCCCTGGTGGACCGGGTCGGCGGCGCGGTCTCCGACCTCACGGCGGCGACACTGGCCGGGACGCTGCGGGCGGTGGTCCGCGACGGCTGGGGCGACACCCTGCCGACCCGGTTCACGATCATCGGCATGGGCCGGTTCGGCGGACACGAGCTGGGCTACGGCTCCGACGCGGACGTCCTGTTCGTGCACGAGCCCCAGGAGGGCGTGGACGAGCGGGAGGCCGCCGACGCGGCGAACAAGGTCGTCTCCGAGATGCGGCGGCTGCTCCAGATCCCCAGCGCCGACCCGCCGTTGCTGATCGACGCCGACCTGCGGCCCGAGGGCAAGTCCGGGCCGCTGGTGCGCACGCTCAAGTCCTACGAGGCGTACTACCGCCGGTGGTCCCTGGTATGGGAGTCGCAGGCCCTGTTGCGGGCCGAACCGGTCGCCGGGGACGAGGAGTTGGGGTGCCGGTTCATCGAGCTCGTCGATCCGCTGCGGTATCCGGCGCAGGGGCTCGGCGAGGACGAGGTCCGCGAGATCCGGCGGCTGAAGGCCCGTATGGAGTCCGAGCGGCTGCCGCGCGGGGCCGACCCCAAACTGCACACCAAACTCGGGCCGGGCGGGCTGTCCGACGTCGAGTGGACCGTGCAACTGCTGCAACTGCGGCACGGCTGGGCCGAGCCGGGACTGCGAACCACCCGGACGCGCGAGGCGCTGGCCGCGGCGTGTGCGGCAGGGCTGCTGGGGGCCGAGGAGGCCGCGACACTGGACGAGGCGTGGGTGCTGGCCACGCGGGTGCGGAACGCGGTGATGCTGGTGCGGGGGCGGGCGGGCGACACGTTCCCCCCGGAGAGCCGGGAGTTGGCCGCGGTGGGGCGGTATCTGGGGTACGGGGACGGGCATGTGGGAGACATGCTGGACGCGTATCGGCGGACTGCTCGGCGGGCCAGGGCGGTCGTGGAGGAGCTTTTCTACGGGGCTTGAGGGGTTGCGTTTCGGGGAGTTCGGTCGTGTTTCGGGTGCGGCGCCGTTGGGGCTCGTCGCGCCCCACGGCGGAGCCGCTGATGACGCCTGCCACCACCCGCCGGCCGATGTGCTCACCCGGTACCAGGGCCCCCAGCGCCCAGGGCGCCGATCATGTCCGCGTCCACCGGAACAGCGGGCCCCAGCTCAGCAGGTCCGAGCGATGCCAGGGGGCGAAGATCAGGACCGTACCGGCGAAGCCCACGAGGAGGCCGGTCGGACGGCCGCCGGACAGGCCGCGGTCGGTGCCGACGGTGAGGCCGATGAGCAGGGACCACAGGGAAGCTGCGCTGCAGGATGGATGTGCGACGGATGCGGATGCTCCGGGCCGTGGTGGCCGATGGGTCGGTGGCCGATGGGTCGGTGACCGGCGCGGCGGTGACCCTCGCTACACGCCCTCCGCGGTGAGCCGGCAGATCGCCACGCTGGAGAAGGAGGCCGGGGCCGCGTTCCCGGAGCGGGTCGGGCGCGGGGGGCGGCCGGCCGCCGCCGAGCTGCTGCTCTCCGAGTACGCCGACGCGGTCGCCCGGCAGGTCGCCGAGGCCGAGACCGCCCTTGCCGACCTACTCGTGGGGCGCACGGGGCGGCTGTCGGTGCGGTACTTCGCCACAGCGGGCGCGGCCCTGGTCGCCCCGGCGGTCGCCCGGCTGCGCGCGGAGCACCCCGGGGGGCGGATCGAACTGCGGCCGGCCAGCGACGCGAAGGAGCCGCTGGCCGATGTGAAGGAGGGCCGGGCGGGCCTGGCGGTTTTGGTGCGGGCCGAGGGGCGGCAGGAGACCGGCGTACGGCTGCTGCGGCTGCTCGACGACCCCTGTCTCACCGTGCCGCCCCGCGGGCGAGTGGCCAGGACCCTGTCTGGGCAGCGAGGACTATGTCACCGCCCAGGGGTTCGTCACCGCCGGGCTCGGGGTGAGCCTGGTGCCCCGGCCGGGGCTCGGCAGCCGCCATCCGGGGGTGGTCGTACGGGAGGTCCGTCATCCACGCGGTGGTAAGGGAGACCGCCCCGCCGCAGCCCGCGCGGGAGACGTTCCCCGACGCACTGCGGGCGGCGGCCGGGGCCACTGTCTGATCATGCCCGCGTGTGGTTCAGGAGCCCCCTCAGCCGCTCCGCAGGGCTAGCTAGGTCTGTCTCGGCAACGCGTAGGGCAGCGCGCCGTACCACAGCCTCGCCACCGTGAAGCCGAAGGTCAGGCACAGCATGCCGCCCACCGCGTCCAGCCAGAAGTGGTTGGCCGTGGCCACGATGACCAGCAGGGTCGCCGTCGGGTAGAGGAGGCCCAGGATCCGTACCCACGGCACCGATGCCAGCGCGAAGATCGTCAGGCCGCACCACAGCGACCAGCCGATGTGCATGGACGGCATCGCCGCGTACTGGTTGGACATGTGCTTGAGGTCGCCTGAGGCCATCGAGCCCCAGGTGTGGTGGATCATCACGGTGTCGGCGAAGCGGCCGCCGGTCATCAGCCGCGGCGGGGCGAGCGGGAACAGGTAGTAGCCGAGGAGGGCCACGCCGGTCGTGGCGAAGAGAGCGAGGCGGGCCGCCGCGTAGCGGCCGGAATGGCTGCGGTAGAGCCACACCAGCACACTCAGCGTCACCACGAAGTGCAGTGTCGCGTAGTAGTAGTTCATGCCGATGATCAGCCAAGTCACCGAGTTCACGGCGTGGTTGACCGAGGCCTCGACGGCGATGCCCAGGTGGTGCTCGGCCCGCCAGATCCAGTCCGCGTTGCGCAGCGCCTGCGCCTTCTGCTCCGGGACCGCGTTGCGGATCAGCGAGTAGGTCCAGTAACTCACCGCGATCAGCAGGATCTCGAACCAGAGCCGGGGCCGGCCCGGTGTGCGCAGCCGGCGCAGGAATCCCTGTTCTCCCTCGCCCGTGACGGTCTGCGGAAGGGTCTGTTGTGCGCGACCTTCCGGCTCTGTCACGGTCGAGTCACTCATAGGCACAGAGTCTGCCAGATAAGACGTCTTCGACAGATCATCCCAAGGTTCGGTTCACCGCGCATTTTCTACGGCACGACGACTACTTCCCAGGTACTGCTCAGCTGATGCCGAGGTACTGCGGCGTCGTCAAGGGCGGTTGGTGCGGTCCCCCGGTGCCGACGCCGTAGAACCGCGTACCACCAATTCGGGCATGAAAACGAACTCGCTGTGCGGAGCCGGCGTACCCCCGATCTCCTCCAGCAGGGTGCGCACCGAGGCCTGCCCCATCGCCGGGACCGGCTTGCGGATCGTGGTGAGCGGCGGGTCGGTGAAGGCGATCAGCGGGGAGTCGTCGAAACCGACCACCGAGATGTCCTTGGGGACGTCCAGACCCCGTTGCCGGGCCGCCCGTATCGCGCCGAGGGCCATCATGTCGCTGGCACAGACGATCGCCGTGCAGTTGCGGTCGATCAGCGCCGTGGTCGCCGCCTGACCGCCCTCCAGGGTGTAGAGGGAGTGCTGGACCAGCCCGGACTCGACCGCGTCGGCCGGCAGCCCCAACTGGTCCTGCATGGCCCGTACGAAGCCCTCGATCTTGCGCTGCACGGGGACGAACCGCTTCGGGCCGAGGGCGAGACCGATCCTCGTGTGCCCCAGGGACACCAGATGCGTGACCGCCAGGGTCATCGCCGCCCGGTCGTCCGGGGAGATGAACGGCGCCTGCACCTTCGGCGAGAAGCCGTCCACCAGGACGAACGGCACGCCCTGCGCCCGCAGTCGTTCATAGCGCTGCATGTCGGCGGTGGTGTCCGCGTGGAGGCCGGAGACATAGATGATGCCCGCGACCCCGCGGTCCACCAGCATCTCGGTCAGCTCGTCCTCCGTGGACCCGCCGGGGGTCTGGGTGGCGAGCACGGGCGTGTATCCCTGCCTGGTCAGCGCCTGCCCGATGACCTGGGCCAGGGCCGGGAATATCGGGTTCTCCAGCTCGGGGGTGATCAGCCCCACCAGGCCCTCGCTGCGCTGCCGCAGCCGTACCGGACGCTCGTAGCCGAGCACGTCCAGGGCGGCGAGCACGGACTGGCGGGTGGTGGCGGCGACGCCCGGCTTCCCGTTGAGGACCCGGCTGACGGTCGCCTCGCTCACCCCCGCCTGCGCTGCGATGTCGGCAAGCCGTGTGGTCACGCCACTGGACTGTACCGGCCGTATGTCCCCTTGCACACCGATCGGGCGCCTGATGCGGCCTGGGGGGCGGCCCGGTCCGGGCTGCTGCGTCATCGCACTCCCTCGTGAAACGTGATGGCAAGAGCTTGCAGAGTCTTGCACAAGTAGCCCTCGTAGCGCTCTACCCCCGTAAACAAGCGGCAAGCAAGCGTCTCGCGGTGGTCGCCGGGAGGTCACACCCGGATAACTTCGGAGATCCCTTGCGCTTTTTTGCTGCAAGGTCTTTCGTCGCGCTTACATCGCTGTTACGTTCCCTGACGCCCGGCCGCCGCAACGGCGCTGTCGGCACGACGGCGAGGACGGCGGACGGGGCCGCCCTCGCATCACTCGGGCTTTTCACCCTCAAGGAGAATCATGCGGCGTGGCATAGCGGCCTCCGCGCTGGTGGCGTCCCTCGCCCTCACGGCGACGGCGTGCGGCGGGAGCGGCAGCGACAGCAAGTCGGACGGCCCGGTCACCATCACCTGGTGGGACACCTCCAACGCCACCAATGAGGCACCGACGTACAAGGCCTTGGTCAAGGAGTTCGAAGCCGCGAACAAGGACATCAAGGTCAACTACGTCAACGTCCAGTTCGACCAGGCGCAGAACAAGTTCGACACGGCCGCCCAGTCCGGCAAGGGCGCCCCCGACGTGCTGCGCTCCGAGGTCGGCTGGACCCCCGCCTTCGCCAAGGCCGGCTACTTCCTGCCGCTGGACGGCACCAGCGCCCTCGCGGACCAGGCCAAGTTCCAGTCCAGCCTGATCACCCAGGCCAAGTACGACGGCAAGACCTACGGTGTCCCGCTGGTCACCGACACCCTCGCCCTCGTCTACAACAAGGCCCTGCTGAAGAAGGCCGGCATCACCGCGGCCCCCAGGACCTGGGACGAGCTGAAGACCGACGCCGCCAAGATCCAGGACAAGGCCAAGGTCACCGGCTACTGGGGCCCCGAGGCCGCGTACTACACCCAGCCCTTCCTCTACGGCGAGGGCACCGACATGGTCGACGCCTCCGCCAAGAAGATCACCATCACCTCGGCGGCGGCCAAGAAGGGCTACCAGACCTGGCTGGACCTCTACTCCGGCAAGGGCCTGCAGAAGGCGGACACCACCGCCGACGCCTACGCCCACCGCCAGGACGCCTTCGTCAACGGCAAGGTCGCCATGACCATCGAGGGCCCCTGGGAGATCACCAACTTCTACAAGGGCTCCGCGTTCGGCGACAAGTCCAACCTCGGCATCACCACCGTCCCGGCCGGCTCCACCGGCAAGGCGGGCGCCCCGACCGGCGGACACAACCTCTCCATCTACGCCGGCTCGGACAAGGCCCACCAGACGGCGGCCGAGAAGTTCGTCGCCTTCATGACCTCCGCCAAGTCCCAGACGGAGATCGCCCTGAAGAACTCGACCCTGCCGACCCGCTCCGACGCCTACACGGCCGAGGTCAAGGCCGACCCGGGCATCGCCGGCTACCAGGCCGTCCTCTCCTCCGCGCAGCCGCGCCCGGCGCTCGCCGAGTACTCCTCCCTGTGGGGTCCGGTCGGCACCGAGCTGACCAAGGTCGCCGGCGGCAAGGAGTCCCTCGACAAGGGCCTGAGCAACGCCGAACTCGGGATCGAGAAGCTCGTCCCCGACTTCAGCAAGTAAGCCCCGAGTGGCCGTCGGATCCCCCTGAAAGACAGGGGAAGGGATCCGGCGGCCACCGGCCTGTGCCCAGCCCGATCCCGGAAAACCCAGAAGGTGTCGAACCATGACAGTCGCCATCGACCGTGCGACCGGCAAGCGCCACGGCGACCGCGCGCCCCGCCCCGGGCTGGGCCGGCGGATCCGGAACAGCTACCAGAAGTACTGGTACGCCTACGCGATGATCGCCCCCGTGGCCGTCGTGCTCGGGGCGCTCGTCGTCTACCCCCTGGTGTACGGCTTCTACCTGACGCTGACGGACGCCAACAGCCTCAACACCGCCCGCACCATCGGCGTCAACCACATCGACGCCACCTACAAGTTCATCGGCCTGGACAACTACAAGGACATCCTGTTCGGCCCGACGTCCTACGACCGCTTCTGGTCGCACTTCCTCTGGACGTTCGTCTGGACCGCGCTCTGCGTCACCCTGCACTACACCATCGGTCTGGGCCTCGCCCTGCTGCTCAACGAGAAGTTCCGCGGCCGCACCTTCTACCGTATGGTCCTCGTCCTGCCCTGGGCGGTGCCCACCTTCGTCACCGTGTTCGGCTGGCGGTTCATGCTCGCCGACGGCGGCATCATCAACGCGGCCCTCCACTTCCTCCATCTGCCGCAACCCGCATGGCTGGAGGACACGTTCTGGCAGCGGGCCGCCGCGATCCTCGTCAACACCTGGTGCGGTGTGCCGTTCATGATGCTCTCGCTGCTCGGCGGCCTCCAGGCCATCGACGGCACCCTCTACGAGGCCGCCGAGATGGACGGCGCCGGCGCCTGGCAGCGCTTCCGGTACGTCACCCTGCCGGGCCTGAGGTCCGTCAGCTCCACGGTCGTCCTGCTCGGCATCATCTGGACGTTCAACCAGTTCGCCGTGATCTTCCTGCTGTTCGGTGACACCGCCCCGGACGCGCAGATCCTGGTCACCTGGGCCTACTTCCTCGGCTTCGGACAGCAGCCGCGTGACTTCGCCCAGTCCGCCGCCTACGGCATGCTGCTGCTGGCCATCCTGATCGTCTTCACCTCCTTCTACCGCCGCTGGCTCAACCGCAACGATCAGCAGCTCGCGATCTGAGGCAGGAGTTTCCATGAGTACGACCACTGTCGAGACCTCCGCCCAGGTCGCCGAGGAGGCCCCTGTGACCAGCAGTCCGCGCCGTGTCCACCGCCGGGGCGAGCGCGGCCCCCTCGCCACCGCCGTCACCCACGGCATCCTGGGCGTCGCGAGCCTGATCGCGTTCTTCCCGGTCGGCTGGCTGATCTTCCTCTCGCTCGGCCCGGACAAGGACGACTACCTCCATCCGAGCGGCATCTGGCACAAGATGACGCTGGACAACTACTCCTTCGTCCTCCAGCACACCGGCTTCTGGGACTGGTTCAGGACGACGATGATCGTCGTCGGCGGTACCACCGTCATCGGCCTGATCCTCGCCTCCACCACCGGCTACGCGGTCTCCCGGATGCGCTTCCCCGGCTACCGGAAGTTCATGTGGCTGCTGCTGGTCACCCAGATGTTCCCGATCGCCGTGCTGATCGTGCCGATGTACCAGATCCTGTCGAACCTCGGCCTCATCGACAGCTACCTCGGGCTGATCCTGGTCTACTGCACCACCGTCGTCCCTTACACGGCCTGGCTGCTCAAGGGCTACTTCGACACGATCCCCTTCGAGATCGACGAGGCCGGCCGTGTCGACGGGCTCTCGCCCTTCGGCACCTTCGGCCGGCTGATCCTGCCGCTCGCCAAGCCCGGTCTCGCGGTCGCCGCGTTCTACAACTTCCTCACCGCTTTCGGGGAGGTCGCCTTCGCGTCCACGTTCATGCTGAGCGACGACAAGTACACCTTCGCGGTGGGGCTGCAGAGCTTCATCAGCGAGCACGACGCCCAGCGCAACCTGATGACCGCGACCGCGGTGCTGATCGCGATACCCGTCGCCGTGTTCTTCTACCTCGTGCAGAAGAACCTGGTGACCGGGCTGACCGCGGGCGGCACGAAGGGCTGACGCCGGGAGCCGAAGAAGCCGCCTCGGCCGTCGTTCGTCTGCGGCGCCGTTGTGGCTGGTCGCGCCCGCGCGGCGGAAGCCGCATATCGATAAAGCCCCGCGCCCCTTGCGGGGCGCGGTCGGCGGTCGCGGTGGATATCCGACCCCGCTTTCACCGCGGCCGCCTTGTCACCCGCCCCGTATCCACCTCTGACCCGATGACCCCGTTACATATCAAGGACGCCATGAGCCAGCAGCAATCCGCCGCCCCGGCCACCGCCACGACCACCGTCGCCCGTCGTCGCGACTGGTGGCGGGACGCGGTGATCTACCAGGTCTATCCGCGCAGCTTCGCCGACAGCAACGGTGACGGGATGGGGGACCTGGAGGGCGTACGTTCCAGACTCCCGTATCTGCGTGACCTCGGCGTCGACGCCGTGTGGCTCAGCCCGTTCTACGCCTCCCCGCAGGCGGACGCCGGCTACGACGTCGCCGACTACCGGGCCGTGGACCCGATGTTCGGCAACCTGCTCGACGCGGACGCGCTGATCCGTGACGCCCACGAGCTGGGCCTCAGGATCATCGTCGACCTGGTTCCGAACCACTCCTCCGATCAGCACGAGTGGTTCAGGCGGGCGTTGGCCGAGGGCCCCGGCTCGCCGCTGCGGGAGCGGTATCACTTCCGTCCCGGCAAGGGCGGCAACGGCGAACTCCCGCCCAACGACTGGGAGTCCATCTTCGGCGGGCCGGCCTGGACACGGGTCACGGAACCGGACGGCTCCCCCGGCGAGTGGTATCTCCACCTCTTCGCCCCCGAGCAGCCCGACTTCAACTGGGAACACCCGGCCGTCGGCGACGAGTTCCGCTCCATCCTGCGCTTCTGGCTGGACATGGGCGTGGACGGGTTCCGGATCGACGTGGCGCACGGCCTGGTGAAGGCGGAGGGGCTGCCGGACCTCGGCGGCGCCGAACAGCTGAAGCTGCTGGGCAACGATGTCATGCCGTTCTTCGACCAGGACGGTGTGCACGAGATCTACCGGCAGTGGCGGCACGTCCTCGACGAGTACGCCGAAAACGAAATGGGGCCCGAAGGGCCTTCCGCAGAAGGGCGGTGGTGGGCGACGGGTGGGCGCGTCTTCGTCGCCGAGGCATGGACGCCGACCGTGGAGCGCACCGCCAACTACGTCCGCCCGGACGAGCTGCACCAGGCCTTCAACTTCCAGTACCTGAGCACCGACTGGGACGCGAAGGAACTGCGGACGGTCATCGACCGCACCCTGGAGGCGATGCGCCCGGTCGGTGCCCCCGCCACCTGGGTCCTCTCCAACCACGACGTCACCCGGCATGCCACCCGGTTCGCCAACCCGCCGGGCCTCGGCACCCAGATCCGCACGGCGGGGGACCGGGACCTCGGCCTGCGGCGGGCCAGGGCCGCGACCCTGCTGATGCTGGCGCTGCCCGGATCGGCGTACATCTACCAGGGCGAGGAGCTGGGCCTCCCGGACGTCGTGGACCTGTCCGACGAGGTCCGGCAGGACCCCGCGTACTTCCGTGGCGCGGGCCAGGACGGCTTCCGGGACGGCTGCCGGGTGCCGATCCCGTGGACGCGGGAGGGCTCGTCGTACGGCTTCGGCAGCGGGGGCAGCTGGCTGCCGCAGCCGGCGAGTTGGGGTGAGCTGAGCATCGAGGCGCAGACCGGGGTGGCCGGTTCCACCCTGGAGCTGTACCGCACCGCGCTGAGCGTCCGTCGTGCACAGTCCGATCTGGGTGCCGGTGAGGCGGTGGAGTGGCTGCGTGCCCCGGAGGGTGTACTCGCCTTCCGTCGCGGGGAGTTCGTGTGCGTCGCGAACACCGGCGGGGAGTCGGTGACCACTCCGGCGTACGGCCGGGTGCTCCTCACCAGCGGTGAGGTGACCGAGGCGGGCGGCGAGGCGAAGGTGCCGGCCGACACGACCGTGTGGTGGACGACCGCCTGACGGGCCATCACTCGGCAACTTCTTGCGGCAACTTCTGAGGGCCCGCTACCCATCCGGGGAGCGGGCCTTTAACATCTGCGCAACCGCAAGGTTTCAGCAACCTTTCAGCAAGAGCCTTCAACGGCACCTTCAACGACGAAGGACCCCCACATGGCACCCAAGACCCTCTCCGCCGCGCTGGCGCTGGCCGCCTTCAGCGTTGTCATGACCCCGTCCGTCGCGGACGCCTCCCCGCCCGGCACCAAGGACGTCACCGCCGTCCTCTTCGAGTGGAAGTACGCCTCGGTCGCCAAGGAGTGCACCGCCACCCTCGGCCCCGCCGGCTACGGATACGTCCAGGTCTCCCCGCCCGCCGAGCACATACAGGGCTCCCAGTGGTGGACGTCGTACCAGCCGGTGTCGTACAAGATCGCGGGCAGGCTCGGCGACCGCACGGCCTTCCAGAACATGGTGAACACCTGCCACGCGGCCGGTGTGAAGGTGGTCGTCGACACGGTCGTGAACCACATGTCGGCGGGCAGCGGCACCGGCACCGGCGGCTCCTCGTACACGAAGTACGACTATCCCGGCCTGTACTCCTCCTACGACTTCGACGACTGCACCTCCCTCGTCTCCGACTACTCCGACCGCTGGAACGTCCAGCACTGCGAACTCGTCGGCCTCGCCGACCTGGACACCGGCGAGGAGTACGTCCGCAAGACCATCGCCGGCTACATGAACGACCTGCTGGGCCTCGGCGTCGACGGCTTCCGTATCGACGCGGCCAAGCACATCCCGGCCGAGGACCTGGCCAACATCAAGACCCGGCTCACCAACCCGTCGGTCTACTGGAAGCAGGAGGTCATCTACGGCGCCGGCGAGGCCGTCCAGCCGACCGAGTACACCGGCAACGGGGACGTCCAGGAGTTCCGCTACGCCTACGACCTCAAGCGCGTCTTCAACAACGAGAACCTCGCCTACCTGAAGAACTACGGTGAGGGATGGGGGTACATGAGCAGCTCGGTCGCCGGGGTCTTCGTCGACAACCACGACACCGAGCGCAACGGCAGCACCCTGAACTACAAGGACGGCGCCAACTACACCCTGGCCAACGTCTTCATGCTCGCCTACCCCTACGGCGCCCCGGACATCAACTCCGGCTACGAGTGGACCGACGCCGACGCGGGGCCGCCCAACGGCGGTACGGTCAACGCCTGCTGGCAGGACGGCTGGAAGTGCCAGCACGCCTGGCCGGAGATCATCCGCATGGTCGCCTTCCGCAACGCGGTGCGCGGCGAGTCGGTGACGAACTGGTGGGACGACGGGGCCGACGCGATCGCCTTCGGGCGGGGCGCGAAGGGGTACGTCGCCATCAACCACGAGTCGGGCTCGCTGACCCGGACGTACCAGACGTCGCTGCCGGCGGGGACGTACTGCAACGTTCAGGCGAACACGTCGGTGACCGTGAACTCCAGCGGCCAGTTCACCGCCACCCTGGCCTCGAACACCGCCCTGGCGATCTACGCCGGGAAGTCCACCTGCTGATCCATCCGCTGCGTACCGATCACCGACAGCAGCCGCAGCGCCTCCTCGGAGCGTGAGCCGGGGGTGGCGGTGTAGATCACCACCTGCTGGTCCCGGTCGGTGATGTCGAGGGCGTCGCAGTTGACGGTGACCGGGCCCACCACGGGGTGCTGGAAGGTCTTGCACAGGGTGGGCTCGGCGCTCACGTCGTGCGACTCCCACAGCCGCCTGAACTCCTCGCTCCCGGCGAGGAGTTCGTCCACCAGGCCGGTCACCTCGGGGGCGTCCGGGTAACGGGCGGCGGCGGCCCGCAGGCGCTGTGCCGAGTGCCGGGCGAAGGCGTCGACGTCCGACACCCCGTAGAGCGTCCGGCCGCCCGGGCGCGGGCTGAGGAAGGCGCGGCGCACGATGTTGCGCTCGCGCGGGGGCAGGGCGGAGAAGTCCTCCATGAGGGCGGCCGCGAGGTCGTTCCACGCCAGCACCTCGAAGGTCGCCGACGTCACGAAGGCGGCGGCCTGCGGCAGCCGGCGCAGCAGGTCCAGAAGGCTCTGCCGGACCTCGCGCGAGGGTCCGGGCGGCGGTCCCGGCGGGGCCCCGGCGAGGTGGTGCAGATGACCGCGCTCGGCGTCCGAAAGGCGCAGCGCCCGCGCAAGGCCGCCCAGCACCTCACGCGACGGCCGCGGCCCCCGCGCCTGCTCGAGGCGGGTGTAGTACTCGGTCGAGATGAATGCCAGCTGCGCCACCTCCTCGCGTCGCAGCCCGGGCGTGCGGCGGCGCGGGCCGCGGGACAGCCCCACCTCGGCGGGGGAGATCCGCTCCCGGCGGGTGCGCAGAAATGCCGCGAGTTCTTGCCTGTCCACGCCCCCAGTGTGCCGCCCTGCGGCGGGGCCCAGCCAGGTACCGCCGGTGCCTGGCTGGGCCGGGGGACCGGGCGCAGGCTGGAAGACATGGACAACACCACGAACCAGGGCCTGCTGACCGGCAAGGTCGCCTTCATCAGCGGCGCCGGCCGCGGGATCGGCGCGGCCGCCGCCCGGCTCTTCGCCCGCGAGGGCGCCCGCGTCCTGCTGGCGGCCCGCACGGAGGACCAGCTCAAGACGGTCACGGAGGAGATCAGGGCGGCCGGCGGCACCGCTGACTACGCCCTCTGCGACCTGGCCGACACGGACTCCGTCCGCGCCGCCGTCGACCGCACGGTGGAGGTCTACGGCCGCCTGGACATCGCCTTCAACAACGGCGCCACGATCCAGCACCCCGGCCCCATGGACGAACTCCCCGAGGACGACTTCGACCACATCACCAACGTCAACCTCAAGGGCGTCTGGCTGGCCATGACAGCGGAGGTCAAGGCCATCCGGGCGACCGCCACCGGGGGCGCCATCGTCAACAACTCCTCCGTCGGCAGCCTGGGCGCCAACCCGGTCCTGCCCGTCTACGGCGCCCTGAAGCGCGCCGTCAACAGCCTCACCGAGTCGGCGGCCGTCACGTACGGCCCCGAGGGCATCCGCGTCAACGCCATCGCGCCCGGCGGCACCCTCACCGACATGGTCCGCGCGTGGGAGGCGGCCACCCCCGGCGTCATCGACCGCATGAGGTCCACGACCCCGCTGGGCCGCACGGCCGACCCCGCCGAGATCGCCGAGGCCGCCGCGTGGCTCCTGAGCGACCGCGCGTCCTATGTGACGGGCACGGTACTGCGGGTGGACGGCGGGGCACGGGCCTAGACACCCCCGCCGTCCGCGGTGCGCATGGTCAGGGCGTGACGTTGATGTGCCTGGCCAGCGCGGTGACCGAGAGGTCGCCGTGGTCGACCCACTGCGGGAAGGCGAGCGTCTTGTGCTGGGTGGCGGCGGGCGGGGTGATCTCCAGGTAGGAGGCGTGCACCGCGCCCGAGGTGCCGGTGTTGGCGTGGGTCCAGGCGACGACGGCCTCGGCGCTCTCGCCGTTCCCGAGGACGAGGGTCTTCTTGCCGGGGTCCTTGGCGTACCAGGTGTTGCCCCAGTGCGTGTGGGTCGTCAGCGTCCGGTGCGCGGAGTTCTCCAGCCCCAGGCCGGGGTAGCCGCGCAGGGCGCAGGTCCTGCCGCTGAGGTTGCGCAGCCTGATGACGACCCCCTGGTGGTTCATCCCGCCGGCGAGCTGCTGGCCGAAGGTGGCCTTGAGCCCGGCGGCGGAGCAGGTCGGCGTCGACTTCACGGTGCTCGGGCTCGCGGCCTCGGCCGTGCCCGCCCAGGCGAGCCCCAGGCCGGCGACGGCGGTCACGGCGAGCACCGTGCGGCCGAACCTGCGGCCGGTGCGGTGCTTGGCGGTGCCTGTCTGGTCGGTGGTGTTCCGGTGTTCGTTCACGGTGACGGGTGCTCCACTCGTGCTCCGCGGCGCGGTCGGCGGCGGTGTCCGTACCCACGCCCCGCGCCGTCCTCTGGTGACCTACACCAGGTTCGATGCGGGACACAGCCGATTTGTTCACCGGATCGCGGGGAATTTCTCCCGCCTGCCGGCTCTTCGCGTGTCCCTCGTGTACGAGCGGCTCGTGCCCGACTCCCATGTCACGTTCCCCGTTGTTGAAAGTCCTTTCCGTGAATTGCAAGCCTCTTGCTGTAAGCCTTTCGGCAGCGGTACGGTCGCGCGGGGTCGGACCCAAGAGAGCCGCTATCGCTAGGAGTTCACACCGGTGATACATGTCAGACGGGTCGCGGCCGTTGCCGTCGCCGCCCTCGCCGCCGCGCTCGTGCAGCCCCTCGCCGCACACGCCGCCGCCCCGCCCGCACCGCCCTCCGACGCGAAGCTCGCCGCCGAGCCCGCCCGGCACGACGACACCCGGGAGCAGTTCTACTTCGTCATGCCGGACCGTTTCGCCAACGGTGACACCGGCAACGACCGGGGCGGCCTGACCGGCTCCCGTCTCTCCACCGGCTACGACCCCACCGACAAGGGCTTCTACCAGGGCGGTGACCTCAAGGGCCTGACCAAGCGGCTCGACTACATCAAGGGGCTCGGCACCACCGCCCTCTGGATGGCCCCCATCTTCAAGAACAAGCCGGTACAGGGCACGGGCAGCAACGCCTCGGCCGGCTACCACGGTTACTGGATCACCGACTTCACCCAGGTCGACCCGCACTTCGGGACCAACAAGGACCTGGAGACCCTGATCTCCAAGGCGCACGCCAAGGGGATGAAGGTCTTCTTCGACGTCATCACCAACCACACGGCCGATGTCGTCGACTACGAGGAGAAGTCCTACGACTACCTGTCGAAAGGCGCGTTCCCCTACCTGACCAAGGACGGACAGCCCTTCGACGACGCCGACTACGTGGCCGGCGGCAAGAGGTTCCCCGCCGTCTCCACCGCCTCCTTCCCGCGCACACCCATCGTGACCGGCGACAGCAAGGTGCCGTCCTGGCTCAACGACCCGACGATGTACCACAACCGGGGCGACTCGACCTTCGCCGGCGAGTCCGCCACCTACGGCGACTTCTCCGGCCTCGACGACCTGTGGACCGAGCGTCCCGAGGTCGTCAGCGGGATGGAGAAGATCTACGAGCGATGGGTACGGGACTACGACGTCGACGGCTTCCGGATCGACACCGTGAAGAACGTCGACATGGAGTTCTGGACCCAGTGGGCGACCGCGCTCGACAAGTACGCGGCCCGGCACGGCCGCAGCGACTTCTTCATGTTCGGCGAGACCTACTCGGCCGACACCTCGGTCACCTCCCCGTACGTCACCCAGGGCCGCCTCGACGCCACCCTCGACTTCCCCTTCCAGGACGCGGCCCGCGCCTACGCCTCACAGGGCGGCAGCGCGCAGAAGCTCGCCTCGGTCTTCGGCGACGACTACAAGTACACGACCGACAAGGCCAACGCCTACGAACAGGTCACCTTCCTCGGCAACCACGACATGGGCCGGATCGGGTACTTCCTGAAGCAGGACAACCCGAAGGCCACGGACGCCCAGCTGCTGGCCAAGGACAGGCTCGCCAACGAGCTGATGTTCCTCAGCCGCGGCAACCCGGTCGTCTACTACGGCGACGAGCAGGGCTTCACCGGTTCGGGCGGGGACAAGGACGCCCGGCAGACGATGTTCGCGTCGAAGGTCGCCGACTATCTCGACGACGACGAGATCGGCACCGACCGGACCGCCGCGAGCGACGCCTATGACACCAGTGCACCGCTCTACCGGCAGATCAGTGCTCTCTCCAAGCTGCGCAAGGCCAACCCCGCCCTCGCCGACGGCGTGCAGACCGAGCGCTACGCGGCCGACGGCGCCGGCGTCTACGCGTTCACCCGGACGGACGCGAAGACCGGCCAGGAGTACGTCGTCGCGTTCAACAACGCCGACACGGTGAAGACCGCGGCCTTCACCACCGGCTCCGCCGACATGCGCTACCGCGCGATCCACGGCGCGGACGGCACCCTGACCTCCGACGGCGCGGACCGGCTGACCGTCTCCGTCCCCGCCGGATCCGCCGTCGTCTACAAGGCCACCGGCGCCCTCGCCAAGCCCGCCACAGGCCCGGAGGTCACCCTCACCGCCCCGGCCACCGGCGCCACCGGCACCGTCGACGTCACCGCGAACGTCACCGGCGGACAGCTCAACCGCGTCGTCTTCGCCGCCCAGATCGGCAACGGCAGGTGGACCACCCTCGGCTCCGCCGACCACGCCCCCTACAAGGTCACCCAGACTCTCGCCGAGGACATTCCGGCCGGCACCGCCCTGCGCTACAAGGCGGTCGCCGTCGACTCGGCCGGTCACACCGGCAGCGCGCTCGCGGAAAGCACGTCCGGCACCCCGCCCGCCCCCGAGACCCCCACCGCCTCCTCCCGCGACTACGCGATCGTCCACTACCAGCGCACCGACGGCGACTACGCCGACTGGGGCCTGTACGCCTGGGGCGACATCGCCGACGGCGAGGCGACCACCTGGCCCGCCGGCCACCCCTTCGTCGGCCGGGACGCCTACGGCGCCTTCGCCTACGTCAAGCTGAAGCCCGGCGCCTCGAACGTCGGCTTCCTCGTCGTCGACAAGGACGGCAACAAGGACGTCTCCGCCGACCGCTCCATCGACGTCACCAGGACGGGTGAGGTCTGGATCGCGCAGGGGAAGGCGGACGTGATGACCGAACGGCCCGCCTACCCCGCCCAGGACACCACCAAGGCGGTCATCCACTACCACCGCGCCGACGGCAACTACGACGGCTGGGGCCTGCACGTCTGGACGGGCGCCGCGAACCCCACCGACTGGTCGAACCCCCTGAAGCCGGTGAAGACTGACGCCTATGGCGCGGTCTTCGAGGTACCGCTCACCGAGGGTGCCACCAGCCTCAGCTACATCATCCACAACGGCGACGAGAAGGATCTCTCCGCCGACCAGTCCCTGGATCTCACGTCCAACGGCTACGAGGTGTGGCTGTTGAACGGCCAGGAGAAGTACCTGCTCCCGCAGTCCGCCGGCAGCGCGGCCGCCCTCGACCTGACCACCTCCAAGGCGGTCTGGATCGACCGGGACACGGTCGCCTGGGACGGCGCCGACGGTGCCGCCTCCACCCAGCTGCTCTACTCCCACGACGGTTCGATCGCCGTCAAGGACGGGACGCTGACGAGCGACGACGAGCGGTGGCTGCGGCTGACGAAGACCACCCTCACCGACGCCCAGAAGGCCAGGTTCCCGCATCTGAAGGACTACACGGCCTGGTCGGTCGACCCGCGCGACCGCGACCGGGTGCGCGAGGCGCTCGCCGGACAGCTCGTCGCCTCCCAGCGCGCCGCGAACGGGGCGGTGCTGGCCGCGACCGGCGTGCAGATCGCCGGGGTGCTCGACGACGTGTACGCCAAGGCGACGACGGCGAGTCTCGGTCCGGTCTTCCACCGCGGGAAGCCGACCCTCTCCGTCTGGGCGCCGACCGCGCAGAGCGTGGGCCTGGAACTCGACGGCTCCACCGTGGCCATGAAGCGGAACCCCACCACCGGCGTCTGGTCCGTCACCGGCCCGAAGTCCTGGAAGAACAAGCCCTATCGGTATGTCGTGAAGGTCTGGGCGCCCAGCGTGCAGAAGATGGTGACCAACAAGGTCACCGACCCGTACTCGGTCGCCCTCACCGCCGACTCCGAACGCAGTCTCGTCGTGGACCTGGACGACAGGTCCCTGACCCCGGGTGGCTGGTCGACCTACACCAAGCCCAGGGCCGTACCGCTGAAGGACGCCCAGATCCAGGAGCTGCACATCCGGGACTACTCGGTGGCGGACTCCACGGTCCCGGCCGCCGACCGGGGCACGTATCTGGCCTTCACCGACAAGGGCAGCGACGGCTCCAAGCACCTGCGCGAACTCGCCAGGTCCGGGACGTCGTACGTCCATCTCCTCCCGGCCTTCGACTTCGCCACCGTGCCCGAGAAGAAGGCCGACCAGGCGAGCCCCGACTGCGATCTCGCCTCCTACGCGGCCGACTCCGACAAGCAGCAGGCGTGCGTCTCGGCGGTCGCCGCCAAGGACGCCTACAACTGGGGGTACGACCCCTACCACTTCACGGTTCCCGAGGGGGCGTACGCCACCGATCCCGACGGCACCGCCCGCACGGTCCAGTTCCGGCAGATGGTCAAGTCGCTGAACGAGGACGGCCTGCGGGTCGTCATGGACGTCGTCTACAACCACACGGCGGCCGGCGGACAGGCCGACACATCCGTCCTCGACCGGATCGTGCCCGGCTACTACCAGCGGCTGCTCGCGGACGGCTCGGTGGCGAACAGCACCTGCTGTGCCAACACCGCGCCCGAGAACGCCATGATGGGCAAGCTGGTGGTCGACTCGATCGTCACCTGGGCCAAGGAGTACAAGGTCGACGGCTTCCGCTTCGACCTGATGGGCCACCACCCGAAGGCCAACATCCTGGCGGTCCGCAAGGCCCTGGACGCGCTGACCCCGAAGAAGGACGGCGTCGACGGCAAGAAGATCATCCTCTACGGCGAGGGCTGGAACTTCGGCGAGGTCGCCAACGACGCCCGGTTCGTCCAGGCCACGCAGGCGAACATGGCCGGCACCGGCATCGCCACCTTCTCCGACCGCGCCCGGGACGCCGTACGCGGCGGCAGCCCCTTCGACGAGGACCCCGGTGTCCAGGGCTTCGCGTCCGGGCTGTACACCGACCCCAACGCGTCCACGGCCAACGGCACTCCGGCCGAGCAGAAGGCCCGCCTGCTGCACTACCAGGACCTGATCAAGGTCGGTCTGAGCGGCAACCTCGCCAAGTACACCTTCACCGACACCGACGGCAAGGAGGTCACCGGCGCCGAGGTCGACTACAACGGCTCGCCCGCCGGTTACGCGGCCGCGCCCGGCGATGCCCTCGCCTATGTCGACGCGCACGACAACGAGTCGCTGTTCGACGCGCTGACGTACAAGCTGCCGGCCACGACCAGCGCCTCCGACCGGGCCCGGATGCAGGTCCTCGCGATGGCCACGGCAGCCCTGTCGCAGGGCCCGTCGCTCTCCCAGGCGGGCACCGATCTCCTCCGCTCCAAGTCCCTGGACCGCAACTCCTTCGACAGCGGCGACTGGTTCAACGCCATCCACTGGAACTGCTCCGACGGCAACGGCTTCGGACGTGGGCTGCCCATGGCCGCCGACAACGCGTCCAAGTGGCCTTACGCCAAGCCGTTGCTGAGTTCGGTGCGCGTCGGGTGCGCGGAGATCGACGGATCCTCCGCCGCCTACCGCGATCTGCTGAGAATCCGTACGACCGACAGCGTGTTCTCGCTGGACACAGCTGGACAGGTGCAGTCGAAGCTCTCATTCCCTCTGTCCGGGAAGGACGAGACGCCCGGCGTGATCACCATGGAGCTCGGTGACCTCGTCGTCGTGTTCAACGCGACGCCGGAACGGCAGAAGCAGCGGGTGAACGCGCTGGCCGGTACCGGTTACCGGCTGCACCCCGTGCAGGCGGCGGGCGCGGATTCCGTCGTCAAGTCGGCATCGTACGAGCGGGAAGCGGGTACGTTCACGGTTCCGGGACGCACTGTGGCGGTGTTCTCCCGGACCGCATGACATCCGCACTACTTTGGTGGGGCAGGCCCAGAACCGGGCGCTGCCCCACCGGCGTTGTCCAGGGGCTGGTATATGGACGTCAACGGCAAGCTGACAGACACCACCGTGCTGATCGTGGACGACGAGGCCGCGAGCAGGCTCGCGATGGGCACCGTGCTGCGCCGGGCCGGCCACGAGGTCGTCCCGGTCGCCTCCGGCCAGGAGGCACTCGGTGAACTCGACGTACGGCTGCGCAAGGGCCGGCTGCCCGACGTGGCCCTCATCGATGTGCACCTGCCGGACATGAGCGGCTTCGAGCTGTGCCGCCGGCTCAAGGAGCGGCCGCACATGGCAGGTCTGCCCGTGGTGCACTTCTCGGCGCTCTCCGGCGTCCCGGTGGACCGCTGCCCCGGCCTTGACGTGGGCGCCGAGGCCTATCTGACGGTGCCGGCCGAGCCGGAGGACATCGAGGCCGCGGTCCGGTCCGCCGTCCGCGCCGCCCGGTTGCGCGCCGACGACCAGGCACTGGTACGGCGGCTCAGGCAGCTGTCGGAGACGATCGTCACCATCCAGTCGGCGCGCTCCCTGCACGAGCTGGCCGACGCCGCCGCGGACGGTGCCGCACGGCTGCTCGGCGGTCCCGCCGCCGTCTTCGTCCTCGACCGGGACGACGAGCTGTACCGCGGCCTGAGCCGGGAGCGCACCTCCCTCGCCCTGCCCGACGCGAGCGCCCACCGGGACGTGGCCGGCCTGCTGAGGCGGCTCACCCGGGGACAGTCCGGCGTTCAGATCACCACCGTGCCGGCGCCGCTGTGGCCCACCGGGTTCTTCCGGCCCGGCGTGCAGCACGACGCCCGGCTGACGCTGGTCCTCACCCAGGACGGCAAGGTGCCGGTGTGCCTGGCCACCCCCACCCGCGGCCGGCGCCGGGTCAGCCCCGAGAACGAGGCGCTGCTGGCCCAGCTGACCCAGGCCACCGCGCTCGCCGCCGAGCCGCTGCTCATGTACCAGGTGGAGCGGCATGTCGCGCTCACCCTCCAGCACAGCTTCCTGCCCCGCCCGCACCAGCTGCCCGAGCTGCCCGGCGTCGACATAGCGGTGCGCTACGAGCCCGCCTCCCAGGACACGGAGATCGGCGGCGACTTCTACGCCGCGCTACGGGTCGGCGACGGAATCCTCACCGCGGTGGGGGACGTCGTCGGGCACTCGCTGGACGCGGCCACCGTCATGGTCGAACTGCGGCACGCGCTGCGCGCCTACTGCCTCGCGGAGAGCGACCCGGCCGCCCTCGCCGAACGGCTCGACCGGCTGCTCCAGCACTACCACGCCGAGGTCACGGCCACTGTCTGCCTGGCCCTGATCGATCCCGGAACCGGGCGCACCCGCATCGCCAACGCCGGCCACATCCCGCCGCTGATACTCGGTGACGACGGCAGCGCCGAGTACGTCAAGGCGTCCGGTCCGCTGCTCGGCGTGGGCCTGCCGCACCCGCCGCCCACCGAGCTGGTCCTCGGACCCACCGACCGGCTCCTCATGGTCACCGACGGCCTGATCGAGACCCGGGGCACCGACCTCACGGTCTCGATGGAACACCTCCGCGCCGCCGCCGTCGGGGCCCTGCCCGGCCTGGAGGCCCTGTGCGACACCCTCCTGGCCTGCTTCGGCCGCGACAGGGAGGACGACGTCGCCCTGCTGGCCCTCAGCCTGGCCGACTAGGCCCTGCGGCTCGAAGTACAGCCGGTCGGAGGTGTCGTAGCCGGTGGAGACGGTCTCCGGGTTGCAGTTGACCAGTACGACCGGCCTACGGCGCCGTCGTCCGCGAGCGGGCAGGAAGAGCCGGAGCAACGGCTCGACCAGCCGGGCCAGGAGATACGTCATGCCGTCACATTCCCGTCTGCCTCGCGGGCGACGACGGGAATGTGACGGCAGGACCTAGGCTGAGGGCCAGTTCCCGTTGACCAGGAGGGCCCATGCCGCAGATCACCGTCGACTACTCCGCCGCCGCGGACGGCGTCTTCGACCGGGAGGGCTTCGCCAGGGCCCTGCACACTGCCGTGGTCGAGATCGCGGCCGCCAAGCCCGAGGCCTGCAAGACGCTGTTCCGCGCCGCCGACCGCACGGCGTACGGCTACGACCAGGAGGGTGCCCACGTCATCGTGCACATCACCTTCGGTCTGCTGGCCGGCCGCACCGACGAGACGAAGGCCAGGCTGACCGAGACGGCCCTGGAACTGCTGCGCGAACACCTCAAGCCCGAGGGCTTCGTCCTGCACGCCTCAGCGGAGGTCCGCGACCTGGACCCGTCGTACCGGAAGTACGAGGGCTGAGCGCTTCACTGTCAGCGCCGTGATGTGCCGTCGTTCGGCTGCGGCGCCGTCGTGGCTGGTCGCGCACCCGCGGTGGAGCCGCATATTGATGCGGCCCCGCGCCCCTTCGGGGCGCTACCGAACCGCAGCCGCCCCGCTCAGCCCGCCAACGCGAGCAGTCGGACGGCGAGGTCCGCGAACGGGCCGTCGCCCGGCTCGTCCTTGACCATCCGCTTCAGCAGGGCGGTCATCTCCTCGTCGTGGGCGGCGCTGACGGCGGCCAGCGCCGCGAAGTCGTGGACGAGCTGGATCTCCAGTTCGGCGCGGGGGATGCGCCGACCGTCCAGCCAGATCAGCGCGGTCGACTCGGCGAGGGAGATCCAGGAGCGGATGACCAGTTCCAGTCGGGCCGGTGCCTCGCTTACGTCGAGGTGCGCGAGGATCTGCTCGTACGCGGCCTGCCGCACGGAGTCGATGAGCGCGTTGGTCGCGGACGAGCCGACCGCCGGGCCGCCGCGCATCAACGCGGCGAAACCGGGCCCGTGTTCGTCGACGAAATCGAAGAAACGGTGCATCACCCGCAGCAGCCGCGCCCCGAGCGGACCTTCCTGCGGCTCGGCGAAGCGGCCCGCGAGATCTTCCGAGGCACGCTTCAACGCGGCCTCGTACAGGCTGAGTTTGCCGGGGAAGTAGTGGTAGACGAGCGGCCGCGAGATGCCCGCGGCCGACGCTATCTCGTCTATGGAGACCTCGTCGGGCGAGCGACGGCTGAACAGTTCGAGGGCGACGCCGATCAACTGCTGCCGCCGCTCCTCGACTCCCAATCTGCGGCGTACCCCGGTACTCATGCGAACACCTTACCGATCGGATCCGGCCTCCAACGGACCTGACCCGTCATGGGCTTTCACAGATCCAGCACAAGTCTTCCACCGCGTGCCCGGGATACACAGATCAGCATCGAGTCGGCACGCTCCGCGTCCGTCAGCAGCTCGTCCCGGTGCTCCACCTCCCCTGCCAGCACCCGCTGCCGGCAGGTCCCGCAGAATCCCTGCGCACAGGAGTACGCCGTGTCGGGGAGTTCCGCCCGCACCGCGGCCAGCACGGTCGAGTCGGCCGGCACCGTCAACGTCCGACCGCTCCGCCGCAGTTCGAGCTCGAACTCACGGTTGCCCTCGCTGCTGGTGCGCGGCGCGAAGCGTTCCAGCCGGACGGCCGGGAACCGCTCCTCCACCGCCGCCATCAGCCCCTGCGGACCGCAGCAGTACACCAGCGCGCCCTCGGGGACCGTCAGCGCGTCGAGGTCAGGCCGGCCGTCCAAGTCCTCCGCGACGACCGTGACCCGCTCGTCCCCGGCCAGCTCGTCCAGGAACGGCATCGACGCCCGGCTCCGCCCGCAGTACAGCAGCCTCCACTCCGCACCCGCCGGCACGGCCCGCACCATCGACAGGAACGGGGTGATGCCGATGCCCCCGGCGACGAACAGATAGGACTCGGCCTCGACGAGCGGGAAGCGGTTCCGCGGCCCGCGCACCTCCAGCTCCATGCCCTCGGCCACCTGCTCATGGACCTCCCGTGAACCGCCCCGCCCGTCCGCGACCAGCCGGGTGGCGATCGTGTACGACGAGGTGTCCGCCGGGTCCCCGCAGAGCGAGTACTGCCGGACCAGTCCCGACGGCAGCACGACGTCGAGATGCGCCCCCGGCTCCCATCCCGGCAACCGGCCACCCTCCAGGCGCAGTTGTACGACCCCGTCCGCGACCGTCCGGCAGGAGGCGACCCGCAGCCGCAGCGCCCGGGAGCGCGGTTGTCCGGAGGTCGGCGGGTCCAGGGCCGGCACCGGCCACAGCGGGGAGACCTCGATACGGCGTCTCATGGCCCGCTTGACGAGCAGCGCGGCGCCCGCGAGGGCGACGACGGTCCGCAACCTCGGCATCACTCGGCCCCCTTCCCGGCGTGCTCCGCCGCCAGCGCGGCGGGGGAGGAGGCGAGGTAGGCGACCGCCTGGGCGGTGGAGCCCTCCTGGGAGGGGTGGTAGCCGCGGCCGAGGTACCTGGGTATGGACTTGAGCATGTCGCCGGTGGCGGGCAGGGTGCCGCGCCTGCCGGCGAGACAGAAGTCCCGGAGGCGGGCTCGGCCTTCGAGGAGCGTCGGGTCGTTCGCCATGAAGAAGCGGGCGCCGCGCTGCCACAGGAACACGATCGCCGTGAACGCCGTCGCCCAGGTCCGCACCCGCCGCCGGTAGCTGCCGTCGACATGCTGGAACAGGTCGAAGGCGACCGCCCGGTGCTCGACCTCCTCGGCGCCGTGCCAGCGCAGCAGGTCCAGCATCGTCGGGTCGGCGCCGCGCCGGTCCAGTTCGCCGGCGTTGAGTACCCAGTCGCCGAGGAAGGCGGTGTAGTGCTCGATGGCCGCGATCAGCGCGACCCGTTCAAGGAGCCACCAGCGCCTGGCCTTCCCCGGCGGCAGGCTCCGGTCGCCGAGCAGCTTCTCGAAGAACCAGTCGACCTGCGCGGTGTACGGCGTCGGGTCGAGCCCCAGCTCCCTGAGGTGGGGCAGCACCTCGTCATGGGCCTGGGAGTGCATCGCCTCCTGGCCGATGAACCCGACGACGTCCTCGCGCAGCCGCTCGTCCCGGATCAGGGGCAGCACCTGCTTGTAGACGTGCACGAACCAGCGCTCACCGGCGGGCAGCAGCAGATGCAGCACATTGATGGTGTGCGTGGCGAGCGGATCGCCGGGCACCCAGTGCAGCGGGGTGTCCTGCCAGGCGAAGGACACATTGCGGGCCGTGAGCGCTGTGTGCTCGGATTCCACCGGTTGCGGCTGCTTGTTGGACATGGCGTCAATGTACTGACGGGTAGCCGACCTGAGAAGATCCGTGGCAGAGCTTGTTTACGGATGTGTCAGCAAGGCGTTCTCACCGAAGCCCGCTGATCCCGCTGCCGTCCTCCAGCGTGCCCTTCAGGTCGGCCTGCGCCCCCTGCTTCGCCCTGGCCGCCAGCAGCGTCCCCTGGGCCGACGCGGTGACCCCGCCGGTCGCCCGGATCGACGCCGTGTCACGGCTGCCCGCGGCCAGCAGGTACCACTGCCCGGCCCCGGACTTCCACAACACCCCGGCCAGCACATGCGGATCACGCGGACCGCACGCCGTCACATCGGACCCCTTCGCCGCCACCGCCCCGTACTGGCCGCCCGGCGTGCGGAACTGGGCCAGCGACACCGTGCCGTCGCCCCGCCAGGTCTCCGCGCGTGTGCACACCCACGACCCGGAGCCACTGGCGTCCGGCAGCGGCTGCTCCGCGAACGCCCAGGCGTTGACGCTGCGCACCCCGGCGGAGCGCTCCGCCGCCAGCGAGCAGGCGAACGGCGCCCAGTCGCGCAGCGCCTTCGCCCCCGAGGCCTCGTCGGTGTATCCCGGCTTGCCCGCGGTGAGCCGGGCCGGCACCAGCTCGCCCAGGTCGGTGGAGAGATGGGTGCCGTCCGCGTCGGTCAGCTGGAGCACGTTCCAGGACGTACACGCCCCCTGTCGCAGGGCGGAGCTGGCCAGTGGTCCGGTCACCCCGTCGGTCAGCCCGAGGTCCATCGCCCCCGCGGTCGGTTTCACCAGGTCCCGCTCCGCCGCCTGGGTCACCCAAGGGGCCGTCAGATAGCGGACGTTGCCGTCGGAACGGCCGAGGACCAGGGCCTCCGCCTCGACGCCGGTCGCGCCGTCGGCGCGGGCGAAGTCCAGGGCCGCGCCCTGGGTGCCGTCCTTCGGTTCGGCGTAGCGGGCGATGCGCAGACCGTCGTAGAAGATCACCACCCGGGCGCTGTCGACGACGCCCGCGTACAGCAGTTGGGGCGGTCCGGCCGGGCCGCCGGTCTGGGTGCCGGGCGTCGCCGAGACACGGACGGTTTCGCCGGGGCGGGCCCAGACGGCGAGGGCGCGGCGCAGCAGCGCGGTGTCGCCGGTGAGGGCGCCGCGTGCGGGCCACACGGAGAAGTCGGTCCGGGCGGCGGTCTTCCAGGCGGTGGCCGGGGCCTTCGTCAGCTGGGCCGGGTCCAGAGCGGCCTGGGCGGCCGGGTTCTGCGCGTACACCGGGGCGGCCGCGCCGTCGGCGCCCCAGCCGCCGCCCGGCAGCGCGACCAGCGCCCCGCAGACCGCGAGCGCGGCAGCGGCGGCGAGCGCGGCCTTGGTGTGCTGCCGGCGCCGCATCAGATCCGTGGGCCGGGCCTGCAGGGAACAGGGATCGAACTCGGGGGAGTCGAGCAGCGGGTACTCGGCCGGCACGCCGTTCGCCTCGGCGAGCGCGCCGTCCGGGTCCTCCGCCCCGGCCGCCCGGAGGATCTTGCGGACGTCGGCGTCGGGGAGCTGTTCGAGACCGCGCAGGGCGTAGGCGGCCCGGGCCGGCCCGGACAGGGCGGCGAGGCGCTGGTCCAGGGCGAGTTCGTCGGCGCCGCCGGAGCGCGGGAAGAGCCGCAGGCCCCACACCTGGGGGAGCAGCGGCGGAAGCTGGGCCCGCTTGGGCCACGCGGTCAGCTTGAGCGGCAGGCCCGCCTCCAGTGCCGTACGCACCACTTCGAGGCGGACCAGGGCGTACCCGGGGTCGGTGTTCCGTCCGGTGGACTGGGCCGGGATCACCGGGGCCTGGCTGCGGCCGCGGGGCAGCGCCCGCTGGACCAGGGAGTGCGCGGTCAGGACGCGGCGGCCCCGGGCCAGGCCCGGCGGCAGCACCAGATAGGCGAGCCGGACCAGCCGTGGATAGTGCTCGACGAGCGCGGCCTCGGCCTGCTCGACATCGACGGCCGGGCCCAGGGCTCCGGCGGAGGCGGCTGCGTGACGCTGGGCTACATCCTGTGACTGCACGTCCTGGAGAACGAGCGACCCGTTGGTAGGTCACCGCTACTCGGGTGACCGCGGCACCCTGGACCCCTATTCGATTTGAGCGCCCCGCGCCCCACAGCCGTATCGAAGGGGAGGGCCCGAAGGCACTCCCAGGGCCAGCAACGCGACCGGAGGAACAGATGAGGTTGACCCGACCGATGCTCGCCGTGGCCGCAGCCGCGGCCGTCCTGGCGCTGGCGGGCTGTGGATCCGGCGACGGCAGCGCGGAGGCCAAGATACCGGTCACCGCCACCGGCAGCCTGGAGAGCCTGGCCGCCAAGGTGAAGTGCACCCCGGACATGCAGATCGACTCCGACGAGGTCCGCCAGGCCATCTGCAAGAACACGGCCGGCAAGTTCGTCTTCGCCACCTTCGCCACCGACCGCGGCCAGCGCGAGTGGATCAACGACGCCAAGGACTACGGCGGTTTCTACCTCGTCGGCCGCAAGTGGGTCGCCGTCGGCGACGACAAGGTGGTCAAGTCCCTCCAGACCACGCTGGGCGGCGAAGAGGAGATCGGGACCGACCACAGCAAGCACACCAGCTGAACCTCCCGGCACACACAAGAAGGCGGGCGGTGGGAGATTCCCACCGCCCGCCTTCTCGCTGTCGGCCTGCTAGGTGTTGCTCACTGGCACTTGCGGCCGGTGTTGATGCAGTTGGCGATCTTCGCCGCCAGGTTGTTCTTGGTGACGCTGATGAAGTCGTCGTGGTCGGTCGACGGCTTGTGCAGCTGCTCCGGGAAACCGTCCACCGCGTAGGCGTTCTTCACCTGGCCGTTCTGGATGGTCGGCGGGGTGATCTTGTAGACCAGGCGCATCGTCAGCTGCGGAATGGCCTTGAAGCCGTTCGGGCAGACACCGCTCGCCGGGTCGGCGAAGGCCACGTGCGTACGGTGGTTGGCGCTGTCGACGTTGACGCCGTCCCAGCAGCTCTGGAAGGCGAACGTCCGGACCACGTTGCTGCCCTGCGGGCAGATCGGGTACTGCTCGGTCAGCTGGACCTTGTTCTCGAAGCCGGTGCAGCTCCAGTGCGCGTTGGCGTTGGCCAGACCGTTGGTCGTGGTCTTGGCGTCACCGGTGATGATGCGCAGGAACTGCGGCATCGCGACGACCTTGGCGGCCGGGCTGCCGACGTACTTGATCTGCGCCGACTGCGGGGTCAGGATCTTGCCGACGTTGCCTTCCTTGCCACCGCCGAGCGCGTTCTGGTCGAAGTCCTGCGTGCCGTCCTGCACACGCACGACCGGCCAGTAGTACGCCGACAGGTCGCTCTGGTTCTGGCAGGAGCTCGGCGCAGCCAGCAGCGAGTCGTTCGTGGAGAACGCGTTGACCTTCTGGTTGCCGACGTAGTCGTGCGTGTGGTGCGCGCCGTTGGTCACGCCGGGCGCCACGATGACGTTGTCGGAGTTGTGGTTCTTGTTGGCGTTCACACCGCAGCGCGTGGTGAAGCTACCGGTCGACGCGCTCTGCTGCTTCTGCGGCTTGGCCAGGACGTTCGGCGCGACCTTCGTGATGTCCACGAAGTCGGCCGCGACCGGGCCGTTGCCCGCCTGCCCGCCGATGTTGGCCGGGGCGCTGGCGCTGGCACTCGGGGCAGCCGTGGCCTGGCCGTTGTTCCCGTTGTTGTTCTGGCCGTTGTTGTTGTTCTGACCACCGTTGTTGTTGCCCCCGCCGGCGGTGGTCTGGTTGGCGGTCTGCGTGGTGCAGGCGGCGAGCTGGGCCAGCGCGCTGTCGAACGTCCCGCCGACCCGGGTGACGTCGATCCGGATCCGGTCGATCGTCGCCGCCCGCTTCTCCTTCAGGGGGCCGACGATCGCGTTCTGCACGAAGTTCGCGTCGTTGGCCTGGGCCTGGCGGGTGGAGGCGAGACGGGCGTAGGCCTCGGTGATCTGCTTGTCGAGGTTGGCCAGTTCGGTCGCCACCCCCTGCTTGGCCCTGTCCGGCACGCTCGTCAACTTCTGCCCGACGTCCGGGCAGGAGATCGTCGCGACCGTGGCGGCGGCGGCCTTGGTGTAGTTCTGGGCCGAGTTGTTCGACTCGTGCGCCGAAGCGTTCATCTGCGCCCAGAGCAGCCCGCCCCCACCGAGCACTAGGGCCGCCGATGCGGCTATGGCCTTGGTGGCCAGCGGCGTACGGCGTTTGCGTGTGTTGCGTCCCATGGAACTCCTCTGACTTCCTTGGCGGGGCAGCATCGAGGCGCCCGACAGGAGTGAAGCGGCGCCCTTTCATACGCGGGCCGTCACAGTGGTGTTCAGCCGTCTCACAAATTCATCAGAGACTTGTTACGGACTTGGGGCACAACTGCCGTTTGAGCAGGGAAAGTTCTGGAAATTCAGCGGTCGCGGTCGAGATACGCGAGCACCGCCAGGACGCGCCGGTTGTCATCGTCCGACACCTCAAGTCCCAGTTTGGTGAAGATGTTGGAGGTGTGTTTGGCAATGGCCCGTTCCGTGACGACGAGCTGTGCGGCGATCGCCGCGTTCGACCGGCCCTGCGCCATCAGCTCCATGACCTCCAGCTCGCGTGCTGTCAGGTTGCCGAGCGGCCGGTCGTCCGCCCGCCGGGACAGCAACTGCTGGATCACCTGCGGGTCCATGGCCGTACCGCCCGCCGCGACCCGCCGTACCGCGTCCACGAACTGCTCCGCGTCGAACACCCGGTCCTTCAGCAGATACCCCACCCCGCCGCTGCCGTCGGCCAGCAGCTCCCGCGCGTACAGCTGTTCCACGTGCTGGGAGAGGACCAGCACCGGCAGTCCCGGACGGTCCTGCCGCGCCCTGAGCGCGCACTGCAGCCCCTCGTCGGTGTGCGTGGGCGGCAGCCGTACGTCCACCACGGCCACGTCCGGTTCCAACGCGGCCAGCGCGCGGGTGAGTTCGGGGCCGGTCTCGACGGCGGCCGCGATCTCGAAGTCGTAGGCCTCCAGCAGCCGGACCAGCCCGTCGCGGAGCAGGAACAGGTCTTCGGCTAGGACAACGCGCACGGCATCTCCATGGTGACCATGGTGGGGCCGCCCGCGGGGCTGCTGACGGCCAGGACGCCGTCGAATGTACCCAGCCGCCGCTCCACCCCGGCGAGCCCCGAGCCGACGCCGATCACCGCGCCGCCCCTGCCGTGGTCGGTGACCGAGATCCGCAGCATCCCTTCGGTGTGGTGCAGGTCCACCCAGATCCGGTCGGCACCGGAGTGCTTGACCGCGTTGGTCAGCACCTCGCTCACCGCGAAGTACGCCGCCGACTCCACCGGCGCGTCCGCCCGGCCCGGCAGGTCCACGGTCACCTCCGTGGGCACCGGCAGCCGCAGCGCCAGCGCCCGTACGGCGTCCCCGAGGCCGCGCTCGGCCAGCACCGGCGGATGAATGCCCCGGACCAGGTCCCGCAGCTCCCCGAGGGCCTCCACGGACGCCTGCCGGGTCCGCGCGAGCAACTGCTTCGCCTTCTCCGGGTTCTTGTCCAGGAGCATCTCGATCGTCCCGAGGTCCATGCCCATGGCGACCAGCCGGGCCTGCGCCCCGTCGTGCAGATCCCGCTCGATCCGGCGCAGCTCGGCCGCCGAGGCGTCCACGGCGTCCTTCCGGGTCTCGGTCAACACCCGTACACGCTCGTTGAGTTCGCCCTGCCCGGGGTCGAGGACGGCACGGGTGAGCCGGAAGTGGACGGTCAGCAGGGCGGGGGCGTAGTGGAAGGCGACGGCGAGAATGACGGCGCCCAGCGCTGCGGCGGCGAACGCCGTGGCCTGCCCGGTGACCGGCACGAAGCCGTACCAGTAGGTCTCACCGTCCGCGAGCACCCGCCACAGCCCGGCGGCCACCGCGAACCCCTCGAACGGATAGAACACGAGCACCGCCGGCAGCAGGGCGGTCACGAACCCGGCCGTCATGTCCACCAGCAGCCACAGCACGTCCCGCCCGACCTGCGGGTCCTGAAGCAGGCCGAGGGTGCGGGTCCAGGGGTTGGCGTCCGCCGGCACCGGCCGGTACGCCGACCGGATCCGCACCCCGCACCACTCGTGGGCGAGCCTCCGCCGCACATCCGCCACGTCCCGCACACCGCCCAGGACTCCGGGGGTCGTGAGGATGCCGAGGCCGCTCGGGATCAGCGCGACGGTGACCGCGGTCAGGACAAGACAGAGGATCGAGATCGCCGGCATCACCAGCGCCAGCACCAGCCCGCGTACGGCGGCCAGCAGCACCACACGCGCCCTGTCACGAAAGCCGCCGCTGTTCGTGTTCGTCGTCATGCGGCCAGTCTGTCCGAGCGGCTCTCCACAGGTCACTGGCCCGAGGCCCCATGTCAGGGGGTGGTGCTATGTACACCACGGGACCGCGGCGCCCCATCAGGGGCGCGGGGCTGAATCGACATGCGGCTCCGCCGCGTGGACGCGACCAGCCCCCACCGGCCCGCGGATCGATCACGACCCTCCTGCCGACAGGCCGAGCACCCTCGCCTCCACCGCCGGGTCCAGCCCCGTGGCCGTACGGTCCGCCCGCACCGGTGCCGCACCGCCCATCTGCTCAAGCCATCCCCACGTGTCCGCCACGGTCTCCTCCGCCGGCCGGCACCGCAGCCCCGCCGCCACCGCCCGCGACACATCCACGCGATGCAAGCTGTCGTGCATCTCGCTCCCCGGCGGCACCCACACCGGCAGCTGGACCCACGGCTCGATCCCGGCGGCGAGGATCACCTCCGGGTCGGTCCAGCGGAGCTCCGCGTCCGAGCCCGTGACCCGCCGGCAGGCGTCCAGCAGCGCGCCCATCGTGGTGTGGCCGGGCGGGCCGACCAGGTTGTACGGTCCGGACAGGCCCTGCTCGACCGCGCCCAGGGTCCACTCGGCGAGGTCGCGGGCGTCCACGAACTGGACGGGCAGGTCGTACGGGCCCGGTGCCAGCACCGGGCCGCCCCGCGCGATCCGGGTCAGCCACCAGGGCAGCCGGCCGACGTTCTCGTACGGCCCGAGGATCAGCCCGGCCCGCACCAGCACCGAGCCGCCCGCGCCGAAGGACTCCACGGCGGCCAGCTCACCGCCCCGCTTGTCCTGCGCGTACTCGGTCCGTTCCGCGTCGGCCGCGGCCCCCGTCACCAGGGCCGCGTCCTCGGTGTAACCGGCCGGGCGGGGCCAGCCGTACACCGAGCAGCTCGACACGTACACGTACCGTCCGGTGCGGTCCCGAAGCAGCCGGGCCGTCTCCCGCACGGCGCGGGGCGCCGCCGACCAGGTGTCGACGACCGCGTCCCATTCGGTACCGCCGGCGAGTGCGGCGAGGCCGTCGGGCGCGGTGCGGTCGCCGTGCAGCGACCGCACACCCGGCGGGGGCCGGTGGTGTCCCCGGTGGAAGACGGTCACCTCCCAGCCGCGCTCCAGCGCCGCCGCCACGACGGCCCGCCCCACGAACTCCGTACCACCCAGCACGAGAAGTCTCATGCCGGTGATCGTGCCCGGAAGGGACGCCGGACGGAACATGCCTCTGCCGAGGGCAGAGCGGCCCGTCAGCGGCCGGTCGGCGGCGTGTACTTGTAGCCGACCCGGCGGACCGTCTGGATCGCGCCCCGGTGCTCCGCGCCGAGCTTGCGGCGCAGCCGGGCCACATGGACGTCGACCGTGCGGCCGTCGCCGACATGGCCGTAGCCCCAGACCGTGGTGACCAGCTGGTCGCGGGTGTGCACCCGGTTCGGGTGCGCGACCAGATGGGCGAGAAGCTCGAACTCCAGGTAGGTGAGGTCGAGTTCACGGCCGTCGACCTGGGCGGTGCGCTGTACGGAGTCGACGGTGACGAGCGGCCGGGTGCCGCTCGCGGCCGGCTCGTCGGTCGTCTCCTGTGCGTCCGGTACCGCGACGGGCAGGAACGGCGGTCGCTGGTCCGCCGGGACCAGCACCAGGTAGCCGATCATCGGCGGCCGGCCCGGCAGGGTGGGCAGGGTGTGCTGCGGGGCGGGCAGCCAGGTGGCGCCCGGCGGCAGGAAGTCCGCCATGTCCACCACCTCGTCCCGGTCGACGGCACGCAGCCGGTGCCGGGCGGGGGAGGAGGCGGTCAGGGCGGAGGCGGGGGTGAGAGAACGAGTGGTCGCCATGAGACGTCAGCTCTTTCGCGCGAGGAGTTCGTCGGTGGGGACGACGGCCGCGATTCGTGGTCGGGCGCGCCGGGGACGTTCTGCGTTTCGCGCTGGCCGAAGGCCGGGGTGTACGGCTTTAGAGGGCCCGCGCGTTCATCGCGCGGCAACACACCCGGTCGAAGTCGTGGTGCTGACGGGAAGGCCAGAAGGGCTCGAGGTCATGGCGACCCGTCGCGGTGTACTTCTGGTAGCTGACCATGCGCCCATTGAAGCAGACACAGCCCGGAAACAGGACCCTCCTCTCACTGCTTGGACGCGTTCCCGGCGGAACGCCGACGCCGGCCGACTCATCCCACCAGGCGTTTGTGCCAGGTCAGCGGTGTGAGCTCGATCGCCTTGTCCGGATTGCCGTCCCACACTGCGGACAGCCCGGCGGCGGTGAGGGCGGCCACCACCTCGCGGCCGACGGCCGTGGTCGTCCCGGCGGAGCCGTCGAAGCCGCCGTAGTAGAGGCTCAGACCGTGGCCCTCGGCCGCGGAGCGGGTGCCCTGGTGGTGGAAGAAGACGAAGCCCCGGGCCCCGACGGCGTCCTCGGCCTCGGCGCCGATCTCGGCCATGCCGCAGGAGCGGCAGCAGGCGAAGTCCTCGCGGGCGACGACGCCTTCGCGCTCCAGGGCGGCGAACGCCCGCGTCAGCCGGTCCGGGTCGGTGAGCCCGGCCCACGCCCGCTGCTCCGCCACCCGCACCACCCAGAGCCGCTCCACGATCTCGCGCGCCTGCGCCGAGGAGACCGGCGCGGCGCCGCCCGGGTCACCGTCCGCCATCAGGTCCACGGTCTCCTGGACGAGCCGGTCGATCCCCAGGTAGCCGTCCCGGAGCAGGGCGCGCACCTGGTCCTCGACGCGGGTCGCCACCTCGGGTTCGAGCGCGGGTGTCTCCTCGCGGGGCAGCACCGGGACCGGTTCCCAGGCGACGTCCGTGTCCCAGCCTTCGTCCTCCCGCGCCCAGCCGGCCAGCAGGTCCGCCACCCGGTCCGGGTCCGTGAGGTTCGTACCGGCGAACTCGTCCGCGCCGCACCGGTGTTCGAGGCGGTGGTCGCCGCCCTCCCCGTGCCACACCTGCGCGAACACCTTCGGCAGGTCGGGGATGCGCTGGGCGATCAGGAACCGGTTCCCGGCCGCGCCGAGCCCGCGCACGGCCTCCCGCAACTCGTCCGGCGAAGTCCACATGTACGTCTGCCGGTTCTCCGTGCAGACCTTGACGGCGAGCACCTTGTCGATCTCCATGCGCCCACCATGGCACGCGCCACCGACAACGAAGGGGCGCTCACCGTGACGGTGGACGCCCCTTCGGGGAACTCGCGGATCAGACCTGGCCGGCCTTGTCCAGGGCGGAGCAGCAGGTGTCGACGATCAGCCGGGTCACCACGTACGGGTCGACGTTGGCGTTCGGGCGGCGGTCCTCGATGTAGCCCTTGCCGTCCTTCTCGACCTGCCACGGGATACGGACCGAGGCACCGCGGTTGGAGACGCCGTAGGAGTACTCGTTCCACGGGGCGGTCTCGTGCAGACCGGTCAGGCGGTCGTCGATGCCGGCGCCGTAGTTCTTGACGTGGTCGAGCGGCTTGGAGCCCTCGCCGAGCGACTCGCAGGCGGTGATGATCGCGTCGTAACCCTCGCGCATCGCCTTGGTGGAGAAGTTGGTGTGCGCGCCCGCGCCGTTCCAGTCGCCCTTGACCGGCTTGGGGTCGAGGGTCGCCGAGACACCGAAGTCCTCGGCGGTGCGGTAGAGCAGCCAGCGGGCCACCCACAGGTGGTCGGAGACCTCCAGCGGTGAGACCGGGCCGACCTGGAACTCCCACTGGCCGGGCATGACCTCGGCGTTGATGCCGGAGATGGCCAGGCCCGCCTTCAGGCAGTTGTCCAGGTGCGCCTCGACGATCTCGCGGCCGAAGATCTCGTCGGCGCCGACACCGCAGTAGTAGCCGCCCTGGGGGGCCGGGAAGCCGCCCTCGGGGAAGCCCAGCGGACGGGCGCCGTCGAAGAAGGTGTACTCCTGCTCGATGCCGAAGATCGGCTCCTGCGCGGCGAACTTCTCCGCGACCTCGACCAGCGCGGCACGCGTGTTGGAGGAGTGCGGGGTGAAGTCGATGTCCAGGACCTCGCACAGGACGAGTACGTCGTCGCCGCCGCGGATCGGGTCCGGGCAGATGAAGACCGGCTTCAGCACACGGTCCGAGGAGTGCCCCTCGGCCTGGTTCGTGGAGGACCCGTCGAAGCCCCAGACCGGCAGCGCGTCGAGACCGGCGGGGGCGCCCGCGATGATCTTCGTCTTCGAACGCAGCTTGGCCGTCGGCTCGGTGCCGTCGATCCAGATGTACTCAGCCTTGAAGGTCACGGGCCACATCCTTCGGGGTGGGTCGGGCGCACATGCGGGTGCGCTGGCGCTACGGCACTGGGCGCCTTCGGTGTTGCCCGGCAGCCTGTCAACAGGCGATTTCCCGATCATTGCTCGGATGTGAACCCCGTGTTACCCGGTGGTTCTGTGGTGCGACTCACGTTGTGAGACTCGGGCGGCCGGGGTAGAGAGCCCATTTCGGGCGCCCTGCGCAACCCCTGCGCGGCGGCCGCCGGCTTTCCCTCCGTGAAAGCCGGCGGCCGAGCCTCGGCCTGTCTCGTCGGTCAGCCGACCTTCTCGATCAGGGCCCGGCGGATCAGGAACTTGCCGGGTTCCCGGACCTGTTCGAAGGCGGCGTTGTTGAGCAGCACACAACTGCCGGAGACCGAGGTGACCTTCACCGTCGTGGACTTGTTGTTGTCCAGGTTGGTGACCTTCAGCGTGGTTCCCGCCGGGAACTGGTTGCTGGAGGCGGCCGGGGCACCGGCCTCGCCGGACAGTGTGACGGTCGAGCCGTTGCAGACCTGCTGCCCGGAGGCGGCGGCACCGCCGCCGGTGTTCCCGGTGGCCGCGCTCTGCGAAGGCGTCGCCGTGGCGGTCTGCCCGCCGGTCCGGCCCGTCTGACCGGTCTGGCCCGTCTGCGCACCGCTCGCCGCCTGGGAGCCCTGAGCCGACTCCCCAACGACGCAACCGGACGCCTTCTGCTGGACCTTGATCTGCGCGACCACCGCTTCGCGGTTGGTGATCCGGGCCGCCGACTGGGCGTCCGGGTTCGCCTTCTGGTCCGCGATGAACTTCTCGTTGTTGCCGAGGGCGGTGGCCAGCCCCTGGCAGACCGTCGAGTCCGCGGCCGACGACAGCGTCTTCGCGTTCTGCGGGGTCTGCGCGGCGTTCGAGGTGGACGCCAGGGCGAAGGCCCCGCCGCTCGCCACCGCGGCGGCGCTGACGAGCAGCGCGATCTTCTTCCTGGCGCTGACAGTTCTCCTACGCGACATGCGCGCCTCCTGAGAGGGGTGGGGGAGCGTACGCCGCTATGTACGAGATACCGAACGGAGTTACTCAGTGGTTACAGGAGTCACTGAAGTAACCTGCGTCACAAGGAAGTTGAGGATCGCTCATCTCCTTTCATCTCTTGCCCCTGGCCAGCGCTTCCCGGACGGCCTCATCGGTACGGGCGACCAGCGCCGTCCCGTCGTCCGCGGTGATGATCGGCCGCTGGATGAGCTTCGGATGCTCGGCGAGGGCCGTGATCCAGCGCTCGCGTGCCGCCTCGTCCCGCGCCCACTCCTTCAGCCCCAGTTCCTTCGCCGCCGCCTCCTGGGTGCGGGCGATGTCCCAGGGCTCGAGCCCGAGCCGCTCCAGTACGTCCCTGATCTCGCCCTCGCTCGGCACGTCCTCCAGGTAGCGGCGGACGGTGTAGTCGGCCCCCTCGGCGTCGAGCAGGCCGATCGCGGTACGGCACTTCGAGCAGGCCGGGTTGATCCAGATCTCCATACCGGACACGGTAGCCGCCGAGGCTCCGCGACCGGCGTTGTTCGAATTTACGCGACCCCATGCGCCTCATCCGAAACCGCAGAAACGGAACCCCAATTCCCCTCGTCACCTGCTGCTTTGACGGATCGTCCAGACCCCCGATTGTCAGTGGCGGCCGGTACACTGGAAGCAGTGTTCGAGAGAGTCGCCGGGGTGTCCGGAGGCCCTCAGCCCGCGACAGGAGGATGCCTGTGCCCGCTGCCGCACTGAAGCCGAAGCCGTTGCCGACCCAGTCCACCGCGAAGCGTGCCGTCCTGTTCGACTCGCCCTACGCGCCGGCGGAGAAGCGCCCGCTGCCGGCCGGGCGGCCACGCGAGTGGTACGTCACGCACAACCGCCGCCTCAAGGCCATGCGCCTCGCCATCGCCCTGCTCGACTCCGGCGTCTACCTGCCCAGCCAGGCGCGCAACGAGACGATCCGGAGCACGGCGGAGAGCATCGGTGTCCAGCCGCCGTCGGACACGACCTGCCACATGGTGCGGGCACTGATGCGATATTCGCGGTGAGCCGGTGGCGCCGGGTGCCCTGTGTCCGACCCGGCCCCCCGGCGCCATCGCCGCCTACCTCGGCGGCACCGACACCTTCGACCACGCGGTCACCGACTTCGCCCTCGCCTACGCCGACCAGACCGCCACCGACCACGCCGCCCTCGACGCGGCCGTCACGGCGGGCGTTCTGACGGCGGCGCAGGGGGTCTGAGTCAGACCCGCCGCTCCAGAAGCAGCGTCACGAACTCCCGCCGGTCCTCCGGGTGGTCCTGGAACCACAGACCCAACCGGTGCTCCGCGTCCGGGAGTTCGAAGCGGGTGAAGCGGGCGCGGGCGGCGAGGGCGTCCTCGACGGCCTCGGTCACGGCCGGGGGGATCACCGCGTCCGTGCCCGGGACCGCGAGCACCGCGCGCCCCTCGTACGCCCGCAGCACCTCCAGTGCGGGTGACCTGTGCCAGGCGTCCGGGGTGCGGATGATCTCCGTGAAACGTCCGGTCCCGTCATCGAAGGCCACGTCCCACGCCTCCGGCGGATACACCGCCGGTGAGCACAGGCCGATCGCCGACACACGCTCGCCGTAGTGCCGTACGAGATCCGTGACTGTCTGGCCGCTCATGCTGAAGCCGACCAGGATCAGGGGGCTGTCCGGCGGCACATGTGCGTCGATCACCGCCGTCGCCTGCCCGAAGCGGCGGCGCAGGCTCAACTCCCGTAGTTCTCCCGTGCTTTCGCCGTGGCCCGAGAAGTCGAAGGCCACGGCGGTGCAGTGGTGGGCGGTGAACTCGGCGATCAGCGGACGGAGGCGGTGCTTGCTGCCGTTGCCGGCGCCGTGCAGCAGGACGACGGCCGGACCGCCACCCGCGCAGGCCACCGCTTGGCTTCGGACCCCACTGAGCCGTTCGCCGTCGTACGCGTAGGTGAAGCCGGTGAGTTCAGCCATGCCGCACATTCACTCATACGGTCGCTCCCGAAAACGAGATGCACACCCAGTGACCGGCTCCCTACGCTGGACATGCGTTCCGGAGCCGTCCACCACCGCTTTCCGAAGGGGCGACCGCACCCTGGGAACTCGGGGCTACTCTGCTACGCACCGACGGACGGCCGCCCGTCCCCCGCGTGCCGTCGGATCCGTCGACCGCTCACACACCACGCCACGGAGGCCCGTCATGGGCACCATTGTCCTATCCGGAACTGTCGTCCTCGTCATCCTCGGATTCGGAAACCACAACTGGTGGCTCGCCGCCATCGCCCTGCTCTTCCTGTACGTCCATTACGGGCGGGGCTCGTCGTCGGCATCCTCGTCGGGCGGTCCGTCCGGCGGGGGCGGGGGTATGCCGGACGACTACAGGACGTACCGCGACCGCCGTGACCGCCAGGCCAAGTGGGAGCGCCGCTACCGGCGCGAGCGCCCCCTGGAGTTCCGGCGTCAGAAGCGGCAGAAGGGCCAGTGAGCTGCTGTCCCCGGCCGGTCAGAGGCCGGGGGCACCCCACACCGGGAACCAGCGGCTGAGGTCCTGCTCGAGCCTCAGGTCGTTCGTGAGGGCCGCCTTCACCTGCAACTCCAGTGCGCTGTTCCGACGTTCACCGGAACCGGGCAGCGGAGCGAAGGGGTAGAACGTCGCCCGTTTGTAGAGATAGACGAGCGCGAGCCTGCGCCCGCGCTCGTCCTCGAAGGAGGCCAGGGAACAGAGCAGCTGCGGGCCGAAGCCGTTGACCTCCATCGAGCTGTTCACCGCGTGGAGATCGTTGACCAGCTGCGGAAGCTGGTCGGGGGTGCGCCGCGAGACGAGCCAGGAGTAGCCGTAGTCGTCCTGGTGCAGCTCGACCGGGGAGCCGTTGCGATCGGCGTCCGCGTCGAGCAGTGCCTGCACCTCGCGGTGGGTCTGCTCGAAGGCCGCGCCCTCCACGGTGGCGAAGCACACCGCGCCGAGGCCGGTCGGCCTGAACCCGGCCGCCGCCTCCAGGGTCACCGCCGCCGACGGCAGTGCGAACAGCTGGTCGAGGTCGGGGGCGACGGGCCTGGTACGGCCGAGCAGGATGTCCAGGAACCCCATGCTCACCCGGCTTTCCCGGGCGTCGCCGCCTCACCCAGCTCCGCCGAGATTCGCCCCAGCTGCTCAAGCCGCGCTTCCAGGGTCGGGTGGGTGGAGAAGAAGCGCTCGATGCCGGGCTCCTTGCCGGTCGCCGGGGTGAAGTAGAACGCGTTGAAGGCCTGGGCCGTGCGGAGGTCCTTGGTCGGGATCCGGGCGATGTCACCGGAGACCTTGGTGAGCGCCGACGCCAGCGCGGAGGGCCGCCCGGTGAGCTGGGCGGCAGCCCGGTCGGCGGCCAGCTCCCGATACCGGCTCAGCGCCCTGATCAGCAGGAAACTGATCGCGTACACGGCCGCGGAGACCCCGAGGATGACGGCGAAGACGGCGGCCGTGTTCTGGTCCCGCCTGCCCCCGCCGAAGATCTGCGAATAGAAGGCGAACCGCACGATCAGTCCCGCGATCACGCCCAGGAAGGACGCGATCGTGATCACGGCGACGTCCTTGTGCGCGACGTGCGACAGCTCGTGCGCGAGCACACCCTCCAGCTCGGCGGGCTCCAGCCGCCGCAGCAGCCCCGTGGTCACACAGACCACGGCATGATCGGGATTCCGCCCGGTGGCGAACGCGTTCGGCATGTCCATCGCGGACACGGCGACCACGGGTTTCGGCATGTCGGCGATGGCACACAGCCGGTCCACCACCGCATGCAGCTCGGGATACTCCTCCCGCTCCACGACCCGCCCGCGCATGGCGAACATCGCGATCCGGTCGGAGAACCAGAACTGCGCCACGAACATCGCGCCCACCAGTACGACGACCAGCAGCCACGACTTCAGCAACACGATCAACGCGGCAACGAAACCGACGTACAACAACCCGAGCAGGAACAGCGTGACCGTCATTCGTACGGTCAGTCGCCGGTCGCTCCGGAAGCGGCTCTGCATCTGCCATCACCCCGCAGTCAGGCACTCGTCCCGCTGTCCAGTGTGCACCTGCCGGGGGCAATGCGGAGGCCCCGAACGGCCCTAGTAGCGGCAAAGGCTCCCTGTGCGAGTACGAGGGCCTACGCCCGGCAACTCCCCCAGCCTCCGGCCGGGGGGACCCCCAGAGCACGCACCTGACGCCGCGAGGCCGCCCGCCGGGCGACGACGGGGATTGTCAGACAGGCCCTAGCTAGTACGGCGAGTGGGTCTGCAGATAGCCCAGCAGGACGATCACCGCCGCCACGCAGCCCAGTACCAGAGCCGTCGACCGCCACGACGACCGGCGGGGCTCCACCGGTCCCGGGTCCGCACGGAACGGTGCCGGGTCCGGGGGGTTCTCCTTCCAGCGTGCGGCCAGCATCCGGGCTCGCGCGGAGGGCTCCTTGTGCTCGGCCTGGTCGGCCCAGCGCAGGTCGAACTCCCGCTCCTCGTCGTCCTGTCGGGACATCACGGTTCCCCCCGTCTCGAACATGAGTACACATGCACGATACGACGGCGCCCCCGCCCTGAGAAAGCAGGAACGGGGGCGTCGAGGGCCGGGAACGGCGCCTGTCACACGTCGAAGAAGTGATGGTGCGGTGGCGCGACCTCGGAGCCCTGTTCGCAGGGTCGCACTGACCAGCCGGGACGTCGTCATTGTCTGTCGTTGTTGGTCGCCGATGGCCACCCTCGGACGGCCCGGAGACGGCCCAGCCCCAGGCAGTCCCGGTGGTCTTACAGCGGAAGTCAGCGCTGGAGTAGAGAGCGCCTATCAGTGGGTATGTGCCCGCAGGCAATCGGCAGACACGATGGGTTCCGCTCGCTAAGGTCAGCATGTCGGTTCTGAGCGAGAGGTTCGACATGTCGACATTTTTGAGCGGCTTTGAGGGTCGTTGGCGTCGCCCTGCAGTTGATTACAAAGCGGCCGTTCGATCGCACATGATCACTCTTGATACGAACGTTCTGCTGGAACTCTATCGTTTCACGCCGGCAGCGAGAGATGAGCTGCTGAATGTGATCGAGCAGCTCCGCGAACGTATTTGGATTCCCAATCAAGTAGCATCAGAATTCTACGCGCGCAGGATGGATGCAGTAAAAGAACGACTGAAGCTTCACGAGGCGATTCCGAAGTCCCTGGAAGACTTGAAGAGGAAAGCCATTCAGGAGTTGCAAGTATTCGCAAGGCGATGCTCACTCACGGACGAGGACAAGGAGAAGCTGCTTTCCCCTATCGAAGCCTCTTTTGCTAGCGCGATAGGTGAAGTTCAACGACAGTCGAAGGCGTTTGATCTTACGCTAGAAAGCGTCGTTTCGGACGATCCAATCCTATCCAGTCTTGCGCGAATTCTTGACGAAAGGGTTGGGCAGCCCTTCAACCCTGAAGAGACCGAGGATTTGATAAAGGAGGCGGATCGCAGATACGCAGCCCAAATCCCTCCGGGCTATAAAGATGCCGGAAAAGAAGAGAATTCACACGGGGATTTCTTCATCTGGGAGCAGATGCTACGTGAGGCCTTGAAGCGGGAAGCATCGCTGCTCTTTGTTACGAACGACACAAAGGAGGACTGGGTCGCGAAGGAAAGTGGGCTGGTAATCGGCGCGCGCCCCGAGTTGATCGCCGAATTTAAGGATCGGCGAAACGGTGGGGATTTCCTAGTTGTCCAGCTAAGTTCTTTCCTGAGGTTCGCCAAGGAAGAACTCGGCGCTGCAATCAGCCCTTCGACCCTGGAGCAGGCGAAGAATCTGCAGGATAACCAGAAGTTGAACGATGCGGTAGAAGTCGCTTTCGAGCAGGAAATGATGCGCATCATTCCTGATGCACTTCGCGCTGAAGTACGCCGATTGGAGTCTCTAACCGGCGATACCAAACGTAGTTTTCGGGCGAGACGCGAGGCTGGGAGAAGTGCGGCGCGCGTAGCGGACTTGATTGAGCGATTGGCCATATTCCCGAAGACGCTACTCCCTGGCGGTGAGGTCCGTCTGGCGCTAACCGCCGAAGATTACCAAATCCTGTCTGACGTGATTCAACGTCAGAGCTTGTATAGGGAAGCACGCAGCACCGAATCACCAGCCGTAAAAACTTCGCTTCCATATCGGGACTTGGTGCAGGTTCTTGAAGGCCAAGAGCGGATGCGCATGGTTCTGGCCACCGAGTACGAGGATGTCCGTCGGCACGTCCATGTAATCAGAGCGGAAGTCGATTCCTTGCGAATGGCTGAGGAGGGAGGAATGCGGCTCGCAGAGGCCGAGCATGCCCTGAGGTCAGCAGAGCAAACGCAGCACGAACTTCTGGTTCGCATTGCCGATGTCGATGCCGTAACTAGTCAAACTCGACGTCTCATCGAGGAGCGAATTAACAGCGAATCGAACGCTATTCAAATGCGGATCTCTGATATAGATTGAGCCCTACTCGCGAGTCGCGGGTCTCTTCCAGAGCCGAAATTACAACCGCTGGTCACCGGTAAAGGTGACCTGCGGTTCACTCGGCTACTCTCGCCCGCAACCCGATGTCACATGCCCTGACTACAGAGCCCGTATCAGTCACTGTCGGGGTGATCCGAGTCAACCTCCTCGGGTTCCCCTTCAGGCTCATCAATCGCAACACGCAATAGCACCTCGCCCGTGGGCCCGTACAAGACTCTGATCATCCTGGGGCGCGGATTCTCGTCTGGATGCTCGTCCCGGTCACGAGTCCAGCGCGCACGAGTCCACTTGGTCAAGGCGGTCAAAGCGACGCGGACTTGGTTCACTGCCGCCGCAGCACCGCCGGTAGTGGCAATAACGTCTAGCACTTCGTATGTGTCTACGCCGTAGCCGCGCTCATATTGAGCACCCGCCTCCAAATCAAGAGACGGATCAGCGCTTTTAACGACCTTGACGACTTCATCCAGCTCATCGCCCGAGAAATCGTAGGGATTTGGCGTGACGATGTAGAAACTTGCCATGGGGTGAACTGCCCTCCCGATTCCAGCTTCAGTTCAATGACTTCATCGCACATGCAACTAGATTGGGTCGAAAGTACCGATAGGGCTCAAAAACTTCCCACGAGTACCCAAGTGATGATGTAAAAGCTTGCGCGCGGGAAAGGGATTCTTGGCCGCCGTCCGCCTCGTGTACGGGAATGGCAATCGCTTCAGCCCCTGCATCGGCCGCGATCGCCCTCGCGAAAGCCTCAAGGCGTTGCCCGTAGCCCTGCCGACGATGCCTTGGGGGAACCCAGAGTTCAAGGATCGAGCAGAGGTGATCACGTCTGTCGTAACTGACGTGAACCCTTCCGTGAAACTCCTTGTCTTTGTCGCGAATTTCTGCAATTATCAGAGGCTGCCGATTGTCGAACGTCTCTATGACCCGATAGGCCGAGTGCGTATGCCCACCAGAGTACTCCTCAGGTAGTCTGTGGTGCTTATTCCCGGTGAGCCAGCACTTGACATAGTCGGACATTGAGGCGGATGGAGATTGTCGCTTTTCGGCGGCGGCCATCTCGGGCGAAGGGCCGATCCAGGAAGGGCGCAGCAGTATTGCTGAGTCAACGTAACCATCAAAATACTCGCGGTCTATGTAACCGGTGCCGCCATCACCCCATCTCTTCCCCCAATTGTTCACAATGACGAGATCGTCGGTATCTGATTTCCACTTAGCGACTGGAACGGAATGGCGTCCAATAAATTTATCCTCGTCTGTATGGCTTTTGAATCTCCCGGTGCGGGAACGCAACGCTGATTCAAATACTCCCATGCCGAGCCCTACGGACATTTGAGGAAAGGCGGGTGCCTGTTTTTGCAGAGATTCGCCGATTATTAGCGCACGTTTGACCTTTGCCCAGGTGTAAAGTTCTTCATAAACCCAGGAAAGTCCGGGCTCTGCGCTGACCATTGACCTGTGCAAGAAACGGCTGAACGTCCAGCGCTGGTGCGGATCACCCGACAGAATACGTGCCGAGAGCCAGAGGCTGCGGCCGTCTTTTGGTGATATCAGATCCCATGGCATTTGCTTCCCGGATGTCATGACTCTGACCCCCTGTTCTCTGCGGGCTGCAGCGCAGGTCATACGCTACCCGCCAAGCTCCATCTGGGCGTCAAACTTTCCGCTTCTGGGAGATCGTCCGAGAAAGATTCGATCAGCTCGGGACGTTGCCTTCGCTGTCGTAGCCCGTAGGGCGTTGGAAGAGTGCTCCTGACCTGCGGTGTGGGAGGTCTGTGATGCGGACGAGCGTGAACCCTGCGCCCCGGTAGAACCGGTGCAAGCTCTGATTGTCTTTCCAGGCATCCAGCCGCAGCCATTGCTTGCCCTGCGTTGCGGCGCGCTCCGATGCCCAATCGAGCAGCATGACGCCGACGCCGATGCCGGCAGTCTCCCGTCTCACGGCCATGCGGTGAACGTAGAGGGCCGTGTCTGGCTCGTCGTCCGGTGTCCAGAATTCAGGGTCTGCGAAGTCGTCCAACTGGACAGTCGCGATTGGCTTGCCGTCCTTGAACGCGAGGAAGCACACCCCCCGCTCTAGGGCTGCTGTGATGCGGTCGCGGTGTGGTGGGTACTGCCACTGGTCGATGCCGCGCGAGGCGAGCCATGCGGAGGCCTCGCTTAGCAGCGCTTCCACTGCCCCGAGTTCATCGGGGCGGCCGGCGCGGATGTGCAGGTCTTTCATGCGTCCTCGTTCGGCGCTTCACGCTGTCGTTCGTAGGAGATGACGTGTCGGTCGCCAGGCAGCACAGTCACCGCGACTCGTACGGGCTTCCCCTCCGCTGTGTATCCGGTGACGACGTGAACTCCGATCGGCGTTCCGGGACCCAGGTCAAGGCGTTGCGCTTGCTCAGGAGTGGGCATTCGGACGTACACCTCATCCAGCGCGCGTTCCTGGCGGTACCCGAGTTCGGCTAGAACCTCGTTGGCGCCCCGGGCGATGTCTTCGGGGCGCATGATCTCCGAGTCCCGCACGAGGGCGAGCGGGAAGTAGCTGTCATTGATGTTGAACGGTTCGCCGTCGAGGTAGCGCACGCGCTTGCGCACTGCGACTAGTTCGCCTGGCTCCAGGCGAAGGCGCTTGGCCACGTCCTCCGGTGGTTCCACGATGGCCACCTCGATTGCCTGCCGTGGCTCGCGCCCCTCTGCCGAGTACTCGGTCATGAAGGCGTCCATCTCCGGCGAGTACGGCCGCTTACGGAACTCGGCTTGGGGCCGGAACACCATCGGCCGACGGCGGCGGACGAAGTGACCCTGCGGGCGCGCCGAGATGACAAGACCCTCGTTAACGAGCTGGGCGAGCGACTTGCGCACGGTTTCCCGTGACACGCCGTACTGATCCCGCAGCTCCGCTTCTGTCGGAAGCTTCGCATCAGGTTCGAGCCTGCCGGACGTGATCTGCTCCCGCAGAGCGTCCGCGATCTGCTGATACATCGGGTTTCGCCCGAGACGTGTCACTGCCATGCCTCCCATGGAAGCCGGTCGCCGACCCCATTGTCTAGTCAATGCGGCCAATGCCCTTGCGTATCGACTGTGGTTCTGCCAACATCCTGACTGTAGCCATTGTACGGACAATGGCTACAACGTTCCGGGGTGTCGTGCGCCTTCGTAGGGCACCGGGGCGGTGCTGCCGGTCGGGATAGCTCGTGCTTTTGGGGCCCTGAGCTGGTCGTTTCTTGACAACTGCATAGGTGGGCCCCGTCTCCCCGAGTCGAAAAGACGGCCTGCACGGCGCAGCGCCGTGCCCCCTGAGCTCTTGCTTCCCAACAGGGAGGTCGGCATGAGCCGACGACATACGACGGCGTTGCTGGTTAGGACCGGCCGGTGACGCCTGCACTCTCCTCCGGTCCGTCTCTCGGTTTCGCAGCGCGTGATGCTGCGCCGGCTGCCTCTCCCGCCCGTACGCGTCGGCCGAAGCGCCGGACCGGACGGACGGGAGCGCGGGGAGTCGGGCAAGCCGCTCCAACGGCGTGCGGCCCCGGTGCTGGAACACCGGGGCCGCTGTTCGGGCCGTTCCTCTCTGGAAGGAACCAGACCCTATGAACCCCATCGTGACTGTTCAGGACGCTGTTACCGCGTTCGCCGACTTCATGGAGCCGACGGACATGGAGCTGGACGCGATCGAGCTGGAGATGCCCGCGATCCTGGCGGACGTCGACCTGTTGGACGCGCAGATCATCACCCTGGACCGCACCCCGAACGAGGTGGACGCCCGCCGTATCCGCCGGGCCCGCCGCCGGGTGCTCGCCGAACGGCTGGCACTCGCCAACCGCACGGTCGGCGTGACCCTTCCCGGCGGTGCCGCATGAGGACGCAGACCGTACGCGTCCACACGGCGGTGCTGTCGGTGTCGCCAAACACCGGCACGTGGCGTCTGTTCGTGGCCGTGCTCGGCACGACCGACGTGTGGCCGGAGCATGTGTTCGGCGCCGCGGAGGTTCCGACGCTCACCGCCCGGATGGCGGCGCTCGCACGACTGGGCGACGAGCCCGTGGCCAACGGCACGTGGGAGTGGGAAGAGGACAGTTCGTCGCCCGACCAGCCGGTTGAGCTGCTCGCCTCTCTCAAGGTCCGGGAGCGGACGGGTGGTGCGGCATGAGGCAGATCAACACCAAACGGCTGCTGACCGTGCTGCCGGCGGTCGCGATGACCGCCGTGTCCATGGTGCTCACGCTGGCCGTGGTCGTGATGTGGCTCGGTGAGTCGATGCCCAAGGGCGTCGCCCTGGTCGTCGGGTTGGGCATCGACGGCGGATGGCTCGCCACCCTCGCCTACGAACGCCGACTGGCGGCGCAGGGCGACCACAGCAACGCCGTGACCGGCGTCGGCTGGTCCTTCGGCGCCGTCGCTTCCGGGGTCCTGGTCACCCACGCCCTGCTCGCCGACGCGACGTCTCGGGGCGCGTGGCTGGCCGTCGCGTGGCTACCGATCGCCGCCAAGGCCCTGTGGCTGGTCCACGGCCTGTGGGAGCGGACCGCACTCACGCCGGCGGCCCTGGACACGATCCGGGGTATCCAGCAGGACGCCCGCGACGATGCGGCCGTGGCCCGTGCCCGACTGCGGGCGGAAGCGTCCACGGAGGAGACGCGGCTGACGGCCGTGACGGAGGCGGGTGCGCGCGTCGCACGCGTCCAGGCCAGGACCGCCGACACGCTCGCCGATGCGTGGTCGAAGCTGGAGACGGCCCGCAAGGGCGAGAGCACCGGACGCGCGCTGACCAGCGTGACGGGCCGCGTCACACCGGACGTCACACCCTCGTGGGAGCTCCCGGTGTGGGGCCCGGTCGAGCCGGTTGCGGCGCTGGAGCAGGGGCCCGCGCTCACCGATGACGCGTTGGACGTCGTGGTGGACGGGATCCGGCTCAGTGAGCAGCCGCCGTTGTCGTACCGGGAGATGGCCACCCGTTTCCGCGCGGCCGGTCACTCCGCATCCGAGGTCCGCCTTCGGGCCTCATGGAAGCGGGTTGCCTGATGTCCGCCGCGTGGGGCAAGTGCTACGACCCGTCCGGCGCCCGGTACGGAGTGCCCACCTACCCCTGGAAGCTCGCCCCCGACGGGATGGCAACGCGCCGGCAGTTACGGGGCCGTGGCCTGCGCCCTGGCGGTCAGCCGGTCGCGGCGCAGGTCATGCGCACGAACCGCCGGACCGGCACCCCCAGGGTCGCCTACCTGTACCACGTCGACCGGGCGCTTCCGGTGCGGCCGATGACGTCGCGGAAGTGGGGTGCGCTGGCGCTGGCGATGCTCGCCCGCCAGACGTGCCCGAAGTGCCAGGTCACTTACAGCTACTGCATGCCGCGCTCCCTCGGGATGTGCGTGCTGTGCGCCTACCCCGAAGGGACCGCCTGACATGGGCAAGCCCGACACCCGCCGTGTGGACCGCGAGATCACCAAGACCCAGAAGAAGTTGGAAGCGGTCCGCCGGGGCGAGTGGTGGCCGCTGACCGGCAAGGAACGCCGGGACATGTTCCGGGCGATGGCCGGCGGTGCCCGCAGCATCCACCAGGGACGCAGCACCGGTCGTGCCGAGACCCGCATGGACTCCATCGGATCGTCCGTCGAGGCCCGGCTGAACGCGGAACTGACCGCCCTGTACGGCGAGCGCCAGCGCATCGTCACCGAGTACGCGCAGGCCAAGGCCAACATGAAGTCGTCCGGGTGGTGGTGAGCGTGGACCGCCGTTGCCCCGCCGCTCACCCGGATGACCCGACCCCGTGTGTCGGTTCGGTCGTGGTGACCGTGCTGGACGCCTTCAACGCCGGCGCGAACGGGTGCGAGCACCACGGCGCCCGTCTGCTGGCCAGCCTGGAAGGGGCCCGCGTCTACGCCCTGCCCGACGCCCCCGCCGGCAGCGCTATCCGCGTCTTCACCGCCGCCGACACCCTGCGCCCGTTCTGCTGGGTCGACGGCCCCCGCACCGCCCCGTCCCAGCTCAGCCGTGCCGAACAGCGCGCACGGTGCACCGACTTACCCTCCCTCGCCTCCCGTTCAGGAGACCTGCCGTCATGACCGAGAACGTCATCAACCTCCACAAGCCCACCGACCCCCCGACCGGTGCGAACACCCCGACCGTCCTCACGGTCGTCCCCGACCCGGCACCCGCCCCGCGGCTGCCGCTGTGGATCCGCTCCGGTCGGGCCATCCGTACGGCTGTGACGCACGACGTCACGAAGACGACCGCCCGCGCGGCGGCCCGGCACGCCCTCTACGTCTACGGCGGCACCTGCATCATCACCCGCCGTGCGTGGGAGGCCCGCACCCCCGCCCGCTACGAGCGGCTCATGCGGGCGGCGGAAGCGGCGGGGAACCTGGAAGAGGCCCGGGAGTGGGAAGAGCGCGGCCAGCACTTCCGCGAGGCACGCCACCGCCGCCGCATGGACCTCCTCCACTCCCCGATCGAAGCCGCCAAGGGCGCCGCCGTCTCCGCCGGAACCGGCGTCGGGTTACTGGTCGCACTCGGGGTCTGCATGGCCATCGCCACCAAAGACGCCACCGAGGTCATCACCCCGCTCATGGCAGTCATCAAGTTCATCAACCTGATCATCACCATCGTCCGCGTGGTCTGGGGACCGGCCCTCACGATCGGCCCGTTCCTCGCACTCCTCGCCCTGTGGACCGTGGGCGCGCACCAGAAGGCGGCGCCGTCGTGGTCGATGCCTGAGCAGCAGCGATCGAGCGAGGGTGAGCCCATCACTCCCTCGATCGTGGTCAAGGCCCTGCGCGACCTCGGGGTGCCCGCGCTTCGCAACGCCATTAAGGAGATGGGCGACGCCGGCGCATCGATGCTCGGACCGATCCGGATCGCCGGATGCGGCGTAGAAGTCGACGTCACGCTCCCGTCCGGGGTGTCCACGATCGAGGTGCAGAACCGGCGCCGCAAGCTCGCGGAGAACCTGACTCGGCACGAGCACGAGGTGTTCATCATGCTCCCCGTGGCCGCACGCACGGTCCGGCTGTGGATCGCCGACTCCGGGGCGCTGGATGAGCCGATCGGGCCGTCTCCGCTGGTCACCGACGAGACAGCCACCGCCGACTACAAGAAGGGCAAGGCCCCCTGGGGTCAGGACCTGCGCGGCGACGCGGCGGCCCTGAGCCTGTTCCAACGTCACCTCCTGGTCACCGGTCTCTCCAACCAGGGCAAGACCGCATCCCTGCGCGCGCTCGCCCTGTGGGCGGCGCTCGATCGCACGGTGGAGTTCCGGATCGCCGACCTCAAGGGCGTCGGGGACTGGGGCATGTTCGACGGGCTCGCCACCGTCCTGATCCAGGGGCCGACCGATGACGACGTGGTCGACGCCACGTGGATGGTGGAGGACGCGCTGGACGAGATGAACCGGCGGATCTCGGTCCGGCAGCAGGACCCGAAAGCGCAGTTCAGTCCGCTGGTGGTCATCGTGGACGAAGCGCAGGTGGCGTTCATGTGCCCGGTCAAGGACGACCAGAAGAACCCCTACGGCGGCTCCAAGGCCACCTCCCGGTACTTCATGGCGGTCCGCCGCATCCACAACCAGGGCCGCGCGGTGGACGTGCTGATGTGGCAGGGCACCCAGGACCCCACCGACCAGAACCTTCCCAAGCTGGTCCGGGAAGGCGCCCACACCCGCGCCTCCCTCGCGCTGGGCACCGAGTCGCAGGCCCGTATGGCGCTCGGGGACAAGGCCGTTGACGGCGGCGCCGCCCCGCACCTGCTCAGGCAGGGACTGGACAAGGGCACGCTGGTGGTCGCCTCGGACGGGATCACGGTCCCGGCCGGCCAGGCATCCATCACGGTGCGCACCCACTACATCAACGACGACGACGCCAAGGCCATCTGCGAGTGGGCCAAGGCCCTGCGCGCCGGCATCACCACCCTGCGCGCGGTCGACCGCACCGAGGAGCGTGACGCGCTCGCCGACATTCTCAGCGTGCTCGGGGACGCGCCGCGCCTGCTCACCCAAGACGTTCTCAAGCGGCTCGCCGTGCTGAGTGAGGACGCCTACGGGGCGTGGACGTTCAGCGACCTTAAGGACGCGATGGAGGCCTACGGCGAGGAGCCCCGCAAGTCCCACGGGCGCATGTCCGTCCACCGTGATCACGTCCTTCGGGCCATCGCCAACCGCGACGCCACGGGTTCCACTTCCGCTTCCGAGTAGCGGGGAGGCAACCGGTCTACGCCCGGGGAGGTGGGGAGAACTCCCCAACCGCCTCCCCAACCCGCCTCCCCCGCACTGATCAGCGAAAACATCATTTCGGGGAGGCGGGGAGGCGCCCAGCTCAGCGCCCCGAAACCCCCCTCTCAGCGCCCCCGACAGGGGGTGTCCCTGCCTCCCCCGACCCGCACCGGAAGGGATTCCGCATGTACCCCAACACCACCCCCAAGACGTCCACGCAGGGCGTCCGGATGAGCGAGGACGTGGCCGCCGCCGAAGCGGCTCGGATCATCGCCGATGCCTACCGCCCCGCCCCCGAGACCCCGACCTCCTACCGCGACGACAGCCCGCTTCCCGCCTACGGCGACACGCCCCCGGTGATGCAGCCGGACCGGCGGATCGTGCCCGCGTGGGCCGCCGGGACCGCCGTGGCCGGCATCGGCGTCGGGGCCGCGTTCGTCGGCGTCGGCTGCGGACTCTGGCTCGCCTGCCAGGGCTTCGCCGCCGTCTCCCTCACCTCGGTCCTGTTCGTCACCCTGCCCATCGCCGCCGTCGCCGGCGTCTTCGCCGCGATCGGCACCGCGCTGCGCTCCCTCAAGGGCGTCCACACCGAGAACCACCACCACTACACCGGCCCGATCAACCAGCACCACACCACCAGCAAGACCTACGGACTGTCCGCCCGCACCCACAACCAGCACACCAACTGACAGGAGAACACCGGCGTGAGCGCCACTCTCTTCCCCGTCGCAGCCCGCATCGCCGCCGCCCTGAACACCGCCAACGGCCACGGCGAACACGAGACCGCCATGCGCCTGATCAAGGTCACCGAAGAGGCCGGCGAGGCGTCCGCCGCCTACATCGGGATGATCGGCCAGAACCCCCGCAAGAACATCACCCACACCACCGCGGACGTCGCCGACGAGCTGTGCGACGTCATCATCGCCGCCACCGTCGCCCTGCACTCCTTCACCGCGATCCCTGGCGCCGACCTGACGGCCAAGTTGGACGCTGTCGCCCGCCGGCTGAACGCGCCGCGGCCGTAGCTACGCCAAGGGCGGCCCCCACCTCTCGCCAAAGAACGCGGGGCCGCCCTTGCCAACCAGGACCATCCAAGGAACTGGAGACATCCAGAATGACCCAACCCGCCCTCGTTCGGCGAGCCTTACCGCCCGCCCCGCTCGCGCCCGTGCTGGGAGCTCCCGGCGCGATGCGGTTCTACCTGACCACCCACAAACGGCACTGGATCAAGCTCACCGATGTGCCGCTGTTCCTGAAGTCCGAACACTTCGCGGCCGCCGCCAAGCTCTACCCCGCCCGCGGCCCGTACGCGGTCGACTCCGGCGGATTCTCGGAGCTCAAAGACAAAGGAACCTGGACCCGCACGCCCCGCCAGTACGTCCAGGATCTGCGCCGCATCTGGGAACACGTCGGCCCCTACGACTGGGCCGCCCCGCAAGACTGGATGTGCGAGGAAGCCATCATCAAGGGCGGCCGGTTCGGCGGACTGTACTTCGTCGGCACCCACCTCAGCGTGGAAGAACACCAGCGCCGCACCGTCGCCAACTTCCTGGAATTGCGTTCCCTCGCCCCCGACCTGCGCATCGCCCCCGTCATCCAGGGCGACACCGTGCCGGCCTATGAGCGTTGCGTGGAGCTGTACGAGCGAGCCGGTGTCGACCTGCGCGCCGAACCCGTCGTCGGGCTGGGCTCGGTCTGCCGCTTGCAGTCCACCCGCCAGGGCGCCGCGATCGTCACCGCGATGGCCGCACACGGCTTCAAGCTGCACGGCTTCGGATTCAAGATCCTCGGCCTGGAACGCGTCGGTCACCTGCTGGCCTCAGCCGATTCGGCTGCTTGGAGTGCCCACGCGCGCCGCCGGCCTCCGCTGCCGGGCCACACGCACAAGAACTGCGCGAACTGCATCGACTACGCCCTGAACTGGCGCCAGCGCGTCATCCGCGCCATCCCCACCCAACACCAGTTGATGCTCACCGACCGGAGGGCGGCATGAGCGAGCACCTGATGCGGGCCGCCCTGGACGCGGCCGCACGCGGCTGGCACGTCTTCCCCCTGCGCCCCGGCGGCAAGCCCCCCGCCCTGCACGGAGAGGCGTCCTGCCCCCACACCGGGGAGTGCGCGAGCGGGCACCGGAAGTGGGAGCAGCGCGCCACGACCGACCCGGACCGCATCCGCGCCGCATGGTCGCGGGCCCCGTTCAACGTCGGCATCGCCACCGGTCCATCCGGACTGCTGGTCATCGACCTGGACCTACCCAAGGACAAAGGCAGTGCGGACGCGCCTGACGGCGCGGCGACCTTCGGAGCGCTCTGCGAGCGCGCCGGCCACGCCGTCCCCGACACCTACCGGGTGCGGACCGCGAGCGGCGGGGAGCACCTGTACTTCACCACCCCCACCGGGATCCGCTTCGCCAACACCGCCGGGACCGTGGCCCGTTCGGTCGACACCCGCGCATGGGGCGGATACGTCGTCGCCGCCGGCTCCACCACTCCTACCGGAGCCTACGAAGCGCTGTGCGCCCCGGTGGCGGCCCCTGTGCCGTCCTGGCTCCAAACCATCCTGCAACCCGCCCCCAAGCCCGCACAGGCACCCTCAGGGGGCGTAGCGGGACAATCGCGGCGATATGCGGATGTAGCGCTCGCCAACGAGACGCGAAGCGTGGCCATGGCCCACCAGGGCGCGAGGGAAGCATCGTTGTTCCGGGCGGCGCGCGCTCTGGGGCGGTTCGTCGCGTGGGGCGACCTCCCCCGGCACGTGGTGGAGCAGGCTCTTCAGGAGGCGGGGCAGGGGGCCGGACTGTCCGCCGCCGAGTGCCGGTCGACCCTCCGCAGCGCCCTGGACTGGTCCATCACCCACAACACGGCTCGCAGGCAGGCGGCATGAGCCCCCGCCCCCTCCTGAAGAGCATCACCACCACCCCGGACGGCTCGCACGCCGCTCCACAGCCTGTGGACACGGCGGCCGTGGGCGAACCGAAGGGCGTCGCCGAAGGCGTCCCCATTGCCGTTCGTCCTGACCCGCGCCAGGGCGATGGCCGGTATCCGGTCGCGTGGCTCACGATCCGCGCCCCGCGCAACGCCATCCCGACCGCGACATCCACGTGCCGGTGCGGCAGGGACCGCCGTGCCGTCGGCAAGCCGCGCGTTCTGGCACTGATCGCCGACCACGAATTGCACCGCGACACCTGCCCGCTCCTCACCCCCCAGGAAGGGAGGGCCGCCGCATGACCGAGCAGGAAGAACTTCCCCCGCCCTCGAACCCGTTGGCGGTCGCCCGCCGTCTGCTGCCGGACTGGCAGACCGAGGACGGGCGGTTGGGGTGCCGGCGCTGGCGCGGTTCATGGATGCGCTGGACCGGTACGTGCTGGCGCGAGCTGGACGAAGCACAGATCCGGGCGGGCATGTACACCCGACTGGAGCACGCCGCCTACCTCGCCCCCGGCAAGGACGGCAAGCCCGAACAACGGGACTGGGCACCGACGAAGCAGAAGATCGGCAACCTGCTCGATGCTCTGGGGGCCATCACCCTGCTGCCCACGGACACCGACGCCCCGGCCTGGCTCGACACCGACGACGCGACCACCGAGGAGTGGGGGCCGATCGTCGCGTGTGACAACGGGCTGCTGCGCATCCGTGACCGTGCCCTGCTCCCGCACGGCCCGCACTTCTTCAACCTCGTCTCCGTCCCCTTCGCATACGACCCCACTGCGACCGCCCCGACCTGGGAACGCTTCCTAGCTCAGGTCTGGCCCGATGCCCCCGACGCCATCGCCGCGGTTCAGGAATGGTTCGGCTACGTCCTCTCGGGCCGTACCGACCAGCAGAAGATCCTGCTCATGGTCGGCCCCTCCCGTTCCGGGAAGGGCACCATCGCCCGCGTGCTCAAAGAGTTGGTCGGCAAGGAGAACCTCGCCGGACCGACCCTGGCCGGACTGGGCACGAACTTCGGCCTTGCCACCCTGATCGGCAAGCCGCTCGCGGTCATCTCCGACGCACGCCTGTCCGGCAACGACAACAGCCAGGTCGTGGAACGGCTGCTGACGATCTCGGGTGAGGACACCATCGACATCGACCGCAAGTACCGCGAGGCATGGACGGGACGGCTGCCCACCCGGCTGATGCTCCTGTCCAACGAACTCCCGCACTTCGGCGACTCCTCGGGCGTCATCGCCCGCCGGTTCGTCGTCCTGAGCATGACGGTGTCCTGGCTCGGCAAGGAAGACACCACCCTCACCGACAAGCTCGCCGCCGAAATGCCCGGCATCCTCAACTGGGCACTGGAAGGACTCGCCCGCCTGGAAGCCACCGGCCGGTTCACCGAACCGAAGTCCAGCCGCGAAGCCGTCACCACCATGCAGGACACCTCGTCACCCACCAGCGCGTTCATCCGCGAGCGCTGCACCACCGGACCGACGTGCAGCGTGCCCGTGGACGCTCTCTGGAACGTCTGGCGGGACTGGGCCGAAGACAACGGCGTACGCCCCGGCACGAAGCAGGTGTTCGGCCGCAACCTCCTGTCCGTCGTCCCCCAACTCAGCCGTTCCCGCCCGCGCGACGAGTACGGCCGGCAGGTCGTCACGTACACCGGGATCACCCTGAACAAGTCCGAACCACATTTGCCTGAGTCGCGACTCATCGCGTCTCAAAGCCTCGCTGAGAGCCGCTGAGTGCCGATGAGTCGCGACTCAGAGCAATGTGAATCCAACTGATGGAGGACCCCGTGAGCGCGACCGCCCCTTCCCCGGCCGACCCGCGCGCCACCCTTCGCGGCGGGCTCCCCGACCGGTACCTCACCCCCGACGACATCGCCGAAATGTTCGAGGTGCCGAAAGAGACCGTCTACCAGTGGCGCCGGAAGCACATGGGACCGCCCGGCTTCCGTATCGGCAAGCACCTCCGCTACGACCCGGCCGACGTGCGGGCCTACGTCGCCCGCCGCAAGACCGCGGACCAGAGCATCGCCTGACGAACAGTCATCTACCCGTGCGACTCCCAGGGAGGGCCACCCGGTGGCCCTCCCTTCCTCGTATGCAGAAAGGGCCGCTGTTCCACATGCCGGGCCATATTCAAGACCGCTGGTTCAGGACCGAAACCGCATCCAACGGCAAGACCACCAGGGCAAAGACCGACCGCTATGGGACGGGCCTGCGCTACCGGGCCCGCTACGTCGCTCCGGACGGGAGCGAACGAAGCAAATCCTTCCCGGACAAACAGAAGCGACTCGCAGAGACGTGGCTGACGCAGATCGCAGCTGACATGACCCGCGGTCAGTATGTCGACCCGTCCGCCGGCAAGGTGACGTTCAGGGAGTTTGCCACTCAGTGGCTGGCATCCCAGACCACGGACCCTTCCACCATCGTGAACATGGAGCTGAGGTTCCGGCTGCATGCCTTCCCCTACATCGGTTCCCGCTCCTTGAGCGCGTTCCAACCCGCCCATATCCGAACGTGGGCACGGGCCCTCGCAGACTCCGGGATGGCGGCGTCATATCAGCGGACGGTCTTTGCGAACGTCTCCGCTGTGTTCGGCGCCGCCGTGGACGATGGCATTCTGGCTCGGAACCCCTGCCGTGCGGGCTCCGTGCGGGCGCCCAAGCTGGATCGGCGGAAGCTCAAGCCGTGGACGCGTGACCGGGTGGTCGCCGTCCGGGACGGACTCCCGACTCAGTACGCGACGACCGTCGACATCGGTGCCGGGTGTGGCTTGCGACAGGGCGAGATTTTCGGGCTCGCCGTGGACGAAGTCGACTTCGTCGGGGGAGTGGTGCACGTCGTGCGACAGGTCAAGTTGGTTGGGCCACAGATGGTGTTCGCCCCACCCAAGGGCGGCAAACTGCGTGACGTACCGCTGCCCGACGTGGTGTCGGACGTGCTTGCCGCGCACATCACCCATCGGTCGCCTATCGACGTCACCCTGCCGTGGAAGACGCCGGACGGACCGCCGGTCACGGCGAAACTGCTCTTCTACTCACGGGAACGGAAGGCGCTGAACAGGAACTACTTCAACATGTACCTGTGGAAGCCCGCCCTGATCGCCGCCGGCGTCATTCCGGAACGGGCTCCGGGGGAGCGGTTCAAACAGTCGCGCGAGCACGGTATGCACGCGTTGCGGCACTATTACGCGTCGGTGCTGCTGGACTCGGGGGAGAACATCAAAGCCTTGGCCGAGTACCTCGGTCACTCCGACCCCGGATTCACGCTCCGGACGTACACGCACCTCATGCCCAACAGCCAGGACCGTGCGCGCAAGGCCATCGACGCCGCGTTCGGCGTACCGGGCGCGGACACGGGGCCCAGGTGAGGCCGCTGGGCTGACCTGAGCGACGGCGCGGCCGGGAGCTCCCGGCACCGGCCCAGCGGTGCTGGGCCCGAAACAGGCCGTCGGCCGTGCCCTTCCAGCGGAGGAAGAGCACGGCCGACGGCCCACAGACGGCCCAGGGGAGCGGATACCCGCTCTGACCTGGGGCGATATCACACGTCGAAGTACAGCTCGAACTCGTGCGGGTGCGGGCGCAGCTGCAGCGGGGCGATCTCGTTGGTGCGCTTGAAGTCGATCCACGTCTCGATCAGGTCGGACGTGAAGACGTCACCGGCGAGCAGGAACTCGTGGTCGCGCTCCAGGGAGTCGAGGACGGCCGGGAGGGAGGTCGGGACCTGCGGGACACCCGCGTGCTCCTCGGGGGCCAGCTCGTAGAGGTCCTTGTCGATCGGCTCGGCCGGCTCGATCTTGTTCTTGATGCCGTCCAGACCCGCGAGCAGCAGGGCCGAGAAGGCGAGGTACGGGTTGCCGGAGGAGTCGGGCGCACGGAACTCGACGCGCTTGGCCTTCGGGTTCGAACCCGTGATCGGGATACGCATCGCAGCCGAACGGTTGCGCTGCGAGTACACCAGGTTCACCGGGGCCTCGAACCCGGGCACGAGGCGGTGGTACGAGTTCACGGTGGGGTTGGTGAAGGCCAGCAGCGACGGGGCGTGCTTCAGGATGCCGCCGATGTAGTAGCGGGCGGTGTCCGACAGGCCCGCGTAGCCGGCCTCGTCGTAGAACAGCGGGTCGCCGTTGGCCCACAGCGACTGGTGCACGTGCATGCCCGAGCCGTTGTCACCGAAGATCGGCTTCGGCATGAAGGTCGCGGTCTTGCCGTTGCGCCAGGCCACGTTCTTCACGATGTACTTGAAGAGCTGGAGGTCGTCGGCGGCGGCGAGCAGCGTGTTGAACTTGTAGTTGATCTCCGCCTGGCCGGCCGTGCCCACCTCGTGGTGCTGGCGCTCGACCTTCAGGCCGGCCTTGTCCAGCTCCAGGGAGATCTCGGCGCGCAGGTCGGCGAAGTGGTCGACCGGCGGGACCGGGAAGTAGCCGCCCTTGTAGCGGACCTTGTAACCACGGTTGTCCTCCAGGGCACCGGTGTTCCAGGCGCCCGCCTCGGAGTCGATGTGGTAGAAGGACTCGTTCGCGGTGGTGGCGAAACGGACGCTGTCGAAGACGTAGAACTCGGCCTCGGGGCCGAAGTACGCGGTGTCGGCGATGCCCGTCGACGCGAGGTACGCCTCCGCCTTCTTCGCCACGTTGCGCGGGTCACGGGAGTACTGCTCGCCCGTGATCGGGTCGTGGATGAAGAAGTTGATGTTGAGCGTCTTGTCGCGACGGAAGGCGTCCACCCGGGCCGTCGACAGGTCGGCGCGCAGCGCCATGTCGGACTCGTGGATCGCCTGGAAACCACGGATCGAGGATCCGTCGAAGGCGAGCTCGTCATCCGGGTCGAACGCCTCGACGGGCACCGTGAAGTGCTGCATGACGCCCGGCAGGTCGCAGAACCGGACGTCGACGAACTTGACGTCCTCGTCCGCGATGAACTTCTTGGCCTCGTCGGCGTTCTGGAACATCCAGCTCCTCCTACTCCCGGCCGTTCCCGTGCCGGGGTGGTAGTTCGTTCGTGCGGCCAGTGCGGTGGCACACGCTGTCCCCGACCCTAGGGACGGGTGATTTCTCGGGCGTGACCCATTTGTTTCGCTGAAGTTAACCGGCCTTGTTCCACCGTAGCCCCGGGGCACCCCGCAGGACCGCGGGCGTTCGCCCGGGCAGTACCGTGTTCGGGTGGACAACAGGCAAGCAATGGGATCGTGGCTCTCGGGGCCCCGCGCGGCCATGGAAGAGGCCGGTGCGGAGTTCGGGTACCGGGGCGAGCAGCTCGGACTGCCGGAGGACGGCCCTGGCTCCATCGCCCGTCCGGGGCGGCGGCTCGGCGCGCTGGTCGTGGACTGGGCGCTGTGCGTGTTGATCGCATACGGCCTGATCACCGACGGCTACAGCCCCGCTACCAGCAACTGGGCGCTCCTCGTGTTCTTCATCCTCGGAATCCTGACCGTCGGTACGGTCGGCTTTACGCCGGGTAAGCGGCTCTTCCGGCTGCGGGTGGTCGGTGTCGGGACGGGGCGGGTGCAGCCGTTGCGCGCGCTGGCCCGCACGGCGCTGTTGTGCCTCGCGATCCCGGCGCTGGTGTGGGACCGGGACGGCAGGGGGCTGCACGACCGGCTGGCGGGGACCGTGGAGGTCCGTATCTGAGGCGAGGGGTGGGAGCGCGTGCCCCACTCGTCTGCCGGTGCTGCTTCGCCGGCGGGGTGCGGACCGGTGGGGGCTCTGGTCGCGCAGTTCCCCGCGCCCCTTACGGGGCGCCGTAGTCGCGTCAGCCACCAGCTGCGGAGAATCCCGCCCCAGGCGGCACGGGTGGGCGCGGCGGCACCCTGCAAGCGCCGGTAAGGCTCCACCTCAGCCTCCGCCCCGGCTCGCCTCCGGCTCCACCTCAGCCCCCGCCCCGGCTCACCTCCTCCGCAGCAGCCGCGCCAGTACGTCCCTCAGCTCTCCCTCCGGATCGGGCACCGCGGCCTCCGAGCGCCACGCCACGAATCCGTCCGGCCGTACCAGCACCGCGCCGTCCGCCGTCGTGCCGTGTGCCGCCGCCCAGTCACCGGCCTCCCCGTCGTACACGAGGTCGGCCCCCGCCTCCCCGATGCGATACGTGTCCAGTCGTAGCCGCTCCGTGTCCGCGATCCGGCGGGCGGCCGCGTGCCAGGCCGCGCCCGCCGCCGAGCCCGCGTCGCTGAGCAGTACCAGGGACCGCTCGTACAGGTCGAGCGTCGAGAGCCGTTCGTCCGCGCGGCGCAGCCACAGGTGGGGGGCCCGGCTGCCCGGCTGTCCGGTCAGGTTCATCCCGTCGGGTACGACCGGCCGGCCGGGCTCCGCGCCGACGGCCGCGCCCTTCGGGTACCGGTAGCCGAGAACGATGTTGAGGATGCCGCCGCGCTTGCCGGCGCCGATACCGGGCGCGGGCGCGAAGCCGGGGTGGCTGTGCTCCACGGAGCGGGCCGAGGCGCGGGCGCTGGTGGCGACGGCCACGGGGCGGCGCTCGCTGTCGTACGACTCCAGCAGCCCGGGGCCGGCCCAGCCGTCGAGGACGGCCGCCAGCTTCCACGCCAGGTTGTGCGCGTCCTGGATGCCGGTGTTGGAGCCGAACGCGCCGGTCGGGGACATCTCGTGCGCGGAGTCGCCGGCCAGGAAGACCCGCCCGGACGAGTACCGTTCGGCGACCCGTTCGGCGGCCCGCCAGGAGGCGCGGCCGGTGATCTCGACGTCGAGGTCGGGGACGCCGACGGCCCGGCGGATGTGCCGGGTGAGGCGTTCCTCGGTGAACTCGTCGAGGGTTTCGCCGCGTTCGGGGTGCCACGGAGCGTGGAAGACCCAGCGCTCCTTGTTGTCGACGGGCAGCAGCGCACCGTCGGCCTCGGGGTCGGTGAGGTAGCAGCAGATGAACCGCCGCTCCCCGACGGTCTCCGCGAGCAGCTTGGAGCGGAAGGTGATGCTGACGTTCGCGAACAGGTCGCCGGGGCCCGTCTGGCCGATACCGAGCCGGCCCCGGACCGGGCTGCGCGGGCCGTCGGCGGCGACCAGGTAGTCCGCGCGGACCGTGTACATCCGGTCGGAGTCACGGTCGTGGACGTACGCCGTCACTCCTTCGGGGTCCTGTTCGAAGGACTCCATCTCGTGGAAGTAGCGAAGGTCGCCGGTGAGGGATTCGGCCGCCCGGCGGAGCACCGGCTCCAGGTCGTTCTGGCTGCACAGGCACCAACCCGTAGGGCTGAACTTCGCGAGCCCGCCGCCGGGGTCGATCTCCTTGAACAGCCATTCGCCGGCGTCGCCGACCAGCGTCGGGGTCTGCAGGATGCCGTGGTTGTCCGCGAGGAGTGAGGCGGCGGACCTGATGTCGGGCTCGATCCCGGCCTTCCGGAACAGCTCCATCGTCCGCACGTTGTTGCCACGGCCGCGGGGATGGATCGAGGTCCCGGAGTGCCGTTCGACGAGCATGTGACGTACGCCCAGACGGCCCAGGAAGAGGGACATGGACAGGCCCACGAGGGAGCCGCCCACGACGAGGACGGGGACCTGGTGATCGGTTCTCTGCTGCATCGGGGTCTCCAGGGGCGGATGGTGGTGCGTCAGGTGCGTCGGAACTTCCATGCCCCTTCCGGAGGGGTTCCGCGTACCAATCACCCACCTGGTTCACGCGAGTCGCGCGCTTCGGAGGACCGGCACAGGATCAAAAAGCGCTGACGCCGCGTCATCGGCGAAGGCGCAGGCCGTTGCCCCCGCGAAGGAGATGTGCGAAGCATGACGACGATCTCGGAAAAGGTTTCGGAAAAGCTGACCCGCCCGGTGTCGAAACGGGTCTCCCAGTCCGTCTTCGACGGCTCCCGGCTCCGGGTCGTCCTGCTGGTGGACGTCTACGAAGGCGCGCAGCATCAGTTCCTGAAGGCCTACGAGCAGCTGTGCAACCAGGTCGCCCAGGTGCCCGGCCACGTCAGCGACCAGCTCTGCCAGTCGATCGAGACCCCCTCGCAGTGGCTGATCACCAGCGAGTGGGAGAGCGCCCCGCCGTTCCTCGCCTGGGTGAACAGCGAGGAGCACGTGGAGATGGTGAAGCCGCTGCACAACTGCGTCCGCGACACCCGTTCGCTGCGCTTCCACGTCGTACGCGAGACGGGCGGGCCGGCGGCGGACGCCGTGCGTGTCCTGCAGGCCGAGCCGCGGATGGGCGACGGCGTGATCCGCCACGCGCTCACCTTCACGGTCCGGCCGGGCAGTGAGGCCGAGGTCGCGAAGATCCTCGCGGACTACGCCTCGCCCCAGGCGGAGGTCGACGCGTCCACCCGGCTGTGCCGTACCTCCCTGTTCATGCACGGCAACCGGGTGGTGCGGGCCATCGAGGTGCGCGGCGACCTGATGGCGGCCCTGCGCCATGTCGCCCGGCAGCCCGAGGTGCGGGCCGTCGAGGAGGCCATCAACCCCTACCTGGAGCAGGACCGCGACCTCGACGACCAGGACTCGGCACGGGTGTTCTTCACCCGGGCGGCGCTGCCGGCCGTGCACCACGTCGGTCCCGAGGCGCCGGCCGACGGCGACCGCCACGCGCTGTACTACCCGGCCCGGCCGGGCTGCGGGATGCGGCTCGCGGAGCTGCTCGCGCAGCAGGACGAGGCCGCGGCCGAGGACCAGGCGAGCCCGATGCTGCACAGCACGGTCTTCCAGCGCGACGACGTCGTCGTACGGCTGGTCGAGCAGCGGTCCGGTACGCCCGTGGACGTCACCCCGGCTCATGCGCTGACCGCCCTGCTGGACGGCGACGCGGTGCGGATGCGGCTCATCACCGACCGCCGTTCGCCGGACGCCTGACCCCCCACCACCGTCGGATCACACTCACGGAGGAACGTAGTGATGAAGCCCATTCCGAAGATCGTGGACCTCAGCGAGGTCGAGCCCAACACGCGGCGCGGCGGCGATGTGCGCGCCATGCTCACCCCGGCCACGGTGGGTTCCACCAGCGGTTTCATGGGTGTGGCCATCGTGCAGCCGGGCGACCGCATCGCCGAGCACTACCACCCGTACTCCGAGGAGTTCGTGTACGTGGTCTGCGGTGAAATGGAGGTCGACCTGGACGGCGAGCCGCACTCGCTGCGGCCCGAGCAGGGGCTGATGATCCCCATCAACATGCGCCACCGCTTCCGCAACGTGGGGAATGTCGAGGCGCGGATCGTCTTCCACCTCGGTCCGCTGGCCCCGCGCCCGAGCCAGGGTCATGTCGACACGGAGGAGACGGAAGCCGCCGTCGCCGTGGGGCAGGTCCGGTCGTGACCCGGCGCGTGGCGGTTACGGGCATAGGCATCGTGGCTCCGGGGGGTGTGGGCGTACCGGCGTTCTGGGACTTGCTCGCCTCGGGCCGGACCGCGACGCGCGGCATCACCTTCTTCGACCCCTCCGGCCTCAGGTCGCGGATCGCCGCCGAGTGCGACTTCGACCCGGCGGCGCACGGCCTGGACGCCGAGGAGATCGAACGGGCGGACCGTTACATACAGTTCGCCCTGGTCGCCGGTGACGAGGCGGTCCGGGACTCCGGTCTCGACCTGGGCCGGGAGAACCCCTGGCGGGTCGGGGTGTCCCTGGGTACGGCGGTCGGTGGCACCACCCGCCTCGAGCACGACTACGTCCTGGTGAGCGCCGGGGGCCAGCACTGGGACGTGGACCACCGGCAGGCGGGGCCCCAGCTGCACCGGGCGTTCTCGCCGAGCACCCTCGCCTCCGCGGTGGCGGAACGTTTCGGCGCCCAGGGTCCGGTGCAGACCGTCTCCACCGGCTGCACCTCGGGCCTGGACGCCGTCGGCTACGCCTTCCACACCGTGCAGGAGGGCCGCGCCGACATCTGTATCGCCGGTGCCTCGGACTCCCCGATCTCCCCGATCACCATGGCCTGCTTCGACGCGATCAAGGCCACCTCCCCGAACAACGACGACCCCGAGCACGCCTCGCGCCCCTTCGACAACCGCCGTGACGGGTTCGTCATGGGGGAGGGCGGCGCGGTGCTCGTCCTGGAGGAGCTGGAGCACGCCAAGGCCCGCGGCGCGCACATCTACTGCCAGCTCGACGGCTACGCCACCTTCGGCAACGCCTACCACATGACCGGTCTCACCAGTGAGGGCCTGGAGATGGCCCGCGCCATCGAGACCGCCCTCGACCACGCCCGCCTCGACCCCACCGCCATCGACTACGTCAACGCGCACGGCTCCGGCACCCGGCAGAACGACCGCCACGAGACCGCGGCCGTGAAGAAGGCGCTCGGGCAGCACGCGTACGACACACCCATGAGCTCCATCAAGTCGATGGTGGGCCACTCGCTCGGCGCCATCGGCGCGATCGAGGTCGTCGCCTGCGTGCTCGCCCTGGTCCACCAGGTGGTCCCGCCCACCGCGAACTACGAGACCCCCGACCCCGAGTGCGACCTCGACTACGTACCGCGGGTCGCCCGCGAACGGCCCCTGGGCGGCGTCCTGTCCGTGGGCAGCGGGTTCGGCGGATTCCAGTCCGCGGTGATCCTGACCCGGCCGAGAGGAAGGACACGATGAGCGGATCCCGTCCTCGGCGGGCGGCTGTCACCGGCATCGGTGTCGTCGCGCCCAACGGAACCAGCACCGAGACCTTCTGGAAATCCGTCCAGGAGGGACGCAACGTCCTCGACAAGGTGACCCGCGACGGCTGCGAGCACCTGCCCATGAAGGTGGCCGGAGAAGTCCGCGACTTCGACCCGACGGCCGCCGTCGAGGAACGCCTCATCGTCCAGACCGACCGCTTCACGCACTTCGCGATGGCCGCGGCCGACCTGGCACTCGAAGATGCCCGGCTCGGCCGCGGTGACACCGACGGCTCGCCGTTCGACGTCGGCGTGGTCACCGCGGCCGGCTCCGGCGGCGGCGAGTTCGGCCAGCGCGAACTCCAGCAACTCTGGGGCAAGGGCAGCCGGTTCGTCGGCCCCTACCAGTCCATCGCCTGGTTCTACGCGGCCAGCACCGGCCAGATCTCCATCCGGCGCGGCTTCAAGGGACCCTGCTCGGTGGTCGCCGCCGACGAGGCCGGCGGCCTGGACGCCCTGGCACACGCCGCCCGCGCGGTGCGGCGCGGCACGGACGTCATCGTGGCCGGCTCCACCGAGGCGCCGATAGCTCCGTACTCGATGGTCTGCCAGCTCGGATACGAGGAGCTCAGCCGGGAGACCGACCCGACCCGCGCCTACCGCCCGTTCACCGAGCAGGCCTGCGGGTTCGTACCGGCCGAGGGCGGCGCCATGCTCGTCGTGGAGGACGTCGGCTCGGCCCGGGAACGCGGGCTGCCGGTACGGGCCACCCTCGACGGTCACGCGTCGACCTTCACCGGGGCCTCCCGCTGGGCCGAGTCGAGGGCAGGGCTCGCCCAGGCGATCCGCGGCGCCCTCGCCGAGGCCGGCTGCGCCCCGGAGGAGATCGACGTGGTCTTCGCCGACGCCCTCGGGGTCCCGGCGGCCGACCGGGCGGAGGCGCTGGCCATCACCGACGCCCTCGGCGCGCACGGCCGGCGCGTGCCCGTCACCGCGCCCAAGACCGGGATCGGCCGGGGGTACTGCGCGGCCCCCGTCCTGGACACCGCCGCCGCGGTGCTCGCGATGGAACACGGCCTGATCCCTCCGACCCCGGGTGTCCACGACATCTGCCACGACCTCGACCTCGTGACCGGTAGCGCCCGCGCCGCCGCACCACGCACGGCGCTGGTCCTCAGCCGGGGACTCATGGGGTCGAACTCGGCACTCGTGCTGCGCCACGGCACGGCCGGGTGAGCCGGAGAAAACCAGCTGCCCTGCAGCTAAGAAGAAGGAGTCCCTATGAGCATCACCGTGGACGAACTGTCCGAACTCATGAAGAAGGCCGCCGGCGTCACCGTCGCCCCGGCCGACCTGCAGGACCGGCGCGACACCGGCTTCGACGCGTTCGGTGTCGACTCGCTCGGCCTGCTCGGCATCGTCGGCGAGCTGGAGAACCGGCACGGCGTGCCCATGCCGGTGGACGCCGAGCGGTGCAAGACCCCCCGCCAGTTCCTCGACCTCGTCAACAGCGCCATGCCCGCGGGAGCCTGACATGACCGGACACACCCAGAACGAGATCACCATCGCCGCGCCCGTCGACCTGGTCTGGGACATGACCAACGACGTGGCCAACTGGACGCAGCTGTTCAGCGAGTACGCCGGTGTCGAGATCCTCTCCGAGGAGGGGAACAAGGTCACCTTCCGGCTGACCATGCACCCCGACGAGAACGGCAAGGTGTGGAGCTGGGTCTCCGAGCGCGAGACCGACCGCCCCAACCTGACCGTCCGGGCCCGCCGGGTGGAGACCGGTCCCTTCGCGCACATGAACATCCGCTGGCAGTACGAGGAAGTACCGGCCGGCACCCGGATGGTCTGGGTCCAGGACTTCGCGATGAAGCCGGAAGCCCCCGTCGACGACGAGTGGATGACCGACAACATCAACAAGAACTCCAAGGTCCAGATGGCCCTGATCCGCGACAAGATCGAGAAGGCGGCCACCGGCCGGCGCCCCGACCCGGCCCTGGCCGACTGAGCCGGCCGTCAGGAAAGCGAAGAACGGAGAGACACCGTGCACCAGGCCCTGATCGTCGCCCGTATGGCACCGGGCTCCGCTCCCGACATCGCGAAGGTGTTCGCGGAGTCCGACCGGGGAGAGCTGCCGAACCTCGTCGGGGTGGTCCGGCGCAGCCTCTTCCAGTTCGGTGATGTGTACATGCACCTCATCGAGTCCGAGCGCGAGCCGGGACCGGCCATCGCCAAGGTCACCTCGCACCCCGAGTTCAGGGACGTCAGCGACCGTCTCCAGGCGTACGTCAGCGCGTACGACCCGGAGACCTGGCGCTCCCCGAAGGACGCGATGGCCCAGCGCTTCTACCTCTGGGAGCGCGACGGCGGCGCGTGAACCGTCGTACCGCCGTACGCCGACGGTGCCGGACCCGCGCAGAACGCGGGCCCGGCACCGGCGTGTCCGGCCCCGCCTCAGGCGGGCACCGTGCAGTCGAAGGCGTGCAGATACGGGTTGACCGGCCGCATGTCGTTGACGCTCAGACCCGCGTCGGTCAGCCGGCGCACCATGCTGTCGGTGGTGTGCTTGGCCCCGCCGACGTTCAGGAGCAGCAGCAGGTCCATCGCGGTGCTGAACCGCATCGACGGGGTGTCGTCGACGAGGTTCTCGATCACCACGACCCGGGCTCCCGGACCGCCCGCCGCGACCACGTTGGCCAGCAGCCGGGCGGTGGAGTCGTCGTCCCACTCCAGGATGTTCTTGATGATGTAGACGTCCGCGTCGACCGGCACGGCCTCCCGGATGTCACCCGGCACGATGCGCGCCCGGTCCTCCAGGTCGCCGCCCGGGCGCAGCCGCGGCAGGGCCTTCTCCACCACTTTGGGGAGATCAAGCAGATAGCCCTTCATCGCCGGGTACTTGTCCAGCAGACAGGCCACCACGTGCCCCTGGCCGCCGCCGAGGTCGGCGACCGACCGGCTGCCGGACAGGTCGAGCAGCGCGGCGACCTCACGGGCTGACTGCTCGCTGGAGGTGGTCATCGCCCGGTTGAAGACGTCCGCCGACTCCGGGGCGTCCTCGTTCAGGTAGACGAAGAACTCCTTGCCGTAGAGATCCTCGACGACGTTACGGCCACTGCGCACGGCCTCGTCGAGCTTCGGCCAGGCGTCCCAGGTCCACGGCTCGGTGCACCACAGGGCGATGTAACGCAGGCTGTGCGGGTCGTCCTCCCGCAGCAGCCGGGAGGTCTCGGTGTGGGCGAACGTCCCGTCCGGGCGCTCGGCGAAGACGCCGTAGCAGGACAGGGCCCGCAGCAGCCGGCGCAGCGGCCTCGGGTCGGTCCTCACCGCGGACGCCAGGCCCTCCACGGTCATCGGGGCGTCCCCGAGCGCGTCGGCGACGCGCAGCCGGGCGGCCGCGCGGACGGCGGCGGCACAGGCCGCCCCGAACACGAGCTCGCGCAGCCGCATCGACGGCGGCGGTGCGCCCTCCGCCTGCGCCTCCTGCGGCGCCGCCGGGAGGTCACGTGCTGGTGCGGTCATGTGCCGCCTTCCTTCCTTGGGTGGGCCTTGTGTGGCCTTCTGGGCGTGCCGTACGGCCGTCAGGTCAGCACAGGCCGGCGGGCTTGGACTTCTTGCAGGTGTTGTCCTTGAAGGCGTTGCCGCGCTTGGCGGTTTCCTGGTTGATCAGGTCGGCGGGGGCGTTGCCCGACAGGTTGTTGCGGGTGATCTGGTTCTTGTCGCTGGTGGCACCCACGAAGCTCTTGAAGAGCACGACACCGCCCGACAGCGGGGACTTGCCGGAGTTGCCGGTGACCACGTTCCCGGTCACCAGGGTGTCCTCGGCGCCGGTCAGCACGATGCCGGAGCCCTGCAGGAAGGACAGCTTGGCCGTCTTCTTGCAGTACTTGTTGTTCTTGACGACCTGGTTGTCGGCGACGGTGATGCGACCGGCCTTCGGCTTGTTCTCGTCGCCGACGACGAACACGCCCGCGCAGTTGCCGGTGACCGAGTTGTCCGAGACGGTCAGGTTGCGCAGCCGGCGCACGGTGACGCCGATCCGGTTCTTCTCCAGGAGGTTGTGCTCGACCACCGTGCCGTCGGTGTCGGTGGCGCCCTTCTCGGCCGTGATGGTGTTGGCGAGGAACAGGCCTGCGTCGCCGTTGCTCCGGGCGACGTTGTTGCGGTAGGTGCTGTGCACCGAGCGCTCCTCGGCGATGCCCCACTGCCCGTTCTTCACGGCGGCCACGCCGTGCACGTTCAGGTTGGCGGTGCCGACGGCCATGACGCCGGTCCGGGAGAACCCGGTCACGGTCATCCGGGCGATGGTGACGTCGTCGACGGCCTTGCTCTTGGTCCCGACCACGCAGATGCCGTTGCCCATCGCGGCACAGGACTTCTCGGCGGCCTTCTTCGCGGTGCTCTTGGCCTTCTTGGCCGCCGGCTGGAGCACGGTGTCCGGGCCCATACCCCGCAGGGTGAGTTGGGGCGTGGTCACCTTGACGCTCTCGTGGTACGTGCCGGCCAGCACGAGGACGGTGTCGCCGGGCTCGGCCGCGTCCACGGCCTTCTGGATCGACTCACCCGGATGCACCACAAGGGTGCGGTGGACGGCGGTCGCCGGGGCGGCGCCGAGGAGGGAGCCGCACAGGGCGGCGGCACAGGCGAGGTATGAGATATGGCGTTTTGTCACATTTAGCAGGCTAGGAGTGGATGACCCGATTACCCGCTGGATACTCCGTTCGGCGGCGTGTCATCCGGGCCGCGGAAAACCGGTCCGGAAACGACGAAGGCGCGGCGGTCGCACCAGCGACCGCCGCGCCCCGAATCCCTGGGCCTCTACCGCCCCCGAGGGCCGCCCTTGGGCATCCGCATGCCCTTCGGCATGGGCCCCTTCGGCAGCGGCATGTTGGACATCAGGTCACCCATCGCCCGAAGCCGGTCGTTGGTGGATGTCACCTGCGGACCGGTCAGCACGCGCGGGAACTTCAGCATCGTGGTCCGCAGCTTCTTCAGCTCGACCTGGCCCTCACCCGTGCCCACGATCACATCGTGCACCGGCACGTCGGCCACGATCCGGGCCATCTTCCTCTTCTCGGCGGCCAGCAGGGTCTTCACCCGGTTCGGGTTGCCCTCGGCGACCAGGACGATGCCGGCCTTGCCGACGGCCCGGTGCACCACGTCCTGGCTGCGGTTCATCGCCACCGCCGGTGTCGTCGTCCAGCCCCGCCCGACGTTGTCCAGGACGGCGGCCGCGGCGCCCGGCTGGCCCTCCATCTGGCCGAAGGCCGCCCGCTCGGCCCGCCGGCCGAAGACGATCGCCGTCGCGAGGAGGGCGAGCAGCAGGCCCAGGATGCCCGCATAGACCGGATGCCCGATCAGGAAGCCGATCACGAGGAAGACAGCAAGGGTGCCGAGACCGACACCCGCGAGTACAAGGCCGATCGTCTTATCGGCCTTGCGGGTCATCTTGTACGTCAGGACGATCTGCTTCAGTCGCCCGGCATTCGCAGCGTCCGCTGCGGGTTCCTTCCTCGCCATGCCCCGAAGTCTACGTGGCCCCGGGAGTGCCGACGACGGCAGTGCCCGGAGAAGGGCCGCAGGGGGCCGTCAGGAGCGGCCGGCGGCCTGCTCGAGGAAGCGCTGCGCCTCGACCCGGTCCTTGGCGCGACGGCGGTCTTCCAGCACGGAGGTCCAGGCGTTCTGGCGGGCGGTGCGCTGGCCGCCGCTCATCAGGAGGGACTCGACGGCGCGCAGCGCGTCGGTGAAGGACGGGATCGCGGTGGCGCGAACGGGCGCGGCCTGCATGGTGGAGGTCCCCCTCGAAGTGGGTGTACATGCTGTGATACCAGGGTCACTGTTCGGTGTTACCAGGGCGTGACCGACCGGTCAAACACCAATGAAACCTTGATACGCGGGCTCCGCACGCTGACGCGGTCCTGACGGGCGTCCTCATCAGCGAGGACGGTCAGGACCGCGTCCATTCGGTCATTACTGGCCGGTAGTAGCTCGTGCGCGAATTCACACGCTCGGAGCCGTGGGGAAGCGGGCGGGGATCAGACCGCCTGTGCGGCGACGAACGCACCCCGCTTCTCGATGGCCATCCGGTACAGCCGCCCGGCCCGGTAGGAGGAGCGGACCAGCGGCCCGGACATCACACCGGAGAAGCCGATCTGCTCGGCCTCCTCCTTCAGCTCCACGAACTCGTGCGGCTTGACCCAGCGCTCCACGGGGTGGTGCCGCACGCTCGGGCGCAGGTACTGCGTGATGGTGACCAGCTCGCAGCCCGCCTCGTGCAGCTGGCGCAGCGCGTCGCTGACCTCCTCGCGGGTCTCGCCCATGCCGAGGATGAGGTTGGACTTGGTGACCAGGCCGAAGTCACGGGCCTCGGTGATGACCTTCAGCGAGCGCTCGTAGCGGAAGCCGGGACGGATCCGCTTGAAGATCCGGGGCACCGTCTCGACGTTGTGCGCGAACACCTCGGGGCGGGACTCGAAGACCTCGCGCAGCAGCTCCGGGACGGCGTTGAAGTCCGGGGCGAGCAGCTCGACCTTGGTACGGCCGGCCTCGCGCTCCGCCGTCTGCGCGTGGATCTGGCGCACGGTCTCGGCGTACAGCCAGGCGCCGCCGTCCTCCAGGTCGTCGCGGGCGACGCCGGTGATGGTGGCGTAGTTCAGGTCCATGGTGACCACGGACTCACCCACGCGGCGCGGCTCGTCGCGGTCCAGCGCCTCGGGCTTGCCGGTGTCGATCTGGCAGAAGTCACAGCGCCGGGTGCACTGGTCGCCGCCGATGAGGAAGGTCGCCTCGCGGTCCTCCCAGCACTCGTAGATGTTCGGGCAGCCGGCTTCCTGGCAGACCGTGTGCAGGCCCTCGCTCTTCACGAGGTTCTGCATCTTCGTGTACTCGGGGCCCATTTTCGCCCGGGTCTTGATCCACTCGGGCTTGCGCTCGATGGGGGTCTGGGCGTTCCGGACCTCCAGGCGCAGCATCTTGCGTCCGTCGGGTGAGACTGCGGACACGTCGGCTCCCTGTAACTTCGATTCCTCGGCGTACACCAGGGTACGCCCGTGATTGCCGGGCCTTTCCTGAGAGGCCAACCCCTCAGCCGCAGGCCGCATTCCTTCGGTCAGGCGGAGGCCTTCTCGATCTCCCGCGGCTTGAGCTCCGCGTTCTCCAGGACGTCCTTCAGGTGCCGCTCGACCACCGGCAGCACCTCCTCGATCGTCACGTCCCTGCCGAGCTCGCCGGCGAGGGAGGCGACACCCGCGTCCCGGATGCCGCACGGGATGATCCGGTCGAACCACTTGTTGTCGGGGTTCACGTTGAGCGCGAAGCCGTGCATGGTGACGCCCTTGGCCACCCGGATGCCGATCGCGGCGATCTTCCGGTCCTCGCGGCGCTGCCCGGCGTTGGAGGGCGCGTACTCCGGGCCGTTCAGCCGCGGGTCGAACTCCTCGTCCTGCAGCCGGGGGTCGAAGTCCAGGGAAAGCCCGCCCGACGCCGGCCGCTGCTCGACCGGGTCACCGAGCACCCAGACCCCGCTGCGCCCCTCGACCCGGGTGGTCGCCAGGCCGAACTCGGCGCAGACCCGGATCAGTGCCTCCTCCAGGCGCCGTACGTGCGCGACCACGTCCACCGGACGCGGGAGCTTCTGGATCGGGTAGCCCACCAGCTGACCCGGGCCGTGCCAGGTGATCTTGCCGCCGCGGTCCACGTCGATGACCGGGGTGCCGTCCAGCGGCCGCTCGTTGTCCGCGGTGCGGCGGCCTGCCGTGTACACCGGGGGGTGTTCGAGCAGCAGCACCGTGTCGGGCACCTCGTCCGCGAACCGCGCCGCGTGCACGCGGCGCTGCTCGTCCCACGCCTCCTGGTACTCGACGGCGTCCACGCCGAACCCCACGCGGACGAACCGCAACTCACTCACGGCAAGCGCCTCCCTCAGGCGATGGGTGTGTCAGGCACATAACGCGCCCAAGCCACTGTACGTCCGCCCGTCGCGCGTCAGCCTTGGGGTCAATCCTCACACGATCGGATGAATGAACGGCGAAGAGTGCGATCACCTGCTCACTCTCCGCTACATTCGCGCCGTCCATGAGTGCCAAAAGGGCAGCTCACCGGCAATCCGGGCACAAGCGACCGAGCTGAGCCCGAAAGGCAGGAGACCGCACCGCAGATGACGGACCGACCCGCGCAGCGCACCCCCAACCGCCAGCTCGCCGCGCTCATCGCAGAAGCGGGGTTCTCCAACGCGGGTCTGGCCCGTCGCGTCGACCAACTCGGTCTCGAACACGGGCTGGATCTCAGATACGACAAGACCTCGGTCACCCGGTGGCTGCGCGGCCAGCAGCCCCGGGGCACCACCCCCGCCCTGATCGCCGAGGTCTTCACCCGGCGCCTCGGCCGCCGGCTCACCGCCCAGGACCTGGGCCTGGACGCCTGCGCCCCGGTGTACGCCGGGCTGGAGTTCGCGGCCACCCCCGAGGAGGCCGTCGACATCGTCAGCGGGCTGTGGCGCAAGGACTCCGGCAGCCACGCCGAACTCCGCAAGATCGCGTTCACCCCGGCCGGGCTCGTGGTGCCCAGCCGGGACTGGCTGATCGGCCGTGCCGACGACAAGGTGGCCCGCGGTGAGACGGCAACGCCGGCGGTCCGGGTGCCGGCGCAGATCCGGCCCGCCGCACCCAAGCCGCCGGCCCTGCCGGGACGCTCGCGCGGGCAGGCCGAACGCGGGCCCGGCCAGCGGGTCACCGGCGGGGACATCGCCGCCCTCCGCTCGGTCGGCGAGCTGTTCCGCTCCCTCGACGACCAGTACGGCGGCGGGCACGCCCGGCAGGCCCTGGTGCGCTATCTGGAGCACGAGTGCGAGCCGATGCTGCGCGGCACGTACGGCGAGCAGACCGGCCGCAAGCTGTTCGGCGCGGCCGCGGACCTGACCCGGCTCGCGGGCTGGACGTCGTACGACATCGCCGCGCACGGTCTCGCCCAGCGCTACTTCGTCCAGTCCCTCCGCCTCGCCCAGGCGGCCGGGGACCGCTCCTACGGCTCCTACGTCCTGGTCACCATGAGCCGCCAGGCCGTCTACCTCGGCCACGGCCGGGAGGCCGTACAGCTGGCCCGCGTGGCCCAGCAGGGCGTGGGCACCAGCGCCCCGCCGATCGTCCAGGCACTCCTGCACGCGGCCGAGGCCCGCGCCCACGGGGTCCTCGGCGAGGTGCGGGCGTGCACCGGCGCGCTGGTCCGGGCCGAACGCGCCCTGGACGCGGCCCGGCCCGGCGACGAGGTCCCGCACTGGGCACGCTTCTTCGACGAGGCGCAGCTCGCCGACGAGCTCGGCCACTGCCACCGGGATCTCCAGCAGTTCCGGGCGTCCGCGCAGCACGCGGAGCGCTCGCTGCAACTCCGTGCGCCCTCCTATGCGCGCAGCCGCCTCTTCTGCCGCGTCGTCCTCGCCACGGCCCGCCTGGGCCTCGGCGAACTCGACCAGGCGTGCGCGCTCGGGGCGGAGGCGGCGGGCGCCGCCGCGGAGATGCGCTCGGTACGGGCGATCGAGTACGTCAGGGACTTCGAACGCCGACTGGAGCCGTACAAGGACGCGGCACCGGTGAGGGGCTACCGCGACAAGGTCGCCGCGCTGAGCTGACCACCGGTCGGGTCGGCGCGCGGCTCGGCACCGGTCCGCCGACCCCTGGGGGTCTTGTCCGCTGCGGCGGTGATCGGCCACGACGGCGTTGTCCGGCGGTGCCGGGGCGGCCGGTGCCACTCGCCGTGGCCGGTTCCGGTTCGCCGCCGGGTGCGGCCGTCGTGGCTGGTCGCGCCCGCGCGGCGGAGCCGCATGCCGAATACAGCCCCGCGCCCCGGCGGGGCGCGGTTACGCTGCCCGGCGTTGCATGGTCTCCGCGCTGTGCATCGATCCTGATACGCCCAGGTCCGTCAGGATCGCCGCCGTCGCCCGGTGGGCCGAGTGCAGCGCTCCCTGGACCGTGCTGGTGTCCCGGTGGTCGCCGCAGACGTAGAGGCCTGCCAGGAGGCGGACCGGGCGGCGGAGGTCGTGCGGGGGGCGCATCGCCGGGATCGCCTCCGGGGTGTGGTGGACGGCCAGGGTCTCCCAGCGGTGCGTCGACGTGCCGTAGAGCCGGGCCAGGTGCATACGGACCGCCGTGTCGATGCCGGAGGGCGGGGTGCCGAGGACCGTCGAGGAGATCAGCGCACGGCCCTGCGGGGCCCGGCTCGGGTCGATGTTGCTGACGACCGAGGTGTGGGAGACGGGCCCGCCCCGGTCGGCGTCGAGGAGGAGCGACGTGCCCGTGGTGAGCGCCGCCGGTTCGTCCGTCGTGTGGTGGACCACCGTCACCTGGTGGAAGTCCGGGACGCGCAGGCCGGGCAGCAGCTCGGCGGCGGCCCGCGCGTCCGTCGCCAGCAGCACCGCCCGGCAGTGGATCTGGCCGTGTTCGGCCGTCGTCACCGACGTCGTCGAGACCGAGGTGACCCGTACGCCCGTGTGTACTGTGCCGGGAGGGAGGGCGCGGGCGAGGAGTTCCGGGAGGACCTCGGCGCCCCCCTCCGGCACGCACAGCCGGCCGCTCGCGAAGGAGCGCAGGGCGAGGTCGGCGCAGCGGCTGGACGTCGTCAGCTCCGGGTCGCAGAGCAGGGCCGCGAGCAGCGGGCGCAGGAAGCCGTCGATCGTCCGGGCGGGCACCCCGCGCTCCGCGAGGGCGTCCGCGGCCGGGAGTTCGGGGCGGGCGAGGATGCGTTCCACAGGTGTGGTGGCGATCCGGCCCAGCGCCGCGCCGAGCCGCGCCTGGTCGACCGCGCCGCCCATCGGCGCGGTCGCCCGCGCGGGTGACACGGCCGAGCCGCCCCTGGGGGCGCTTGCCAGGGCGCGCACCGCGTGCAGTGCGCCCCTCGCGCTCCCGCCGCCCGCCGGAGCGCCCGCCCGGTGCCTGCGCCCGTCGCGATGCAGCAGTACGCCGGGCGCGAACCGGCGCAGAACCAGTGCGTCCAGTCCCGGCGCCAGCCGTAGCTCCGGGTAGGACGTGGAGAGGAGCTGTCCTATCCGGTCCAGCCGGAAGCCATCGACCTTCTCGGTCGACATACGGCCGCCGGCGTAAGGGGCGGCCTCCAGGACCGCGGTCGTTACTCCTGCGCTGTTCAGCCGATGAGCCGCGGAGAGCCCGGCGATACCGGCTCCCACGATGACGACGTCCGCCTGGTACGCGGGCTCATGCACGAGGCCCCTCCTCGATTGCGCGTCCGGTGGAGACGTGATGCCCCCAACCAGCTCCGGGGATACCCGAGTTCGGGTCGAGGTTAGGGCGGTGACCGGTCAAGGGCAGTCGCGCATGGACAGAGCACGGTCGCACACCGGTCGCATACGGTCACATGTGTTGTCAGGCCGCGCGAATCGCGTCCTCGATGCCCGGGAACGCGAAGGTGAACCCCGACTCCAGCAGCCGCTTCGGCACCACGCGCTGACTGCCCAGCACGTCCCCCGCCATCTCGCCGAGCGCCAGCCGCAGCGCCGCGGAGGGGACCGGGAAGAGCGCCGGACGGCGCAGCACCCGGGCCATCGCCGCGGTGATCTCACGGTTCGTCAGGGGGTGGGGCGCGGTGAGGTTGAAGGGGCCCGCCAGACCTTCGGCGTCCATCAGGAACCTGATCGCGGCCACCTCGTCGTGCAGCGCGATGTACGACCAGTATTGGTGCCCGTCGCCCAGCCGGCCACCCAGGCCCGCCTTGAAGAGCGGGAACAGCCGGGCCCAGGCCCCGCCCCCGCGGGCGACCACCAGGCCCGTGCGGACGAACACCGTCCGTACACCCGCCTCCCGCGCCGGGGCCGCCGCCTCCTCCCACTCCACGCACAGCGACGGCAGGAAGCCGTCCCCGGGCGGCGCGTCCTCGTCGACGACCCGGTCGCCCGTGTCGCCGTAGAAGCCCATCGCGCTGCCGCTCACGAACACCCGCGGCGGCTCTTCCAAGGCGGCCACGGCCTCCGCGAGCGCGGCCGTGCCGAGGACCCGGCTGTCCCGGATCTCCCGCTTGTAGGCGGCCGTCCAACGCCGGTCGCCGATCCCGGCCCCGGCGAGGTTCACCACCGCGTCGCACCCGGCCAGCCCGGCCGTGTCCACGTACTGCCCGCCTGGGTCCCAGCAGACCTCGTCGGCGCCGTGGGCCGCGCGCCGCACCAGGCGCACCACCTCGTGCCCGTCCGCCCGCAGGGAGCGCACCAGGGCGTTGCCGATCAGACCGGACGCACCGGCCACCGCGATACGAGAGCGTTCCATGGTTCCCAGCATGCCGGGCCCGGCACCCGAAAACCCGTGGGCCCCGGGTGTCGCCCGACTTAGGGTGACTCCATGCCGGAACCGTACATACGCACCGCCCTGCCCGACGACGACGAGGAACTCTGCGCCCTCGACCGCGCCACCTGGTCGTATCTGCACGCCGTGCTGCCCGAGCCGCAGCCGCCGTACGACCCCTTCTTCAGTGAGCGCCACGCCCCCGAGGACACCCTGGTCGCCGAGCTCGACCGGCGCATCGTCGGCTACATCCGTCTCGGCTTCGGCCACAAGATCGCCTCCAACGCGCACGTCCGGCAGATCCAGGGCCTCGCGGTCGCCGAGGAGGCCCGCGGCCACGGGGTCGCCCGCGCGCTGCTGCGGGCGGTGATGGAGGAGGCCCGCCGCCGTGGCGCCCGCCGGATCCGGCTGGGCGTCCTCGCGCACAACGCCCCGGCGCGCAGGCTCTACGAGTCGGAGGGCTTCGCCGTCGAGGGCGTGCTGCCGGGGGAGTTCCTCCTGGACGGCCAGTACGTCGACGACGTCATCATGGGCCGGGCGCTGTGACCGTCAGGACGTGATCAGCTCGCCGGTGTCGACCGACGACGTGGCGTTCGCCCCGCGCGTGGCGTCCGAGGCCACCTCGTCGGCCGTCAGGACGTACCCCGTCTCGTTGTCCGACGTGGACCGGGCGAACACCACGCCGTACACCTCGCCGCCGGTGGTCAGCAGCGGGCCGCCGGAGTTGCCGGGGCGGACCGTGGAGCGGATCGAGTAGATCTCCCGGGTCACGGTGGCGTCGTTGTAGATGTTCTGCCCGGTGGCCGGCACCTTGTTCGCCACCGTGGCCGCCTGCAGGTTCAGGTCGCCGTCCTGGGGATAGCCGGCCACCACCGCCGAGTCGCCGCGCGACGCACCGGTGTCGAACCTCAGCACCGGCGCCCGCAGCTGCGGCACGTACAGCACCGCCACGTCCCGGTCCGGGTCGAAGAGCACCACCCGCGCCTCGTACGACGTCCCGACCCCGCCGATCCGCACGCTCGGGTCGGTGATGCCGGCCACCACGTGGGCGTTGGTCATCACATGCTCCGGCGCGTACACGAACCCGCTGCCCTCGCGGCCCTGGGAGCCCGAGACACCCTCGATCTTGACCGTGCTGCGCTTGGCCGCATTCGTGGCGGCCGCCGTGACGCTGTCGCCGGTCGGCCTGGCGACCTGCGCCGTCGACTCGTTCTCGAACGGGTTGAAGACCTGCGGGAAACCCGCCTCCGTGAGCGCCGAGGTGGCCCGCGAGAACCAGGCCGGAGTGGTGTCCGGCATGGTGTCCTGGACCGCGCCGAGCAGCTTCGAGTCCCGTATCGCCGTCGTCACCGCGGGCGACGAGGACGCGCCGAGCACGCTCGCCGCCACCCAGGCCACGATCAGCACCGCCACCGAGTTGGCCGCCGCCCCGCCGACCCCGTCCGCCACCCGGAGCGGCCCCTGGTCCAGCTCACGGCGCAGCCGAAGCGCCAGCCGCCCCGCCAGCTCGTGCCCGAGCACCGCGGGCACCAGCACCGCCAGCACCGCGACCACCGTCGCCGTCGCCGTGCCGCGCGTGACCAGTTCCATCACCCACGGCAGCACCCACACGCCGATGACCGCGCCGCCCACGAACCCGGCCAGCGAGACACAGCCGGCCACCAGCCCGCGCCGGTAACCGGACGCCGCGTAGCCGAGGACCACCAGTACGAGCACCAGGTCGAGCAGGTCCACGAAGCCGCCTTTCTCTCGGTGCCCTTAATACGGTCCGGACAGGTCCGGTGATCAGTCGACGCGCGCGAGAACCCCGGGAACCCGCCACGCGTGCGTGTACCCCCTGAAACGCCTCGGACCGGGACCTTGGTTCCACCAGGTGGCACAGCACACATCGCGGGCGGAGTGGATCAACCCGAGAGTGGGTGCCATGCGTGTCTTCCCCAGAGCAGGGCGGCGCAGCGGAATCACCGTCCTGACGCTGCTCGGCTGCCTGCCCGGCTTCGCCGCCGTCCTCGCGCTGGTGCTGTGCGTCCAGGGCGCCGACCGCCCCGTCGCGATCCACCTCGCCGCGCCCGCGCCCGCCAGCCCCGCCACCCGCTACCGGGCGCCCCGGCCGCGTATCGTGCCGCGCTCGGTCTGGCTGGACGCCACCGTCCGCCGCAACCAGCCGCCGCCGCGTTACGACGACAAGGTCGTCGCCGTCTTCGTGCACCACACCGACTCGCCCAACGGCTACGACTGCGCCGAGGTGCCCGAGATCATCCGCCGCCTCTACACCGGCCAGACCGGCGACCGTGCGTGGGACGACATCGGCTACAACTTCCTCGTCGACCGTTGCGGCACCATCTACGAGGGCCGCGCGGGCGGCGCCGAACGGGCGGTCACCGGCGCCCACACCCAGGGCTTCAACCACCGCACCGCCGGTATCGCCGCCCTCGGCACCTTCACCGCCGGGGTCCCAGTGCCGCGCGCCATGACCGACTCGATCGCCGCCGTCGCCGCCTGGAAGCTCGGCCTGGCCGACATCGACCCCCGCGCCAGGACCCGCCTGGTCTCCAGCAACGGGCTCAGCCGCTTCCGGGAAGGCACCGTCGTCACCCTGCCCGCCGTGGCCGGCCACCAGGACGGCTACCGGACCAACTGCCCCGGTGCCGCCCTCACCGCCCGCCTCCCCGAGATCAGGGAGGCGGCGGCCCGGCTGCAGGGCAGGGTGCCGGCGGGAGCGGCCACCGCGACCCCGACGGGACCGCGCACGGCGACCCCGGCGAGCACACCCGCGGCGACCCCGGCGACCCCGGTGCGAACGCCCCCGGGAACACCGGTGAAAACACCCCTGAGGGCGCCCGTGAAGGCGTCCACAGGAATCCCATAGGTGGCACGCAGGCAGCTCAGATCCCCGCGTCCTAACGTCATGGACAACACAAGCCGACTGGAGGCGGGGATCATGAACAGCAGTCGTACCGAAGCCCGCAAGGACACCAAGGGGACCACGGAGAAGGACGGTTGGGCCAGGTCCGCACGCGGCCCCTGGGCCGTGGTCTGCGCGGTCGCGACGGTCGTCCTCGGCCCGGCCGCGGTCACCGCGTCCGCCCTCGACCAGGCCAACGCGGCGCCCATGCACCACCCGGTCAAGGCCGAGCAGACCCAGGCGTACATCCCGTCGGACGTGACCCGGCGCCGCACCGCCTAGCACTCACTCCTTGAAGCGCTCCCAGAGTCTGGGGAACCGCTCCGCGAGCGCCCGCTCGTCCTCGAAGTCGACCGGGGTGCCCTCCGGTTCGGAGGGCGCGGGGGCGATGCCCAGGTCCGGGGCCACGGTCCCGGTGAGCTGCTCGTACGCCTCGTCCGCCGCGTACCCGAGCTCCTCGCCGTCGCCGTCGATCTCCTCGTCGAAGTCGCCCAGCGACTCAGCCAGCCCGTCCGGGTCGTGCACGGCGCCCTCGAACACCTCCCGGCCCTGGCCGATCAGCCAGCACCGGAAGAAGTCGAACGCGTCGTCGCTGGCCCCGTCGAGCAGCACCCACGCGGCACCCCACAGGTCCCAGCGGTAGGCGCGGTTGTAGCGGGCCTCGAAGTGACGGGCGAAGTCCAGCACCATGTCCGGGTCCAGCTGGAGCAGCCGTTCCACGAGCAGATCCGCCTGGTCCTCGGGGTCGCCCTCGGCGGCCTCGCGGGTGGCGTCGATCAGCTCCCAGAACTCCGTCTCGTCCATCACGGGTCAAGCATCGTGCCTGGGCGCCGGGGGCGCACGCGGAGTGGTGCGGATTGTTATCCACCGTCACCCGCCGGTGGGTACAGCCCCGCCAGGCGCCGTGCGTCCGCCGCGAAGCGTGCCCTCAGCCCCGGCGGCGCGAGCACCTCGGCCTCCGGCCCGAGCGCGGTCAGCTGACCGTGCGCGACCTCCTCGCTCTCCACCGGCAGAGTCACCGTCACCCACCCCCGCCCGTCCGGGGTACCGGCGCCCGCGACCGCCTGCCGCGCGGCCACCGGATCGACGGCGTACGACAGCCTGCGCACGCCGACCGCCGACAGCCGCACCACCACCTCGGCGTGCAGGATCGACCGCGCGAACTGCTCCGCCCGCCGGTCCCAGAACCCCGGCAGGTCGAACTCCTCGTCCCGATGGAACCGCTCGTCGCCGGCCTCGACCGAGCGGAACCGGTCGATCCGGTACACCCGGTAGGAGTCGGTCTCCGCGACCCGCGCGCACAGATACCAGACGCCGGCCTTCAACACGAGCCCGTACGGCTCCAGCTCCCGCCGAACCTCCGACTCCCCGCGCCGGTAGTACGCGACGACCCGCCGGTCGTCCCACACCGCGCCGGCGACGGCCGGCAGCAGCGCGGGCGTCCCGGGCTCGGCGAACCAGTTGGGCGCGTCCAGATGGAACCGCTGGGCGGCGGCCCGGGACGCGTCACGCAGCGACGGCATCAACGCGGCGGACACCTTCAGCCGGGCGGCACTGGCGGCGTCCTCCAGTCCCATCTCCCGCAACGCCACCGGCACCCCGCTCAGAAACAGCGCCTCGGCCTCACTCCGCCCCAGCCCCGTCAGCCCCGTCCGATACCCCCCGACCAGCCGGTACCCGCCCCCGCGCCCCCGGTCCGCGTACACCGGCACCCCCGCCTCCGACAGGGCCTGCGCGTCCCGCATCACGGTCCGCTCGGACACCTCCAGCTCGGCGGCCAGTTCACCGGCGGTCATGGCGGACCGGGACTGGAGCAGAAGCACCATTCTGATCAGACGGGCGGCGCGCATGCCTTCATGATGCCGGGGCCCACCGACAAGGAAGGGGCACGGCGGCCGCCGTACCCCTTCACCCTCACCGGACCTCGGTGCCTACAGCCCGTACTCCTCCCGGGCCTCCTTCACCGACGTCGCCTTCACCTCGCCGCGCCTGGCCAGCTGGGCCAGGGCCGCGACGACGACCGACTCCGCGTCGACACCGAAGTGGCGGCGGGCCGCGTCCCGGGTGTCGGAGAGGCCGAAGCCGTCGGCGCCCAGGGAGGAGTAGTCCTGCTCGACCCACTGCGCGATCTGGTCCGGGACCTGACGCATGTAGTCGGAGACGGCCAGCACCGGGCCCTCGGCGCCCTGCAGCGCCTGACGGACGTACGGCACCCGCTCCTCGCCACGCAGGAGCGCGGCGTCCGCCTCCATGGCGTCACGGCGCAGCTCCGTCCAGGAGGTGGCGGACCAGACGTCGGCCGCCACACCCCACTCCTCGGCGAGCAACCGCTGCGCCTTCAGCGCCCAGTGGATCGCCGTACCGGAGCCGAGCAGCTGGATGCGCGGGGCGTTCGCCACCACCGAGAGCCCGGCCGACTCCGCCGTGTTGAAGCGGTACAGGCCCTTGACGATGCCCTCGTCGATGCCGAGACCGGCCGGCTTCGCGGGCTGCGGGAGCGGCTCGTTGTAGACGGTCAGGTAGTAGAAGACGTTCGGGTCCTCGCCCGGGGCCGGCTCGCCGTACATACGGCGCAGACCGTCCTTGACGATCGTCGCGATCTCGTAGGCGAAGGCCGGGTCGTACGACAGGGCGGCCGGGTTGGTCGCGGCGATCACCGGGGAGTGGCCGTCGGCGTGCTGGAGGCCCTCGCCCGTCAGGGTCGTACGGCCGGCGGTCGCGCCGACCAGGAAGCCGCGGCCGAGCTGGTCGCCGAGCTGCCACATCTGGTCGGCCGTGCGCTGCCAGCCGAACATCGAGTAGAAGATGTAGAACGGGATCATCGCCTCGCCGTGCGTCGCGTACGCGGTCGACGCGGCGATGAAGTCGGCCATCGAACCGGCCTCGGTGATCCCCTCGTTGAGGATCTGGCCGTTCTCGGCCTCCTTGTAGTACATCAGCTGGTCGCGGTCGACCGGCTCGTACGTCTGCCCCTTGGGCGAGTAGATGCCCAGCGAGGGGAAGAGGCTCTCCATACCGAAGGTGCGCGCCTCGTCCGGGACGATCGGCACCCAGCGCTTACCCGTCTCCTTGTCGCGGACCAGGTCCTTGACGAGCCGGACGAAGGCCATCGTCGTCGCCACGTTCTGCGAACCGGAGCCCTTGTCGAAGGAGGCGAACGCCTTGTCGTCGGGGGCCGGGAGGGGGGCCAGGGCGTGCGTACGGCGGGCCGGGGCCGGGCCGCCGAGGGCCGCCCGGCGCTCCTGGAGGTAGCGCACCTCGGGGGAGTCGGCGCCGGGGTGGCCGTAGGGCACCTTGCCGTCGACGAAGTCGCTGTCCCTGATGGGCAGTTCGAGCAGATCACGCATCGTCTTGAACTCGTCCACCGTCAGCTTCTTCATCTGGTGGTTGGCGTTCTTCGACGCGAAGCCGTCGCCGAGGGTGTGGCCCTTGACGGTCTGGGCGAGGATCACGGTCGGCGCGCCCTTGTGGTCCAGGGCCGCCTTGTAGGCCGCGTAGACCTTGCGGGCCTCGTGACCACCGCGCGAGAGGTGGAAGCACTCGATGATCTTGTCGTCGCCGATCAGCTTCGCCATCTCGGCAAGCGCCGGGTCCTTGCCGAAGAAGTCGGCGCGGATGTAGGCGGCGTCGCGGGTCTGGTACGTCTGCACCTGCGCGTCCGGTACCTCACGCAGCCGCCGTACCAGCGCACCGGTGGCGTCGAGTGCGAACAGCTCGTCCCACGCCGTGCCCCACAGCGACTTGACGACGTTCCAGCCGGCGCCGCGGAACTGGGCCTCCAGCTCCTGCACGATCTTGAAGTTGGCGCGCACCGGGCCGTCGAGGCGCTGCAGGTTGCAGTTGATGACGAAGGTGAGGTTGTCCAGGCCCTCACGGGAGGCCAGTGCGAGGGCGGCCGTCGACTCCGGCTCGTCCATCTCGCCGTCACCGAGGAACGCCCAGACATGCGAGGACGAGACGTCCTTGATGCCGCGCGCCGTCAGATAGCGGTTGAAACGGGCCTGGTAGATCGCCGACAGGGGGCCGAGGCCCATGCTCACCGTCGGGAACTCCCACAGCCAGGGGAGGCGGCGGGGGTGCGGGTACGACGGGAGACCGTTGCCGCCGGCCTCCTGGCGGAAGTTGTCGAGGTGCGCCTCGGTCAGCCGGCCGTCGAGGAAGGCGCGGGCGTAGATGCCGGGGGAGGCGTGGCCCTGGATGTAGAGCTGGTCACCCGACCCGTCCGCCTCCTTGCCCTTGAAGAAGTGGTTGAAGCCGGTCTCGTAGAGCCACGCCGCGGAGGCGAAGGTGGCGATGTGGCCGCCTACGCCGTGTTTGCTGCCCCGGGTGACCATCGCGGCCGCGTTCCAGCGGTTCCACGCGGTGATCCTCCGCTCCATCTCCTCGTCGCCGGGGACGGCCGTCTCGGCGGCGGTGGGGATGGTGTTGACGTAGTCCGTCTCAAGAAGCTTCGGCAGCGCGATGCCGCCCGCCTCGGCGCGCTCCAGCGTGCGGCGCATCAGGTATGCGGCGCGGTGCGGCCCGGCCTCCCTGGCCACGGCGTCCAGCGAGGCCTGCCATTCGGCGGTCTCCTCCGGATCCCGGTCCGGGAGCTGGTCGAGCGCGCTCGGCTGGATGGCGTTGGGGTCGGTCATGTCGCCGCCTTCCTCAGTCGAAGGGGGTTCCCTCATCGGTAAGGGTTCGGGGGTGCCCTTGGTCTTTGGCAGGACAGGGCAGCGGACTTCGGTGGAAGTCCGTCGGTGACTCTAACTCTCTGATCGATGATCGATCAAAGGGTTGAGGGGCAAAACTTCTCGATTCCGAGAAAGTCGGCACGGGGTGCCCCCGGCGGTGGCACCGGGTGACGTGAGCTGACCGGCGTTTGCGCAGGTGAGGCGGTGTTTGAGCGGGGGTGCGCTCTTGTGCGGGGGAGGGGGGCCGGAGGCGGTGCTCGCCGCAATCCCCCGACAGCTCACGGCCTCGGCGCGCACCCCAGCACATGGGCCTTCACGATGTCCGCGATTCTCGGGTCGCGGCGCTGGAACGCGGCCACCAGTTCCTGGTGCTCCTCGGCGTACGACTGCTGGACCGTCCCCAGCCAGCGGATCGACAGCGCCGTGAAGACCTCGATGCCCAGGCCCTCCCAGGTGTGCAGCAGCACCGAGTTGCCGGCCGCCCGGACCAGCTCGCGGTGGAAGCCGACCGTGTGGCGGACCTGCGCCGTGCCGTCGGTGTTCCGGTCGGCCTCGTAGAGCGCGGCGACATGCGGTTCGAGCGCCGAGCAGTCACCCGCCAGCTTCTCCGCCGCCAACTCCGCCGCGATCGCCTCCAGGCCGGCCCGCACCGGGTAGCTCTCCTCCAGGTCGGCCGCCGTCAGGTTCCGTACCCGCACGCCCTTGTTCGGCGCCGACTCGATCAGCCGCAGCGACTCCAGCTCCCGCAACGCCTCCCGCACCGGCGTCTGGCTGACCTCCAGCTCGGTGGCGATCCGCCGCTCCACGATCCGCTCGCCCGGCTTCCAGCGCCCGCTGACGATTCCCTCCACGATGTGCTCGCGGATCTGTTCGCGCAGCGAGTGGACGACGGGCGCGGTCATGGGAGCTCCTTAAGGGCGTTTGACGCTTAGACAATAAGCCCGGACTGCCTTTCAGGAAGGGCGCACGGGGGCGCTTTCATGCAGGTGAGACGAGACTTACACGCTTCCCGGCCGTGTGGACCAGGGTGAGACGACGGTGCCCCGTCCGGAGCAGCTCCGGACGGGGCACCGTAGAACCCTCGGGGGATCAGAGGCCGAGCTCGACCTCGAACTCGCCCGCCTCCAGGATCGCCTTGACGGCCGTCAGGTAGCGGGCCGCGTCGGCGCCGTCCACCAGGCGGTGGTCGTAGGACAGGGTCAGGTACGTCATGTCGCGGACGCCGATGACCGTGCCCTCCTCCGTCTCGATGACGGCCGGACGCTTGACCGTGGCACCGATGCCGAGGATCGCGACCTGGTTCGGCGGCACGATGATCGTGTCGAACAGCGCGCCGCGCGAACCGGTGTTGGAGACGGTGAAGGTCGCGCCGGACAGCTCGTCCGGGGTGATCTTGTTCGCCCGGACCTTGCCCGCCAGCTCGGCGGTGGCCTTGGCGATACCGGCGATGTTCAGGTCGCCCGCGTGCTTGATGACCGGGGTCATCAGGCCCTTCTCCGAGTCCACCGCGATACCGACGCTCTCGGTGTCGAAGTAGGTGATCGTGCCCTCGTCCACGTTGATCCGGGCGTTGATGACCGGGTGGGCCTTCAGCGCCTGGGCGGCGGCCTTGACGAAGAACGGCATCGGGGAGAGCTTGACGCCCTCGCGGGCCGCGAACGCGTCCTTGGCCTGGGCGCGCAGGCGCATCAGGCGGGTCACGTCGACCTCGACGACCGAGGACAGCTGGGCCTGCTCGTGCAGCGCCTTGACCATGTTGTCGCCGATGACCTTGCGGATGCGGGGCATCTTGACGGTCTGGCCACGGAGCGGGGAGACCTCGAGCTTCGGGGCCTTCTTCGCACCGGCGGCCGGAGCGGCGGCCGCGGGGGCCGGGGCAGCGGCGGCGGCCTTCGCGGCCTCGGCGGCGGCGACGACGTCCTGCTTGCGGATACGACCGCCGACGCCGGTGCCCTTGACGGAGGCCAAGTCGACAGCGTTCTCGGCGGCGAGCTTGCGCACCAGCGGGGTGACGTAGGCGCCCTCGTCGACCGGAGCGGCAGGAGCCGCGGCCGGGGTGACCGGGGCCGGAGCCGTCGGCGCGGGGGCCGGGGCGGCCGGGGCGGGAGCGGCGGCGGCCGGGGCGGGAGCGGCGGCGGCCGGGGCGGGAGCCGGAGCAGCCGGGGCGGGAGCCGGAGCAGCCGGGGCGGGAGCCGGGGCCGGAGCAGCGGCAGCCGGAGCCGGGGCGGCCGGGGCGGGGGCCGGGGCAGCGGGGGCGGGAGCCGGAGCGGCGGGGGCCGGGGCGGCCGCCGGAGCGGCACCCGGGGCGCCGATGACGGCGAGCTTGGCGCCGACCTCGGCGGTCTCGTCCTCGCCGACCACGATCTCAAGGAGCACACCGGCGACCGGCGCGGGGATCTCGGTGTCGACCTTGTCGGTGGAGACCTCGAGCAGCGGCTCGTCCTCCGCGACCTCCTCGCCGACCGACTTCAGCCAGCGGGTGACGGTGCCCTCGGTGACGGACTCACCGAGCGCGGGCAGGACCACGTCCGTGCCGGAGGCGCCACCGGCCGGAGCGGCGGGGGCCTCGGCGGCGGGGGCCGGGGCGGGGGCGGCGGGGGCCTCGGCCACCGGGGCCGGGGCGGGTGCAGCGGTCGGAGTCGGCTCGGCGGCCGGGGCCGGGGCGGCCGGGGCGGGCGCGCCGGTGCCGTCGTCGATGATCGCCAGCTCGGCGCCCACCTCGACGGTCTCGTCCTCGGCGACCTTGATCGAGGCCAGCACGCCCGAGGCGGGGGCCGGGATCTCGGTGTCGACCTTGTCGGTCGACACCTCGAGCAGCGGCTCATCGGCCTCGACGCGCTCACCCTCGGCCTTCAGCCAGCGGGTGACGGTGCCCTCGGTGACGCTCTCGCCGAGCGCCGGAAGGGTTACGGAAACCGCCATGGTTTCGGTTGCTCCTTACGAATTGCGGAAGTCTGAGTCGTCGCGTGTGTCGACCGAGGGTCAGTCGTGCGAGTGAAGCGGCTTGCCGGCCAGGGCCAGGTGGGCCTCGCCCATCGCCTCGTTCTGCGTCGGGTGGGCGTGGATGAGCTGGGCGACCTCGGCGGGCAGCGCCTCCCAGTTGTAGATCAGCTGGGCCTCGCCGACCTGCTCGCCCATGCGGTCGCCGACCATGTGGACGCCGACCACGGCACCGTCCTTCACCTGGACGAGCTTGATCTCGCCCGCGGTGTTGAGGATCTTGCTCTTGCCGTTGCCCGCCAGGTTGTACTTCAGGGCGACGACCTTGTCCGCACCGTAGATCTCCTTGGCCTTGGCCTCGGTGATACCCACGGAGGCGACCTCCGGGTGGCAGTACGTGACCCGGGGGACACCGTCGTAGTCGATCGGAACGGTCTTCAGACCGGCCAGACGCTCCGCCACCAGGATGCCCTCGGCGAAGCCGACGTGCGCGAGCTGGAGCGTCGGGACCAGGTCGCCGACGGCGGAGATGGTCGGGACGTTCGTCCGCATGTACTCGTCGACCAGGACGTAACCGCGGTCCATGGCGACGCCCTGCTCCTCGTAGCCGAGGCCGGCGGAGACCGGGCCGCGGCCGACGGCGACGAGCAGGACCTCGGCCTCGAACTCCTTGCCGTCGGCGAGGGTGACCTTGACGCCGTCGGCGGTGTACTCGGCCTTCGAGAAGAAGGTGCCCAGGTTGAACTTGATGCCGCGCTTGCGGAACGCGCGCTCAAGAAGCTTGGAGGAGTTCTCGTCCTCGACCGGGACGAGGTGCTTGAGGCCCTCGATGACGGTGACGTCCGCACCGAAGGACTTCCAGGCGGAGGCGAACTCGACGCCGATGACCCCGCCGCCCAGGATGATCGCGGACTTGGGCACGCGGTCCAGGACGAGGGCGTGGTCGGAGGAGATGATGCGGTTGCCGTCGATCTCCAGGCCGGGCAGCGACTTCGGCACGGAGCCGGTCGCGAGGAGCACGTGCCGGCCCTGGATGCGCTGGCCGTTCACGTCGACGGAGGTCGGGGAGGAGAGACGCCCCGTGCCCTCGATGTACGTCACCTTGCGGGAGGCGATCAGACCCTGCAGGCCCTTGTACAGGCCGGCGATGACACCGTCCTTGTACTTGTGGACGGCCGGCACGTCGATGCCCTCGAAGGTGGCCTTGACACCGAACTGCTCGCTCTCGCGGGCCTGGTCGGCGATCTCGCCCGCGTGCAGCAGGGCCTTGGTGGGGATGCAACCCCGGTGCAGGCAGGTACCGCCGACCTTGTCCTTCTCGATCAGGGCGACGTCCAGGCCCAGCTGCGCCCCGCGCAGGGCCGCGGCGTAACCGCCACTACCACCGCCGAGGATCACTAGGTCGAAAACGGTGCTGGCGTCGTTCGCCACGTCACGTCCTCCATGCATGTGCGCCGTACGCCGGTCAACAGTGACCGGGCGGCGGCTGGTGTCCGGCCGCTCTTCTTCGGCCCTGTGGTGGGGCCCTGTCCTGCCGAGCCCCATCTTCGCACTTGTCGGAGGTGAACGAGACGCCGGGCCGGGGTGTGAGACACCACATGCAGCGCCCCGGCCCGTCAGGCGACGGGACCCCGCCCTGCCCGCACACGAGGTCCCGTCGGCACCGTCAGCCCAGGTCACCCTCGGCAGTCAGCTCCGCCAGCCGCACCAGCGTCCGTACCGCGGACCCCGTCCCGCCCTTCGGCGTGTATCCGAACGGGCCGCCCTCGTTGAACGCCGGCCCCGCGATGTCCAGGTGCGCCCAGGTGATGCCCTCGCCCACGAACTCGCGCAGGAAGAGCCCGGCGACCAGTCCGCCGCCCATCCGCTCGCCCATGTTCGCGATGTCCGCCGTGGGCGAGTCCATCCCCTTGCGCAGGTGCTCCGGCAGCGGCATCGGCCAGGCCGGCTCGCCGACCTCCTCGGCCGCTTCGTGGATCGACGCACGGAACGCGTCGTCGTTGGCCATGATCCCGAACGTCCGGCTGCCCAGCGCCAGCATCATCGCCCCGGTCAGCGTCGCCACGTCGACGATCGCGTCCGGCTTCTCCGCCGACGCCGCCCACAGCGCGTCGGCAAGGACCAGCCGGCCCTCCGCGTCCGTGTTGAGGACCTCGACCGTCTTGCCGCTGTACATGCGCAGCACGTCGCCCGGGCGCACGGCGGAGCCGGACGGCATGTTCTCGGCGAGCGCCAGCCACCCGGTCACATTGACCTTGAGGCCGAGTCGTGCCGCCGAGACGACGGCCGCGAAGACCGCCGCCGCCCCGCTCATGTCGCACTTCATCGTCTCGTTGTGGCCGGCCGGCTTGAGCGAGATACCGCCCGAGTCGTAGGTGATGCCCTTGCCGACGAAGGCGAGGTGCTTGTCCGCCTTGGGGCTCGTGTACGACAGCTTCACCAGCCGCGGGGGCGCCGCGGAGCCGACGCCGACGCCGAGGATGCCGCCGTAGCCGTCCTTGGCGAGCGCCTTGTCGTCCAGGATCTGGATCTTGAGGCCGTGCTCCTTGGCCGCGCCCTGCGCGAGGGCGGCGAACGCGGCCGGGGTGAGGTCGTTCGGCGGGGTGTTGATCAGGTCGCGGGCGCGGTTGAGCTCCTCGCAGACCGCGGTGGCGCGGGCGAGGGCCGCCTTGTGGGCCGCGTCCCGCGGCTTGCCGCCGAGCAGCACGCCTTCGGCGAGCGGCGCCTTGCCGTTCTTCGCCTTCCCGTTGCCGCCGTTGTCCTTGTAGACGTCGAAGGAGTACGCGCCCAGCAGCACGCCTTCGGCGATCGCGCCGACGGCGGCCGCGTCCTCGACGGGCAGCGCGAAGGCCGCCTTCTTCGCCCCGTTCAGCGTGCGGGCCGCGACACCGGCCGCCCGGCGCAGCGCCTCGGCGTCGTAGCCGGCGCCGGCGTCGGGCTCGGCGCCCAGGCCGGCCGCGATGACGAGCGGGGACTTGAAGCCTGCCGGGGCGGGCAGCTTCGTCAGTTCGCCCTCGGCACCCGAGGAACCGAGGGTCTCCAGGACGTCGGCGAGCTTGCCGTCGTAGGCCTTGTCCACGGCCTCGGCGCCCGGGGCGACGACCGGGCCCTTGGCGCCCTTGGCGACACCGATCACGATCGCGTCGGCCCGGAGGCCGGGCGCCGCTGAGGTGCTGAGAGTGAGAGCAGTCACGGTGGTGGGATCTCGCTTCCGATGTTGAGTTGCTGTGGCCGAGTGGGTGGGTCGACCGGGCCCGGGAAGCGACCCTAGGCAGTGGCCTGGGGGCGTTTTACCACCGGGGCCTTCACCCTGTCGGCGAACACCCGGGACGAGCCTACGCGTGTGTATGCGTTCGCTCATTCCTGCGGGTGTTCATCTGGGGGTGGCGCCGTGGCCACTTCCCGCCTCTCTCACCTTCTGAACCGAGGCCCCGCACGGGGCCTTGGTGTACCGCGCGATACCCGGCGTGGGAGATCATCGATGGGGTACCTTGCCGCACGCCTTGGAGGCCGCCCGGTGAAACTCCGCACCACCGCACCCCTGCTCGTCCCGCTGGCCCTGCTCACCGGTTGCACCCGGTCCGCGGACGACGCCGGACGCTGGCAGCCGAAACCCGGGGTCACCTGGCAGTGGCAACTGAGCGGCCGTGTGGACACGTCCGTGCCGGCGTCGGTGTACGACATCGACGGCTTCGACCAGTCCAAGGCGACGGTCGGCACGCTGCACGGCAAGGGCCGCAAGGTCATCTGCTACCTGTCCACCGGCGCCTTCGAGGACTGGCGCCCCGACGCGAAGAAGTTCCCCGAGTCGGTGCTGGGGCGCGGCAACGGCTGGGAGGGCGAGCGCTGGCTCGACATCCGCCGTACGGACGTCCTGGAGCCGTTGATGGCGGCCCGCTTCGACATGTGCAAGGACAAGGGCTTCGACGCGGTGGAACCCGACAACATGGACGGCTACAAGAACCGCACGGGCTTCCCCCTCAAGGCCGCCGACCAGCTCCGCTACAACCGGCTCATCGCCCGACTTGCCCACGACCGGGGCATGTCGGTGGGCCTGAAGAACGACCTGGACCAGATACCGCAGCTGGTCGACGACTTCGACTTCGCGGTGAACGAGCAGTGCGCCCAGTACGGCGAGTGCCGCGACCTGAAGCCGTTCGTCAAGGCGGACAAGGCCGTCTTCCACGTGGAGTACGAACTGCCGACGAACAGGTTCTGCGCACAGTCGCGGAAGCTGAAGTTGAGCTCACTGGAGAAGAAGTACGAGCTGGGGGTGTGGAGAAAGGCCTGCTGAAGCGCCCCCTTCAGGGACTCCTCAGCCACCCAGCGAGAACACCACAAGCGCGGTGGTCGCCGCGGTCTCGGCGAGGCACCCGAACACATCTCCCGTCACCCCGCCGAACCGCCGCCTGCAGAGCCGCAGCAGCACGTCCGTCGCCGCCTCCGCCACCACCACCGCGAGCAACGCCCGCAGACTGTCGGCCGACCCCACCAGCGCCCCGGCCCCCGCCGCCACCACCATCACCGCGACCGTGACCACCGACGCCCCCACCCTGGGCACCACCCCGGCCACCGCCGCCCCCAGCCCCTCGGGCCGGGCCGCGGGCACCCCCTGCACCGCGGCCAGGCTCATCGCCAGCCGGGCCACCGTCGCCGAGACGACCGCAGCCAGCATTCCCCGCTGCCACGAGCCGCCGTAGGCCTGGGCCAGCGCGGCCACCTGACCGAGCAGCACGAGGACGAGCGTGATCACCCCGAACGGCCCGATGTCCGACTGCTTCATGATCCGCAGCGCTTCCTCGGCGGGCTTGCCGCTGCCCAGCCCGTCGGCGGTGTCGGCGAGGCCGTCCAGGTGCAGCCCCCGGGTGAGCACGGCCGGTACCGCGACCGCGGCGACCGCGGCCAGCAAGGCACTCGCCCCGGCCAGGGCCAGCAGCGCACCGACCGCTCCCGCGCAGAGCCCGACGGCGAGGCCGGCCAGCGGCGCGAGCAGCATGCCGCCGCGGGCTGCCTCGCGGTCCCAGCGGGTCACCCTCACGGGAAACACGGTGAGTGTGCCGAAGGCGAAACGGAGGCCGTCACGCCAGGGAGTCGCAGAGGTCGCAGCCACCGGCGCAGGTTATCCGGTGGCCAGAAGGGTCCATGCCATGGCCAGGGATAAAGTGCGCACATGGGACATTGGCTGGAACGGAACATCATCGAGCCGGGCAAACTCCCCCTGTTGCTCGCCCTGACGGCCTTCGTCCTGACCTTTGTGATCACACGGGTCATCACCCGGCTGATCCGCGCCGGAAGGGGCCCGTTCGGGAATGTGAAGGCGGGCGGGCTGCACATCCACCACGTGGTCCCCGGGGTCGTCCTCGTCATCGTCGGCGGTTTCGGCGCGGTCGCCGGCGCCCGCCAGGGTTTCGGCGCGGCCCTCGCCGCGATCGTCTTCGGTATCGGCGCGGGGCTCGTCCTCGACGAGTTCGCGCTGATCCTGCATCTCGACGACGTCTACTGGACCGAGGAGGGCCGCCAGAGCGTCGAGGTGGTCGTCATCACCGCCGCGCTGGTCGGGCTGCTGCTCGCCGGCTTCTCGCCGTTCGGCGTCAACGACATCTCGGCCGGCGAACTCCAGGACCGGGGCACCGTCATCGCCAACGTCGTGGCGAACTTCCTCTTCTCCCTCGTCGCCCTGAGCAAGGGCAAGGCCCGTACCGCGATCTTCGGGGTGGTCGTCCCGCTGGTCGGTCTCGTCGGCGCGGTCCGCCTGGCCCGCCCCGGCTCGGCCTGGGCCCGCCGCTTCTACGGCAACCGCCCGCGCGCCCGGGCCAGGGCCGGGCTGCGGTCCTACCGCCACGACCGCCGCTGGGCCCGGCTCAGCAGGACCCTTCAGGACTGGATCGGCGGCAAGCCCGACCGCCCCGAACCGGCCCGGTTGCCCGGCCGCCGCTGACGCCACCGGGACCGCAGCCGCCGCCCCACCGCCACCGCCGCGTACAGCACGACCACGCCCGCGATGGCCGCCAGGTGCTCCTTGCCGGCCAGGTTGTCCTTCAGTACCGCCTCGACCACCATCGCCGCCGCCACCGCGCCCGCGGTGACATACGCGCCGTACCGCCAGCCCAGGCAGACCGCGAGCCCGACGACCGCGGCCGAGGGGCCGGTGTCCACCACCCGGGCGTCCGAGGCGGCCAGGCCCAGGGGGCTGTGCGGACCCAGCGCGACGCCGGCGCGGGCGTACAGCGTGCCGGCGAGGGTCGCGACGTACGCGACGGTCAGCGTCCGCCACCAGCCCAGGCACATCTCGGCGATGCCGAAGACGACCAGGATCTGCGCCAGCGCGCCCCACACCGGCAGGTCCAGCGCCGGCACGAACAGCGACAGGGGAGTGCGCAGCAGGGCCAGCCCGAGCGGGTCCTCGGCCCGCACGCCACCGATGTCCTGGACGAACCGATAACCCCACGACTGGTTCTGGACGAACTGCAGCAGCGCCGTCAGGCAGACCGCCGCGACCGTCATCGGCGCCGCCCGCAGCCGCCGCTTCACCAACGGGCCGCGCACGGTGGCGTACAGCAGCCCCCACTCGGCGCGGGCCCAGCGGGCGAGCGGCTTCATGCGGTGGTCCTCATCCGTGCGAGTCTCGGTCCGTGTCCAGATGCCGTCGGTGCAGCCACTTCGGCAGCACCGGCGCCTCCAGGAACCCCTCCGCACGGGCCGCGGAGAGGCCGATGCGTGGCAGGTCCGCGCTCTTCTCGAAGAGCAGGAAACGGGGTTCCCAGATGGGCCGGTACTTGGCGTTGGCCCGGTACAGGGACTCGATCTGCCACCACCGGGAGAAGAAGCTCAGCAAGGACCTCCACAGCCGCAGCACCGGCCCCGCGCCGAGACGCGCGCCACGTTCGAAGACCGATCGGAACATGGCGAAGTTGAGCGATACCTGGGTGATCCGGATCTCTCCGGCGCGCCGCAGCAGCTCGATGACCATGAACTCCATCAGCCCGTTGTCGCAGGCCCGGTCCCGCCGCATCAGGTCGAGGGAGAGCCCGCCGGGCCCCCACGGCACGAAGGAGAGCAGCGCCCGCAGCCGTCCCTCCCCGTCCGTGCACTCCAGCATCACGCACCGCCCGTCCCGGGCGTCCCCGAGCCGTCCCAGCGCCATGCTGAACCCGCGCTCGGTGGCGCCGTCCCGCCAGTCGTCGGCGCGCCGGACGAGGTACGACATCTCGTCGGCCGGGATGTCCTCGTGCCGGCGGATCCGCACCGAGTAGCCCGCCCGCCCGACCCGGTTGCAGGCCTGCCGGACGGTCCGCATGGCCCGCCCCTCCAGTGTGAATTCGGCGACCTCGACGATCGCCTCGTCCCCGAGCTCCAGCGCGTCAAGACCGTGCCGGGCGTACACGGTCCCGGCCTCCTCGCTCGCCCCCATCACCGCCGGAATCCACCCGTGCGCCCGCGCCTCGCTCAGCCACGGCACGATCGCCCCCGGCCAGGCCTCCGGATCCCCGATCGGATCCCCGGAGGCAAGGCTCACCCCGCCCACCACCCGGTAGGCCACCGCCGCCTTCCCGGTCGGCGACCACACCACGCTCTTCTCCCGGCGCAGCGCGAAGTAGCCGAGCGAGTCCCGCTCGCCGTGCCGCTCCAGCAGCGCCCGCAGCCGCTTCTCGTCGTCCTCGGTGATCGGGTCGACGGCGCGGCGGGAGCGGAAGGCGGCGTAGAGGACGGCGAGGACGAGGAGCGTGCTCAGGACGTTGATGGAGACGTTCACCCAGTTCGGCGGCGCGATGTACGGGAACCGGGAGGGGTCGGCGGCGACCGACACCAGGCGCAGGGTGCCGTAGTGCCAGCGCTCCGGGAACGTCGAACGGGCGGCGTGCGGGGCCTGGTTGGTGACGGACACGAGGAGGGCGGCGAGCAGCGAGGCGAGGAGCCCGCCGCCGACGGCCACGGTCGCGGCGAGCCGCGGATTGGAGCGGTCGCCCTTGGCGTAGAACTCCCGGCGGCCGACGAGCAGCGCGCCCACGAAGGCGGCGGTCAGCGCGATCGAGATCCAGTTCTGCGCGTACCGCCGGATCTCCGGAAACGTCATCGCGAACGCGAACAGCGCGAGGAACAGCCCGCTCAGTACGAGGTTCAGGATCCATGCGGCCCGCTTGCGCCGCCGCATGGTGATGGCGAGGAACGCGGTGAACACGCCGGAGGCGAAGCCTGCGGTCAGCAGGTACGGCGTGAAGAAGTCCTCCTGGTTGTGCCGCCGCACGTCCTGCCCCAACGACACCCACACCGCGCTGAGGAAGTTGACGAAGGCGACGGCCCGCAAATACCACACAGCAAAGGCGGCGGCCCGCTGGGAAACCCCGACGGACCGCCGACCCGCCTCACGTCCAGCACACCGCTCAACGGCAATTCGGGCATCTCCCATGGAGATGGATCATATGGGTGCTCCCGCGACGAACCGCGCCACACGCAGGGACCTCTCCCTACTCCTCCGGCTTCTCCTCCGACTCCGGATTCTGCGGCTTCTCCGGGAGTTCCGCCGCCAGGGCCGCCGCGGACTGGACCAGAGGAAGGGCGAGCAGTGCTCCCGCTCCCTCGCCCACCGTCACGCCCTGTTCAAGCAGCGGCTCCAGGGCCATCCGGTCCAGCGCCTTGGCCTGGCCCGGTTCCCCGCTGTCATGGCCGGCCAGCCACCAGTCCGGCGCCCGGAACGCGATCCGCTGGGCGACCAGCGCACACGCGGCCGCCACGACCCCGTCCAGCACCACCGGCAGCTTCCGTACCGCCGCCTGCAACAGGAACCCGGTCATCGCCGCCAGGTCGGCCCCGCCGACCGTCGCCAGCAACTGCAACTGGTCCCCGAGCACCGGCCGCGCCCGCCGCAAGGCGTCCCGGATCGCCGCACACTTCCGCATCCACGCGAGGTCGTCGATGGCGACCCCGCCCCGCCCGGTCACCACGGACGCGTCGGTCCCGCACAGCGCCGCGACCAGCACGCAGGCCGCCGTGGTCCCCCCGACACTCACATCGCCGAGCACCACCACATCGGTCCCGGAGTCGGCCTCCCCGTCGGCCAGTGCCACGCCCGCCCGGAAGGCCGCCTCGGCCTCCTCCAGGGTCAGCGCGTCCTCGATGTCGATACGGCCGCTGCCCCGCCGCACCCGGTGCCGTACTACCTCCGCGGGCAGCGTGTCCGGGTCGCAATCCAGCGCCATGTCGACGATCCGCAGGGGCACCCCGAGCCGCTGGGCCAGCACCGCCACCGGGCTGGCCCCCTCCAGGATCGCCCGCACCAGCAGCCCGGCGCTGCCCGCCGGCCGCGCGGACACGCCGAGTTCGGCGACGCCGTGGTCACCGGCGAAGAGAAGGACCCGCGGCCGTTCGACCGGCCGTACCGGCACGGAACCCTGTGCGGCGGCCAGCCACTCACCCAGGTCGTCGAGGCGGCCCAGCGACCCGGGCGGCACGATCAGCCGCTCCCGGCGCGCCTCCGCGTCACGGCGCACACCGCCGTCGGGGCGCTCGATCAGATCGGTGAAGTCGTCGAGATTAAGCGAGCTCATTCGCCGAACAGTACCGGCACCGAACGAACGATTCGGTGCCAGATCGCCACCACACCCGCACGGCGTCTTGGCAGGCAAGATCGGTATCCCATACGTTCCGTTTTGCAGTGGATTGCGTACAAGGGAGCACAGGGAGCCGCCCATGTCGCCAAGACCCGAACTCCTCCCGGGCACCGACGGGTTCCACGAGCCGCGCCGCGAGGACTGCCCCTGGTGCGGCTCCAGACGCCTGCGCACCCGTCTGCGCACGCCCGACCTCCTCCATCAGCGGCCCGGCAGGTTCGTCGTCGACGAGTGCCGCGACTGCGCCCACGCCTTCCAGAACCCCCGGCTGACCGCAGTGGGCTTCACCCTCTACCACCGGGACTACTACGAGGGCCGTCTGGAGGACTACACCGACCGCCTTCTCACCACCCGCGGCGGCCGCCGCCGGCACCGCGCCGCCGCCCACGCCATGCTGGCCCTGACGGAGCCGGAGAGCTGGCTGGACGTCGGGACGGGCCACGCCCACTTCCCCCGTGCGGCGAAGGAACTCTTCACGTACACGTCCTTCGACGGTCTGGACTCGACCCTCCGGGTGGTGTGGGCCCAGGCCGAGGGGCACGTCGAGGAGGCCCACTGCGGCCACCTGACCGCACCGGATGTTCTCGCCCGGCTGCGCGCCCGCTACGACGTCGTCAGCATGTTCCGGCACCTGGAACACGCCCCCGACCCACGCGCCGAACTCCGCGCGGCCCTCGCGGCGCTGCGGCCCGGCGGCCACCTCCTGATCGATGTCGCGAACCCGCGCAGCGCCTTCGGCGCGCTCCTCGGCAAGTGGTGGCTCCCGTACGGCCAGCCCCGCCATCTGCACCTGGTGCCGCCGGCCAACCTGCGGGCGGAACTGGAGTCCCAGGGCTGCGAGATCCTGAAAGCCGACCGGAAAGCGCCCCACATCCCGTACGACATCTCGGCGGCGCTCACCCTGGCGCTGGGCCGGGTGCTGCCGAAGCGGTGGGTAGGGGCGACCGCCCCGCTGGTGGCCGTGGCGGCAGCCGTCGACCACGCGTTGGCCCCCTTGCTGCGCCGCACACCCTTCTCCAACGGGTACCGGATCATCGCGAGAAAGGGGCGGTGACGGGCCGTTGCGCGGCTGCGGGTCGGTGGGGCCGGTCGCGCAGTTCCCCGCGCCCCCAAGGGGCGCTCCACTACCGCAACACCACCACCTGCCCGGCCACCACCAGCACCACCTGCTCGCACTCGTCCGCGAACGCCGCGTTCAACCGGCCCAGTTCGTCCCGGTACCGCCGCCCCGACGCCGTGGCCGGCACGATCCCCGACCCCACCTCGTTGGACACCGCGACCACCGTCCGCCGGGTCGAGCGCACCGCCTCCGTCAGCTCCCGCACCCGCTCCCGCAGCGCCTTCTCCCCGCCCGACGCCCACTCCGTGTCGTCCCAGGCCCCGACGGAGTCCATCGCGTCCGTCAGCCACAGCGACAGACAGTCCACCAGCAGCGGCGGCCCGTCCTGCGCCAGCAACGGCACCAGGTCGCACGTCTCCGTCGTACGCCACGACCCCGGCCGCCGTTCCCGGTGCGCGGCCACCCGCGCCGACCACTCCGTGTCCCCACCGCGCGTCCCGCCCGTGGCGACGTACAGCACGTCGGGGAAGGACTCCAGCCGCCGCTCGGCCTCCACGGACTTGCCGGACCGCGCGCCGCCCAGCACCAGCGTCCGGCGCGGAACGTCGGGCACCTCGTCGTACACCCCCACCGTCAGCGTCGTACCGTCCGGCACGGCCCGCGCCCCGGCCGCCGCCAGCCGCCGCCGCAACTCCGGTCCGGGCGGCACGTCGTGGTCGAGATGGACGGCGATGACGTCCGTCGTCGGTCCCACCGAGCCGACCGCCCGCAGCCGCGCCAGCGCGTCCGGGCGCCCCACGACGTCCAGAAGTGCCATGTCGTACGACTCCGCGCTCCCGTTCTCCAGCCCGGCCGGGGCGCTGCCCGGCGGCAGGTACAGCAGCCGCTGCCCGGCGGGTCCGGTCACCGCGTACCCGGTGCCGCCCGCGTCCATCGCCAGCGCCCGCACCCGTTGCCCGGTCAGCAGGGACAGCTCGCGCCCGTCCGGCACCCGCCCCGGCTGCGGCAGCCCGGCCGGCACCTCGACGGCGGGCCCGTCGTGCGGATGCGACAGCAGCACCTGCCGTACACCCCCGAGCGACCGCCCGGCCCGCGCCGCCGCGAACGCCGCGCCCGGCGTCAGATCGAGCAGCAGTGTTCCGTCGACGAGCACCGCCGTGGCGGCCCGGACGTCCTCCCCGACGGCGCAGGCACAGGCCGCGCAGGGACAGTCCGGGCGGGGCAGACCCGCGGGAGCACCGGTACCGAGCAAAGTCACTTCCACGCCCTGATTTTCACCCGACGCGACGAGTCCTGCCCTCAGTGGTAGTCCCGAAGGGGTCCTGCACCCTGCAATGACCACATACGATGCACCAGTTGGATCAAAGGAGGCCTACATGACGGCATGGACGTGGCGGTTCGAGAAGGCCGACGGGACGGAGGTCCAGCCCGCGGTGGAGCCCGAGGAGTTCACCACCCAGGGCGACGCCGAGTCCTGGATCGGCGAGCAGTGGAAGGCCCTGCTGGCCGGCGGCGCCGACCAGGTGTGGCTCTACGAGGACACCACCGAGATCTACGGCCCGATGAGCCTGCACGCGGAGGGGTCCTGAGAGGTGCCGGTCAGGGGCGGCCCCGCACGGGCCGCCCCGCCGTCACTGCTCGCCCAGGGCCACATCCACCGTCCGTTCGACGCCGTTCCGGCTGTACGTCACCGTCGTCTTCTGCCCCGGCCGGTCCACGGCGAGCGACTCGGCCAGTGAGGTGATGGTGGTGATGTCGTCGCCACCCACCTTGGTGATGATGTCCCCGGCCCTGATGCCCGCCTTGTCGGCCGCGTCGCCCTTCTTCACGGTCACGACGGCAACCCCGGCCGGCTGGTAGTTCACGTCGACGACCGTGCGCCCGCTGATGCCGAGCGCGGCCCGCCCCGAGTCGACCACCTTGCCCTGCTTGATGATCTGGTCGGCGACCGTCTTCACCATCGACGCCGGGATGGCGAACCCGATCCCGGGCGCCGCACTGCCCCCGAGGTCGGGGTCGCTCGCGGCGAGCGTCGGGATGCCGATGATCTGGCCGGCCAGGTTGACCAGGGCTCCGCCGCTGTTGCCGGGGTTGATGGCGGCCGAGGTCTGCACCATGTTGGGGATGGTGGCGCCCGTACCGCCGCCCTCGGCGTTCTCGCTGACGGTCCGTCCGGTCGCCGACACGATGCCCTCGGTGACGCTGGACGACAGCCCGAGCGGCGAGCCCATGGCGAGCGTGATCTGCCCGACGTCGACCTTCTCGCTGTCCCCGAAGGTGGCCGCCTTCAGCCCGTCCGGGAGCTTGTCGAGCCTGATGACCGCCAGGTCCTGCTCGGGGTAGGAGTAGACGAGCGTCGCGGTGAGCGGCTCCTCGTTGTTGGCGGTCGTCACCCGGAACTTCTTCTCGCCCTGGACGACGTGCGCGTTGGTGACGATGTGCCCGCTGCCGTCGTAGACCACGCCCGAGCCCAGGTCCCTGCTGGCCTGGATCTGCACGACCGACGGCAGGACCTCCTTGATCACCTTCTGGTACTGGTTCTGCAGATCGACCGCCGCCATGGGAACGGCCGCCACCCGGGCGGCTCGTGCGGTCGTGCCGTCCCCGGCCGTGTCGCTGCCGAAGGCGGAACAGCCGGAGACGAGGGCGAGGCAGCAGGAGCCGAGCACGGCGGCCGTACGGAAGGACCGGTGGGTACGGGAAACGTCCATGCCCCGAGTCTTGTCGCGGGGTGCCGGTCCGGCTCGTGCTGCTGACCCGAACGAGAAGCACGCGACGCTGTCAGCCGCGGACCCCGCACAGATGCAGCAGCGCCGCGACCGCCCGGTACGGATCCGTCCGCCCGGCCCGCTCCTCCACCGCGAGCAGCGTCTCCACGTCGGCCGGTACCTCGGCGCCGTCCACGGCCGTGTCCGTGAACACCCTTACGCCGTACCAGGAGTGCAGCGGCGCACCGATGCCGGCGAGTGCGGCGGTGAGGGTGCTCAGCCGGTCGGCCCGCACCTCCAGGCCCAGCCGGTTGCGATAGGAGACGGTGTCGAAAGCGTCCAGTGCCCCCGCCCAGTCCCCGCTCAGCCCCGGCCGCATGGCCAGCGCGTCGGCGTTGCGCACCAGCAGCGACAGCAGCCCGCCCGGAGCCAGCATCCGGGCCAGCCCGGCCAGCAGCGCGTCCGGCTCCTCGACGTACATCAGCACACCGTGGCAGAGCACCACGTCGAAGCTGCCCGGCAGGAAGTGGACACCCGTGTCCCGCCCGTCGCCCTGGACGATCCGCACCCGCGCGCGGATCCCCTCCGGCTCACCGGCCAGGGCCTCCCGCGCGGCCTCGATCATCGTCGGTTCCCGCTCGACACCGGTCACCTGGTGACCGGTCCGGGCCAGCCGCAGCGCCTGCGTGCCCTGGCCCATCCCCACGTCGAGCACGCGCAGCCGCTGCCCGACCGGGAACCGCCCGGCTATCTGCTCGTCGAGCTGCCGGGCCACCAGCTCCTGTCGTACGACATCACGCAGCCCGCCCAGCCCGGTCAGCCAGGCCCTCGCCGCACCTCCGGAGAAAGGCTCTGTGCTCAGGGCCGCTCTCCGCGCTTGACCTGCGGCTTGGGCAGCCGGAGCCGGCGCATCTGCAGGGAGCGCATCAGACCGTAGGCGACGGCGCCCTTCCTGTTCTGGTCCGGGAAGCGCTCGGCCAGCCGCTTCTTCAGGCGGAATCCGCTGACGGCCGCGTCGAGCACGATCAGCACGATGACGACCAGCCACAGCAGCAGCGCGATGTTCTTGATCGCCGCGTTGTTGACCACGCTCATGACCAGGATGATCACGGCCAGCGGCAGGAAGAACTCCGCCACGTTGAGGCGTGAGTCGACCCAGTCGCGGGCGAGCTTGCGGACCGGGCCCTTGTCACGGGCCGGCAGGTACCGCTCGTCGCCGGTGGCCAGCGCCTGGCGCTGCCGCTCCATGGCGGCGCGCCGGTCCTCGCGCTGACGCTTGGCGGCGTCCTTGCGGTTCGTCGGCGTGTTGGCCACGCTGCGGCGCTGGGTCTGGGCCTCACTGCGCTTGGGCGTGGGCCTGCCCTTGGGCGCCTGCGGGTCACGGGTCTGCTTGGAGTCGGTCACGACCGCCTTGTCGGCGGGGGCCTTCTCATCCTTGGCACGGCTACGGAACACAAAACCCAAGGGTACGGGGTGGCGGGGTGTGGGCCCTAGTCCGGCGGGGAACGATCCCGCAACGTCAGTCGTCTCCATTAGGGACAGAGGGGACGTTGCAGACGGTTCGCTCGGGTCGTACGACGTTGGTATGGCGTTGTGCGAGGGTTGTACGGCGGTTGCGCGTGGGTTCACCGGGGGGCCGCCCCGGGAGACCCTGGGGGGCCACCTACTACCTGTGCCGGAGCGGAGGCGACCGCAGTCGTCCTTGGGGATGAGCGCATCGGTCCCCGAACAGTGCGGTAATGGAGGCAGGGCCCGTACTGTGGGTTCTGTCGCAGGATCTGTGAGCTGGAGTCCGTCAGAAGGGGGCGCGCGAAGCCCATGAGCGGTGTCATGAAGCGTATGGGGATGATCTTCCGCGCGAAGGCGAACAAGGCCCTGGACAGGGCCGAGGACCCGCGCGAGACCCTCGATTACTCGTACCAGAAGCAGCTCGAGCTGCTCCAGAAGGTGCGCCGCGGGGTGGCCGACGTGGCCACCTCCCGCAAGCGGCTCGAACTCCAGCTGAACCAGCTCCAGCAGCAGTCCACCAAGCTGGGGGACCAGGGCCGCAAGGCGCTCGCGCTCGGCCGCGAGGACCTCGCCCGCGAGGCGCTGTCCCGCCGCGCCGCCCTCCAGCAGCAGGTGACCGACCTGGAGACCCAGCACTCAACCCTCCAGGGCGAGGAGGAGAAGCTCACCCTCGCGGCCCAGCGCCTCCAGGCCAAGGTGGACGCCTTCCGCACGAAGAAGGAGACCATCAAGGCCACCTACACCGCCGCCCAGGCCCAGACCCGCATCGGCGAGGCCTTCTCCGGCATCTCCGAGGAGATGGGCGACGTCGGCCTCGCCATCCAGCGCGCCGAGGACAAGACGCAGCAGCTCCAGGCCCGCGCCGGCGCCATCGACGAACTGCTCGCCTCCGGCGCCCTCGACGACCCGTCCGGTATGGCCAAGGACGACATCGCCGCCGAGCTGGACCGCCTCTCCGGTGGTACGGATGTAGAGCTGGAACTCCAGCGGATGAAGGCCGAGCTGGCCGGCGGTGAGCCGCAGCAGGCGATCGAGGGCGGTACCGGCCAGGGCCAGCAGACGCAGCAGCCGCAGGACACCCCGCGCTTCGACAAGCAGTAGCCGACGCCTGGAGGGCGACATGGCCGACATGGTCGTAAGGATCATGGGGGAGGGCCAGGTGAGGCTGGCCGACAGCCACCTCACCGAACTGAACAAGCTGGACGACGACCTCCTGGCGGAGACGGAGTCCGGCGACGAGACAGCCTTCCGCCGCATCCTGGGCGCCCTCCTGGACAAGGTCCGCGAACTGGGCACCCCGCTCCCGGACGACGCCCTGGAACCCTCGGACCTGATCCTCCCCTCCCCGGACGCCACCCTGGAGGAGGTCCGGGCCTTCCTGAGGGACGACGGCCTCATCCCGGGCTGAGCCCGCAGGACCCCGGTCCACGCGCCCTCCCAGCCGATTCCCACGCCCACCCGGCTGTCCGAAGTCCGCGCTCGAAGGCCGGGCGGCGCTTGCTCCGGCCCGTGCGGCGTCCGCGAGCGCAGGCTGGGCGGTACCCCCCACTGTCCGCCCCGTCCGGCGTTCGAGGACGAGGCCGTTCAGGCCGACGCGGGGGCCGGGGGCGGCAGCCTTCGGGGGCGGTGCCCCCGGTGGGCGGTGCGGCGGTCGCTTCGGTTCCGGCCCGCACGTAGCCCCCCGTACTGTTCACACGTGAGCCCCTTCGAAAGAGCCCGCTGCAGAGTCGGCGCCCATCCACTCGCCGTGGACGCGGTCATCGCCGCGGGCGCCCTCGTGTGCATGGTCGTCAGCTCTTTCGCCGTCCCGCACGGCGCGCACGGCGTCGCCTGGGGCATCCGCACCCCGGACACCCTCAGCCTGGTCCTGATGACGCTCGCCGCCGTCGCCCTGGTCTTCCGCCGGCACGCCCCGAAGACGGTCCTGGCCGTCACCGGCGCGGCCTCCGTCGTCGAGTGCGTCACCGGCGACCCCCGTGCCCCCGTCGCGATGGCGGCCGTCGTCGCCCTCTTCACCGTCGCCGCCACCACCGACCGCCGTACCACCCTGCGGGCGGGCCTGCTCACCATGACCGTCCTGACCACCGCCGCGATGGCCGCGGGCCCCCTGCCGTGGTACGCCCAGGAGAACCTCGCGATCTTCGCCTGGACCGGCATCGGCGCCACCGCCGGGGACGCGGTCCGCAGCCGACGGGCCGTCGTCCAGGCCATCCGCGAACGCGCCGAGCGCGCCGAACGCACCCGTGAGGAGGAGGCCCGCCGCCGGGTCGCCGAGGAGCGGCTGCGCATCGCCCGCGATCTGCACGACGTCGTCGCCCACCACATCGCCCTGGTCAATGTGCAGGCGGGCGTGGCCGCGCACGTCATGGACAAGCGGCCCGACCAGGCCAAGGAGGCCCTCGCCCACGTCCGCGAGGCCAGCCGCTCCGCGCTCAACGAACTGCGCGCCACCGTCGGCCTGCTCCGCCAGTCCGGCGACCCCGAGGCCCCCACCGAACCCGCCCCCGGCCTGCACCTCCTCGAAGAGCTCGCCGACACCTTCCGCAACGCCGGCCTCCAGGTCGAGGTGGCCCGCGCCGACCAGGGCACCACCCTGCCCGCCGCCGCGGACCTCGCCGCCTACCGGATCATCCAGGAGGCCCTGACCAACGTGCGGAAGCACGCGGGCCCCGAGGCCAGGGCCGAGGTCAGCGTCGTACGCGTCGGACCGCATATCGAGGTCACCGTCCTCGACAACGGCTCCGGCGAGGACACCGCCCCCGAGGAAGGCGGCGGCCACGGCCTGCTCGGCATGCGCGAGCGCGTCACCGCCCTGCGCGGCACCCTCACCACCGGCCCCCGCTACGGCGGCGGCTTCCGCGTCCATGCCATCCTGCCGGTCAAGACCGGCACCGACGACCGTACGAACCACCGCACGGCCGCCCTGGGGGATTCCATATGACGATCCGTGTCCTGCTCGCCGACGACCAGGCCCTGCTGCGCAGCGCGTTCCGCGTGCTCGTCGACTCCGAGCCCGACATGGAGGTGGTCGGCGAGGCCTCCGACGGCGCCGACGCGGTACGGCTGACCAGGGAGACCCGGGCCGACGTCGTCCTGATGGACATCCGGATGCCCGGCACGGACGGGCTGGCAGCCACCCGGCTCATCAGCGAGGACCCTTCCCTCGCCCAGGTCCGGGTCGTCATCCTGACCACCTTCGAGGTCGACGACTACGTCGTACAGGCGCTGCGCGCGGGCGCCTCCGGCTTTCTCGGCAAGGGCAGCGAACCCGAGGAACTCCTGAGCGCCATCCGCCTCGCCGCCGGCGGCGAGGCCCTGCTCTCCCCGACCGCCACCAAGGGGCTGATCGCCCGCTTCCTCGCCCAGGGCGACGCCGGCGGCGACGGCCGCGACCCGGCCCGCGCCGAACGGCTCGACGCGCTCACCTCACGCGAGCGCGAGGTCCTGGTCCAGGTCGCCGGCGGACACTCCAACGACGAGATCGCCGAGCGCCTGGAGGTCAGCCCGCTGACCGTGAAGACGCACGTCAACCGGGCCATGGCCAAGCTGGGCGCCCGGGACCGGGCACAGCTCGTGGTGATCGCGTACGAGTCGGGGCTGGTCCGTCCGAGGATGGAGTGAACTCCACCCGGGCGTACTGCGGCCGGAGTAGGAGCCGGACAAAGGACGGCACCCAGGGCCTACGTGAGCAGGGCGGTGCATGGGTCAGGGTGGTGGGGTGGGCGCTCACAGGTGCCCCTTCTGCCGCTCACAGCAGCTCAGCTCACAGCAGCTCACCGAAAAGAGACCCTGACCCATGTCCTGGCTGTCCAGATTCAGCCTCGCGCAGCGGGCCCTGATAGGCCTCATGTCACTGATCGCGCTCGTCTTCGGGGCGATCGCCATCCCCCAGATCAAGCAGCAGCTGCTGCCCACCATCTCCCTGCCCATGGTGTCGGTCATCGCCCCCTACCAGGGAGCGGCCCCCGACGTCGTCGAGAAGCAGATCGTCGAGCCCATCGAGAACAACCTCGAAGGCGTCGACGGTGTCACCGGTGTCACCTCCACCGCGAGCGAGGGCAACGCCGTGATCATGGCGTCCTTCGACTACGGCAACGACACCAAGCAGCTGGTGGCCGACGTCCAGCTGGCCGTCAACCGCGCCCAGCTCCCGGACGGCGTCGACCCGCAGGTCATCTCCGGCTCCACCGACGACATGCCGACCGTGGTCCTCGCCGTCACCTCCGGCCAGGACCAGCAGGCCCTCGCCGACCAGCTCGACAAGACGGTCGTCCCGGACCTGAAGGACATCGACGGCGTCGGCCGCGTCCAGGTCACCGGCGTACGGGACCTCCAGGTCACCGTCACCCCGAGCCAGGCGAAGCTGGCCGAGGCGGGGCTCACCCCGGCCGTGATCGCCCAGACGCTCCAGGCCGCGGGCGCGACCGTGCCGGCGGGCTCCTTCGACGAGGACGGCGCCAACCGCACCGTCCAGGTCGGCGGCGGTCTCACCTCGCTGGGGCAGATCAAGGACCTGATGGTCACCGGGCAGGGCGTCAGGAAGCCCGTGCGGCTCGGTGACGTGGCCTCGGTGAAGGAGCAGGAGGCCCCGGCCGACTCGATCACCCGCACCGACGGCCGCCCCAGCCTCGCCGTGAACGTCACCATGGACCACGACGGCAGCGCGGTCTCCATCTCGAACGCCGTCAAGGACAAGCTGCCCAAGCTGCGTCAGGACCTCGGCTCCGGCGCCACCCTCACGGTCGTCAGCGACCAGGGCCCGGCGGTCTCCAAGTCCATCAAGGGCCTGACCACCGAAGGCGCCCTCGGTCTGCTCTTCGCGGTCCTGGTCATCCTGGTCTTCCTGGCCTCGATCCGCTCGACGCTGGTGACGGCGGTCTCCATCCCGCTGTCCGTGGTCCTCGCGCTCATCGTGCTGTGGACCCGGGGTCTCTCCCTCAACATGCTCACCCTCGGCGCGCTCACCATCGCCATCGGCCGGGTCGTCGACGACTCGATCGTGGTCCTGGAGAACATCAAGCGCCACCTCGGCTATGGCGAGGAGCGCCAGGCCGCCATCATCGGCGCGGTCCGCGAGGTGGCCGGCGCGGTCACCTCCTCCACCCTCACCACGGTCGCCGTCTTCCTCCCGATCGGCCTGGTCGGCGGCATGGTGGGCGCCCTGTTCGGCTCGTTCAGCATCACCGTGACGGCCGCGCTGCTCGCGTCCCTGGTGGTCTCGCTGACGGTCGTACCGGTGCTCTCGTACTGGTTCCTGCGCGCCCCGAAGGGCACCCCCGAGGACGCCGCGGAGGCCCGCCGCAAGGCCGAGGAGAAGGAGGCCGACAGCCGTCTCCAGCGCGCCTACGTGCCCGTCCTGCGCTTCGCGACCCGGCGCCGCCTCACCAGCGTGCTGATCGCGATCGTGGTCCTGGTCGTCACGTTCGGCATGGCCGGACTGCTGAAGACCAACTTCTTCGACCAGGGCGACCAGGAGGTCCTCACCGTCAAGCAGGAGCTGAAGCCGGGCACCAGCCTGGCGGCGACCGACGCGCAGGCGAAGAAGGTGGAGAAGCTGCTCGCCTCCATCGACGGGGTGAAGGACTACCAGGTCACGATCGGCTCGTCCGGCTTCATGGCGGCCTTCGGCGGCGGCACGGACACCAACCAGGCGTCGTACTCGGTGATGCTGGACGACTCGAAGTCCTACGACAAGGTGCAGAACGCCATCGAGGACGGTCTGCACAAGCTGTCCGGGATCGGCACCACCACCGTCTCCGCCGGTGACGGCTTCGGCAGCCAGGACCTGAGCGTCGTGGTGAAGGCAGCCGACGGGGACGTGCTGCGCAAGGCCTCGGAGCAGGTGCGGGCGACGGTCGCCAAGCTGGACGACGTCACCGACGTCACCAGCGACCTGGCGACGAGCGTGCCGCGTATCTCGGTGGAGGCCAACTCCAAGGCCGCGGCGGCCGGGTTCGACGACCAGACGCTGGGCGCCGCCGTCACCCAGGCGGTCAAGGGCACCACGGCCGCGAAGGCGACCCTCGACGACACCGAGCGGGACGTCGTCGTGAAGTCGGCGAAGCCGGCCGAGACTCTCGCCCAGCTGCGCGCTCTCAAGCTGGGCGCGGTGAAGCTGGGCGACATCGCCACCGTGAAGCTGGTGGACGGCCCGGTGTCGCTGACCCGTATCGACGGCCAGCGCGCGGCGACCGTCACCGCGAAGCCGACCGGTGACAACACCGGCGCGGTCAGCAGCCAACTCCAGTCCAGGATCAAGGCGTTGAAGCTCCCGGCGGGCGCGACGGCCTCGATCGGCGGTGTCACCTCGGACCAGGACAGCGCGTTCAAGAACCTGGGCCTGGCGATGCTCGCGGCGATCGCGATCGTCTTCATGCTGCTGGTGGCGACCTTCCGTTCGCTCGTCCAGCCGCTGATCCTGCTGGTCTCCATCCCGTTCGCGGCGACCGGCGCGATCGGCCTGCTGATCGTCACCGGCACCCCGATGGGTGTCCCCGCGATGATCGGCATGCTGATGCTGATCGGCATCGTGGTCACCAACGCGATCGTGCTGATCGACCTCGTCAACCAGTACCGGCGCCAGGGACACGGCGTGGTCGAAGCGGTGATCGAGGGCGGCCGGCACCGGCTCCGCCCGATCCTGATGACCGCTCTGGCGACCATCTTCGCCCTGCTCCCGATGGCGCTCGGTGTCACCGGCGAGGGCGGCTTCATAGCCCAGCCGCTGGCGGTGGTGGTGATCGGCGGTCTGATCACGTCCACGCTGCTCACCCTGCTGCTCGTGCCGACGCTGTACGCGATGCTCGAACTCCGCAAGGAGCGCCGGGCGCACAGGCGCGCGGCGAAGAAGGGACAGGGGCCCGTGGAACCGGCGAGGACCGCCGAGGAACCGGAGCCCGCGGCCGTATGACGGTCCCACGGCCGTCCGGACAGTCCCGCGGCCGTGTGACGGACCGGTGAACGACGGCCGGTTCCCGGAACCCACCGGGAACCGGCCGTCGGTGCGTTGTGGGTTCCGTATGCTGTCGGCTCGAACTGCCATGCGGCGAAGGGGAGTTTCGGGGTGCCGCTGCACAAGGACGACCCGAGGACGATCGGCGGCCACCGGCTCGTCGACCGGCTCGGAGCCGGCGGCATGGGCGTCGTCTACCGGGGCAGGGCCCGCTCCGGGCGCGAGGTCGCCGTCAAGGTGGTGCACGCCCAGTACGCCCAGGACCCGGTCTTCCGGGCCCGGTTCCGGCAGGAGGTCGAGGCCGCCCGCCGGGTGAGCGGCGCCTTCACCGCGGCCGTGGTGGACGCCGACCCGGAGGCCGAACCGCCCTGGATGGCCACCCAGTACGTGCCCGGGCAGTCGCTCGCCGCCCGCATCCGCCACCGGGGCGCCCTGCGCGTCACCGAACTGCGGCCCCTGGCACTGGGGCTGGTCGAGGCGCTGCGGGACATCCACCGCGCCGGGGTCGTGCACCGCGACCTGAAACCGGCCAACGTCCTGATCGCCGAGGACGGCCCCCGCGTCATCGACTTCGGCATCTCCCGGGCCGCCGAGAACCACAACACCCTCACCGAGACCGGGCAGATGGTCGGCACCCCGCCGTTCATGTCCCCGGAGCAGTTCACCGACGCCCGTACGGTCGGCCCCGCCTCGGACGTCTTCTCGCTCGGCGCGCTGCTGGTGTACTGCGTCACCGGACGCGGCCCCTTCGACGCCGACAGCCCCTATCTGACCGGCTACCGGGTGGTCCACCACGAGCCCGTCCTGGACGGGGTGACCGGGCCGCTGCGCGCGGTCCTGGAGCGCTGCCTGGCCAAGGCACCCGCCGACCGGCCCGGACTCGACGAACTGGCGGCGGAGTTCGAGCGGGTCCTGCCGGAGCCGGAGCCCGGCGAACCGGAGACGCTGACCCTGCGCCTGCCCTCCGCGGTGGCGCCCGGAGTCCCGGCCCTCGGTGCCGACACGGCCCCGGACGCCGGGGGCCGCCCACGCCGGCGCGCACTGCTCGTGGTCTCCGGCGTCCTGGCCGCCGCCCTGACCGGCCTCCTCCTGCTGGGCCCGTGGAACGGCGACGGCGAGGCCCACACCGGTGCGACCGGGTCCTCGGCCTCCCGCTGGGGCAGCCTTCCCACCGGCTGGCAGCCCTGGCAGACCACCGTGTCCGCGGCCGCCGAGCACGGGGTGAAGAAGGCACCGGGCTACGAAGGCGACACCTCGCCCACCTGTGTGTCCGACGGCGGCTCCGTCTACTGCGGCGGCACCGCCCTGCTCCCGACCCGGGTCGACGCCACCACCGGCCGGACCCTCTGGCGCGCCGGCATCGCACCCGCGGGCGTGCAGGCCGACCGCTACGTCACCACCGTCCTCGGCGTGGACGACGGCCGGGTGCTGGTGGAGCTGACCGTCACCGACGGCGGCGGCCTGGGACAGGCCCAGTCCGTCCTCGCGCTCGACACCGGGAGCGGCACCAGGCTCTGGTCCCACGCGGTACGCACCGACAGCCTGGGCTCGGCCTACGCCGAGGGGGTGACCCTGACCGAGGAAGGCGACGGCAGCGCGGTGACCGTGCGCTCGGCGAAGGACGGCACCGTGCGCCGTACGATCCCCGTGCCCACCGGTTACCTCTGCTCGGCGATGGCCGCCGACGACCTTCCCTACGTGGAGTGCGCCGACCAGGAGGACGGCTCGCACGCCACGAAGTTCTACGCCGTCGACCCCGACGGGCCCGTCCGCACCCTGACGTCCCCCGCCCAGCGGGCCGGCTTCGTGGGCGTGCTCTCCGGCCGGCTGGTCTTCCTGGAGACGGACGACAAGGACGTCGACAACGGCCCCGACCTGATCTACACCCGCATCGTGCGCGTCGACCCCGACACGGGCAGGCGCACCCTGACGCCCCTGCCCGAGCACTACCGGGGCGGGGTGCCCACCCTGGCCCACGGCACCCTCTACCTCGCCACCTCCAGCGGCTTGGTCACCGCCTTCTCGCCCACCACCGGGGCCCGGCTGTGGAGCAGCCACACGACCCTGGAGTCGCCTGGCCAGGCCTCGGTGGACGCGAGCGGACGCACGATGTACATGGCCGGCGCGAGCGGGCGGGTGGTCGCGCTCGACGCGGCCAAGGGCACCCGGCTGTGGGAGTCCTCCGCACGCGCCGAGGTCCTGGGCAACAGCGGGCTGCTGCCGACCGTGTGGTTCAACCGGGGCGCCCTGGTCCTCTCGACCTCCGACGGCACGATCTTCACCGTCGACCCGGCGCACCCCGGGCGGAAACCCGTCGACCCGGGGTGACACGCGGTCGTACGGCTACGGCAGCGCCAGCATCCGCTCCAGCGCCAGCTTGGCGAACGCCTCCGTCTCCTTGTCGACCTCGATCCGGTTGACCAGGTTGCCCTCGGCCAGCGACTCCAGGGTCCAGACCAGGTGGGGGAGGTCGATGCGGTTCATGGTGGAGCAGAAGCAGACGGTCTTGTCGAGGAAGACGATCTCCTTGCCCTCAGGGGCGAAACGGTTCGCCAGTCGGCGGACCAGGTTCAGCTCCGTGCCGATCGCCCACTTGGAGCCGGCCGGGGCCGCCTCCAGGGCCTTGATGATGTACTCGGTCGAACCGACGTAGTCCGCCGCGGCCACGACCTCGTGTTTGCACTCGGGGTGCACCAGGACGTTCACCCCGGGGATACGGGCGCGTACGTCCGCCACGGACTCCAGGCTGAAACGGCCGTGGACCGAGCAGTGGCCGCGCCACAGGATCATCTTCGCGGCCCGCAGCTCGTCGGCCGTGAGCCCGCCGTTCGGCTTGTGCGGGTTGTAGACCACGCAGTCGTCCAGGGACATGCCCAGGTCACGGACGGCGGTGTTGCGGCCAAGGTGCTGGTCCGGCAGGAACAGCACCTTCGTCGCCGAGGGCTCGCCCTGCTGGAAGGCCCACTCCAGGGCCCGCTTCGCGTTGGACGAGGTGCAGATGGTGCCGCCGTGTTTGCCCGTGAACGCCTTGATGTCCGCGGACGAGTTCATGTACGAGACGGGGACGACCTGCTCGGCTATCCCGGCCTCCGTCAGCACGTCCCAGCACTCGGCGACCTGTTCGGCCGTCGCCATGTCGGCCATGGAGCAGCCGGCCGCCAGGTCGGGGAGGACCACCTTCTGGTCGTCCGAGGTCAGGATGTCGGCGGACTCGGCCATGAAGTGCACACCGCAGAAGACGATGTACTCGGCCTCCGGGCGGGCGGCCGCGTCCCGGGCCAGCTTGAAGGAGTCACCCGTGACATCGGCGAACTGGATGACCTCGTCGCGCTGGTAGTGGTGGCCGAGCACGAAGACCTTGTCGCCGAGCTTCTCCTTGGCCGCGCGGGCGCGCGCGACCAGGTCCGGGTCGGACGGCGAGGGCAGGTCGCCGGGACACTCGACGCCCCGCTCGCTCTTCGGGTCGGCCTCACGGCCGAGCAGCAGCAGGGCGAGCGGAGTCGGCTGTACGTCGAGCTCCGTGGTCTGGGCGGTGGTCACGACACGCACCCTTTCTACTTTTCGTCGTTCTGACGTTATCTATCATAACTGCTTCACGTCACTTTGACGATGCCCATTGCGTCCATGTGACGTGAATCCCGGCCGCGGGTATGTGCGAGCATGAAGAGGTAGAGAAGAAGCGAAAACGCGAGAAGACGAACGCCGGCCCGGAATGAAACAGCGGACCCGCCGGTTGCACTCGTCGGCAAGCAGTCTCCGTACAACCCGGGAGAGATGTAGATGTCCGTATCGGACGAGACCAGCACCGCCACCGACGGCATCATCCTGAGCGACGCCGCCGCGGCCAAGGTCAAGGCCCTGCTCGACCAGGAAGGCCGTGACGACCTCGCCCTCCGTGTGGCCGTCCAGCCCGGTGGCTGCTCCGGCCTGCGTTACCAGCTCTTCTTCGACGAGCGTTCCCTCGACGGTGACGTCGTCAAGGACTTCGGCGGGGTCAAGGTCGTCACCGACCGTATGAGCGCTCCCTACCTGGGCGGCGCGTCGATCGACTTCGTCGACACCATCGAGAAGCAGGGCTTCACGATCGACAACCCGAACGCGACCGGCTCCTGCGCCTGCGGCGACTCCTTCAGCTGAGTCGGCACGGCACGACAGAGCGGAACGAAGGCGGCGGCCCCTCCGGAGGGGCCGCCGCCTTCGTGTGTCTCAGCGCACCTGCGGGTCGAGGGTGACCGCCTTCTCCTTCGGGACCGCCTTGCCGTCCGTGCCGACCACCTTCCGGCCGTCCAGCGGCGCGTCCAGGTGCACCGTCTGGTGGTACTGCTTGGCGATCATGATGCAGATCTTGTCCGGCCAGGGCGTCTCGGTCACCTTGACCACCACCTGCTCCGAGCCCTCGTCCACGGAGGCCTTGTAGTCGGCGCACACCCCGCCGGTGAAGGCGACGGTCAGCTCACTGTCGTCGGCCGTGTAGCCGTCCACCTTCACGTCCTTCGGGGCCCTCGGGGAGGAACTCGGCGTCGGCGCCGTCGGCGCCGTCGAGGAGGAGGCGGAGGCCAGGTACTTCGGGTCCACCGCCGGATGGGTGACGGTGTACGAGTCCGCCGCGCCGCGCACCTGGAACAGCCAGGACGGCACCAGCGCCTGCCGGCCGGAGACGGACTGCGCGGCAAGCCCGAACACCGCGCTGTGAACGACGGCGGAGGAAGCGGACGGCGTCGACGCGGCGCACGGCTGCTCCAGCCGGTCCTTGAGCGGTACGGAACTGGCGCAGCCGCCGATGCCCATCCGGTGGTCGGAGCGGGGCGCCGCGTTCATCAGGTCCAGCGTCTTCGCGGCGCTCAGCACCGGATACGTGTCGCCCTTGGCCGGCGTCGCCAGCATCCCGTTGCCGCCGACGACCTCGCCCTGCCTGCTGACGGTCAGCCCCGTCGTCCAGCCGTACGTCGGCAGCCCGCCGATCACCGGATTGGCGTTCACCGCCCGCTGCGCGCCCATGACCTGGCTTGCGTCGACTTTCGCGCCGTCCTGGCCGAGGGCCTTGAGAACCGGCGCCGCCGCCTTCTCCGCGACGGAGACGCTCACCGGATCCCCGGCCGGCGCCGCCGGATCCTGCGTGCACACCAGGCCGGTCTTGCAGTTGTCGGTGCCGGGGGCGTAGCGGCTGTACGTCCAGAGGCCCGGGGCGGCCCTGTTCACCTGGAGACTCCCGCCGGAGCCGTCGTTGTCGGTGCCGACCTTCCACACCTGGCCCTCGGTGACCGGCGTCCCGTCGACCCCGAGCGCCTTCGCCAACGCGGCCACACGGTCCTTGGAGACCTCACCGGCCGGCTGGTACACCGCGGCCGAGCCGGGGCCGCCGGGGAGCGTTCCGTCCGCCTTGTAGGTCACGCCGTAGGGGTTGGGCTCGCCCGGGGCCATGCCGTTGCCTCCGGCGGAGTAACCGTCCAGGGCGAGCGGCGGGGGAGTGGAGCCGCCGGAGGCCCCGGTCCCGGTACCGCCGCCAGAGCCGCCGCCGGCGGCGAGATAGGCCCCACCGCCACAGATCAGGAGCACAGCGGCGGCCACCGAGGCGATGACGGCGGCGGGGGAGCGGCGGCGGGCGGGCCGCCCGCCACCGGACTCGGAAACCCCGGCAACACCGGAGAGCGAGGCCACCTCGGGCCCGAAAGCCGTGTCCGCGGAGGGCACCTCCACGGGCTGGGGGCTTTCTGCGGGTTCGGGGACGACCTTTGCGGCGGGGGTCTCTTCAGGTTCTGGGGCCGCGTGCGGGTCGGGGGCGTCAGCCGCAGCCGGCGCGGGGGCCGCCTCCGCGGCACGGGGCGCTGCCGGGTCGGGGGTCTCCTCCGGGTCCGTGGCTGTTGCCGAGTTCGGGGTCGCTTCCGGTGCGGGAGCCCTGTCCGCGGAAGTCCCAGCCTGCTGGGGGCTTTCTGCGGGTTCGGGGGTCGCCGTTGCGGCGGGGGGCGCTGCCGGGTCGCGGGTCTGTTCCGGGTCTGGGGCCGCCGTATCCGGCTCGGGTCCTTCGGCCTCAGCCTCGGCGGCAGCCGGCTCGGGGATCGCCTTTGCGGCAGAGGGCGCCTGCGGCTCGTGGGCCGCGGTCGTCTCCCGTTCCGGGGTCTTGCGTTCGGCGCTCTCGGCGGGCCCCGCGGTGGGTCGGGCGTTCGGCGACTCCGTGGTCTGCTGGGCCTCGGGGGGCGCCTCGTCGTCGTTCTCGGGTCGCTCGCTCTTCACCGCATCGCTCCTTGCCGCGTGTCGTATCCCGCCTCCCCTTCACGGGGGACGGCGATGGGACGCGGGAGGGGAGCGCGCGGTTCCCTGGAAACGCGCCGGACAGGCCTAGTCGCCGTAGTCGGACATCGCGTCCAGCAGCCTGGCCGACTTCTTCGGCACGGTCACCCCGTGGATGAGTGACGGCGGCACCGGCCGGGCATCGCTGTGATCGGGAACCGCCCAGTGCGGGGCCATCCGCGCGCAGTCACCGCGCAGCGACGCCAGGTCGCCGTCCAGGTCTGCCGGAGCGGGGGCGTGGACCTTGAGGTTCGTCATGACCGAACGGTACGCACGTCCGGCGCCGCGAAGAAAGATCTACTATCGGGTAGTTTTGGCACCTTCAGGGCGCCCACCCGGACCCGGTAGCGTTAACTGTCAATCACGCCTCCCCTCAGGAGAGTCCCAGCCGTGCGCATCGCAGTCACCGGCTCCATCGCCACCGACCACCTCATGACCTTCCCCGGCCGCTTCGCCGACCAGTTCGTCGCGGACCAGTTGCACACGGTCTCGCTGTCCTTCCTGGTCGACAACCTGGACGTGCGCCGGGGCGGTGTCGGCGCGAACATCGCGTTCGGCATGGGACAGCTCGGCACCCGGCCGATCCTGGTCGGCGCGGCGGGCTTCGACTTCGACGACTACCGGGCCTGGCTCGACCGGCACGGCGTCGACACCGACTCCGTCCGTATCTCGGAGACCCTGCACACCGCGCGTTTCGTGTGCACGACCGACTCCGACCACAACCAGATCGGCTCCTTCTACACGGGCGCGATGAGCGAGGCCCGCCTGATCGAGCTGAAGACCGTCGCCGACCGGGTGGGCGGCCTCGACCTGGTCCTGATCGGCGCGGACGACCCCGAGGGCATGCTCCGCCACACGGAGGAGTGCCGCGCCCGTTCCATCCCCTTCGCCGCCGACTTCTCCCAGCAGATCGCCCGGATGAACGGCGACGAGATCCGGATACTGCTGGACGGCGCGACGTACCTCTTCTCCAACGAGTACGAGAAGGGGCTGATCGAGACCAAGACCGGCTGGAGCGACGAGGAGATCCTCGCGAAGGTCGGCCACCGGGTCACCACGCTGGGCGCCCGCGGGGTGCGGATCGAGAAGGCCGGCGAGGACGCCATCGAGGTCGGCTGCCCCGACGAGGAGCGCAAGGCCGACCCGACGGGCGTCGGCGACGCGTTCCGCGCCGGGTTCCTGTCCGGGCTCGCATGGGGCGTCTCGTTGGAGCGTGCGGCTCAGGTGGGCTGCATGCTGGCGACTCTCGTCATCGAGACGGTGGGGACGCAGGAGTACCAGCTGCGTCGGGGGCATTTCATGGAGCGGTTCACCAAGGCGTACGGGGACGAGGCCGCCGAGGAGGTCCGGGGGTACCTGGTCTGACGCCGTCGGGTGCGGGGCGTGGGGGCTGAGCGCGCCCACGCGGCGGTCGCCGCACATCCGCACAGCCCCGCGCCCCCAAGGGGCGCTCAGCTCACCCGGCGGACCAGATAGGCCGTTCCCCGCTCCGCCTTCTCCTCACCGACGTACTCCTGTCCCCGCATCTCGCACCACGCGGGGATGTCGAGTCGTGCCGCCTCGTCGTCCGACAGAACCCGGACCGTGCCGCCCACCGGCACGCTCCCGATCACCTTCGCCAGTTCGATGACCGGGATCGGGCACCGTTTGCCGAGCGAGTCGACGACCACGTCCGCCGCCTGGACCGTCGCCGCCGGCATCGGTGCACCCAGCTTCTCCCGCACCCCGGCCACCACCCCCGGCAGCACCCCCAGGAACCGTTCCACGTCCGTCTCCGCCGCGCCCGTCGGCAGCGACACCCGCACGTTCCCCTCGCTGAGTACGCCCATCGCCTTCAGCACATGGCTGGGCGTCAACGTGCTGCTCGTACAGGAGGATCCGGACGACACGGCGAAGCCCTCGCGGTCGAGTTCGTGGAGCAGGGTCTCTCCGTCGACATAGAGACAGGAGAAGGTGACGATCCCCGGCAGCCGCCGTTCCGGGGCGCCCACCACCTCCACGTCCGGCACCAACTCCGGCACCCGCGCCCGGATCCGCGCCGTCAGCCCCCGCAGTCGTACGGCCTCCTGCTCGGCCTCCGCCCGTACGGCCCGCAGCGACGCGGCGGCCGCGACGATCGCCGGGAGGTTCTCGAAACCGGGCGAACGGCCCGACTCCCGCTCGTCCGAGGCCCCTTGGACGGCGAACCGCACCCCCTTGCGCACGACCAGCAGCCCGACCCCGCTCGGGCCGCCCCATTTGTGCGCGCTCGCCGTCAGCAGCGACCAGTCGCCCTCGACGCGCTCCCACCCCAGCGACTGCGCCGCGTCCACCAGCAACGGCACCCCGGCCGCCCGGCAGACCTCGGCCACCGCCGCCACCGGCTGCACGGTGCCCACCTCGTGGTTGGCGGACTGAAGGCAGGCGAGCGCGGTGTCCGGCCGCAGCGCCGTCGCGTACGACGACACGTCCACCTCGCCCGTACGGTCCACCGGGACCCGGGTCACCTCGCCACCGTCCGCCTCGAACACCTCGGCCGAATGGAGCACCGAGGAGTGTTCGACGGATGACACGATCAGGTGGCGTCCCGTCCGGCGGCGACCGGCCAACGCCCCCGCGATGCCCGTGTGCACGGAGCGGGTTCCGGACGGGGTGAAAACCAGTTCGTCCGTCCGGCACCCGACGGCTTCGGCGGCCGCCTCCCGGGCGGCGTCCAGCAGCATCCGGGCCCTGCGCCCTTCCTTGTACAGACGCGCGGGATCCGCCCACCCGTCGTCGAGGGCGGCCAACAGCGCCTGCCTGGCGACGGGATGGAGAGGTGCGGTGGAAGCGGCGTCGAAGTAGGGCACACAGCAACGGTAAGGCGTCCTCAAGTGCAACGAACCCGGGGGCGCGAGGAACCGCATGACAAGCCACAAGGCACCCGCACCCGCACCGCAAACCGCGACAACCCGAGCTATTGGGCGCCCTTTCCCACCCCTACGGAGTGACCCGCGGCGCGTATGCCCCCCTCCCCGCGAACCCCCGGAGGGCGTCGGCTAGGGTTTGGTCCGCATAAACATCCAAACCCCTGCCCGACGCAGGGCGGCGACCGACCAGCGAGAAGGCAGGCCGCAGCCAACCGCGCGGGCGAGACTCTCGGGAAGGCGCTACGTGAGTCCCAACGGCTCCGACCGCTCGCCGCGGCGCCCGATGCGGCGGAAGCTGCTGCAGGCAATGACCGCGGGCCTGGTCCTTGCGACCGCTACCGGTTGCACATACAAGGACTTCCCCCGCCTTGGTATGCCCACCCCGACCACGGAAGAGGCTCCGCGGATCCTCTCCCTGTGGCAGGGCTCCTGGGCCGCCGCGCTCGCCGTGGGCGTGCTGGTGTGGGGTCTGATCATCTGGAGCGCCATCTTCCACCGGCGCAGCCGCACCAAGATCGAGGTTCCGGCCCAGACCCGGTACAACATGCCGATCGAGGCGCTGTACACGGTGGTTCCGCTCATCATCGTCTCGGTGTTGTTCTACTTCACCGCGCGTGACGAGACGAAGATTCTCAGCCTCACCGACAAGAAGCCCGACGTCACGGTCAACGTGGTCGGCTTCCAGTGGAGCTGGGGCTTCAACTACATCACGCCCGTCTCCGGTGTCACCGGCGACGCGAAGACCGACGCGAACCTGGACGCCATTCCGGACCGGTTCAAGAAGGAGTTCCCGGCCGCCGCCGGCGGCGTCTACGACGTCGGCACGCCGGGCACCAGGAATCCGCAGACCGGCAACCCCGGTCCGACGCTCTGGCTGCCCAAGGGCGAGACCGTCCGCTTCGTCCTCACCTCGCGTGACGTCATCCACTCCTTCTGGGTGCTGCCGTTCCTGATGAAGATGGACGTCATCCCGGGCCACACCAACGCGTTCCAGGTGACTCCCAACCAGGAGGGCACCTTCCGCGGAAAGTGCGCCGAGCTCTGCGGCGTCGACCACTCCCGGATGCTGTTCAACGTGAAGGTCGTCTCGCCCGAGCGCTACCAGCAGCACCTCAAGGACCTCGTCAAGAAGGGGCAGACCGGTTACATTCCCGCCGGCATCGCGCAGACGAGCCACGAGAAGAACCGGGAGACGAACAACCTGTGAGCATCCTCAACGAACCCCAGGGTGCCGCGGCTGAAGGCTCGTACGCTGACGAGCTGCCGGTCAGGCGCAAGCAGCCCGGCAATATCGTGGTGAAGTGGCTGACGACCACCGACCACAAGACCATCGGAACGATGTATCTGGTCACATCGTTCGCGTTCTTCCTGATCGGTGGCGTGATGGCGCTGCTCATGCGCGCCGAGCTCGCTCGCCCCGGTCTGCAGATCATGTCGAACGAGCAGTTCAACCAGGCGTTCACGATGCACGGCACGATCATGCTGCTGATGTTCGCGACGCCGCTGTTCGCCGGCTTCACGAACTGGATCATGCCGCTCCAGATCGGCGCGCCGGACGTCGCCTTCCCGCGGCTGAACATGTTCGCCTACTGGCTCTACCTGTTCGGCTCGACCATCGCGGTGGGCGGCTTCCTCACCCCGCAGGGTGCGGCCGACTTCGGCTGGTTCGCCTACTCCCCGCTGTCCGACGCGGTCCGCTCGCCGGGCCTCGGCGCCGACATGTGGATCATGGGTCTGGCCTTCTCCGGCTTCGGCACCATCCTCGGTGCGGTCAACTTCATCACCACGATCATCTGCATGCGTGCCCCCGGCATGACCATGTTCCGCATGCCGATCTTCGTGTGGAACGTGCTGCTGACCGCCGTCCTGGTCCTGCTCGCCTTCCCCGTCCTCGCCGCCGCGCTGTTCGCGCTGGAGGCGGATCGGAAATTCGGGGCACATGTCTTCGACGCGGCAAACGGCGGAGCGCTGCTCTGGCAACACCTCTTCTGGTTCTTCGGCCATCCAGAGGTGTACATCATCGCCCTGCCGTTCTTCGGCATCATCTCCGAGGTCATCCCGGTCTTCTCCCGTAAGCCGATGTTCGGCTACGTGGGTCTGATCGCGGCCACCATCGCGATCGCCGGTCTGTCCGTGACGGTGTGGGCCCACCACATGTACGTCACCGGCGGTGTGCTGCTGCCGTTCTTCTCCTTCATGACGTTCCTCATCGCCGTACCGACAGGCGTGAAGTTCTTCAACTGGATCGGAACGATGTGGAAGGGGTCGCTGAGTTTCGAGACCCCGATGCTCTGGGCCACCGGCTTCCTGATCACCTTCACCTTCGGTGGTCTGACCGGTGTCATCCTGGCCTCGCCCCCGATGGACTTCCACGTCTCCGACTCGTACTTCGTGGTGGCCCACTTCCACTACGTGGTCTTCGGTACGGTCGTCTTCGCGATGTTCTCCGGCTTCCACTTCTGGTGGCCGAAGATGACGGGCAAGATGCTCGACGAGCGCCTCGGCAAGATCACCTTCTGGACGCTGTTCATCGGCTTCCACGGCACCTTCCTGGTCCAGCACTGGCTGGGCGCCGAGGGCATGCCGCGTCGTTACGCCGACTACCTGGCGGCCGACGGCTTCACCACTCTGAACACGATCTCGTCGATCAGCTCCTTCCTGCTCGGCCTGTCGATCCTGCCGTTCCTCTACAACGTGTGGAAGACGGCCAAGTACGGCAAGCCGGTCGGCGTCGACGACCCATGGGGCTACGGCCGTTCGCTGGAGTGGGCGACCTCCTGCCCGCCGCCGCGGCACAACTTCGTCACCCTGCCGCGGATCCGCAGTGAATCCCCGGCGTTCGACCTGCACCACCCTGAGATCGCCGCCCTGGAGCAGCTGGAGCACGGCCAGGCCGTCGCCGCTGTCGCGGGCAGCAAGGAGGCCGGCAAGTGAAGATCCAGGGCCGCATGTTCGTGTGGCTGAGCGTCTTCGTCCTCGCCATGGCGATCGTCTACGGCGTGTGGTCGAAGGAGGCGGCCGGTACCACGGCGCTCTTCATGGCCTTCGGCCTGTGCATCATGATCGGGTTCTACCTGGGCTTCACGGCCTCGCGGGTGGACGCCGGTGCCCAGGACAACAAGGAGGCCGATGTCGCGGACGAGGCGGGCGAGCTGGGCTTCTTCAGCCCGCACAGCTGGCAGCCGCTCGCCCTCGGCGTCGGTGGCGCGCTGGCCTTCCTCGGTGTCGCCGTCGGCTGGTGGCTGCTGTACTTCTCGGTGCCCATCATCATGATCGGCCTCTTCGGCTGGGTGTTCGAGTACTACCACGGTGAGAACCGCACCCAGTAAGCACACGCGAGCGCACCGGCAGCCCGGACCCTCTGTCAGGAGGGTCCGGGCTCCCGCTTTTACGGCCGTCCCACCTTCGGTGCAGTGCCGGTCCCCCATCTGGAGTACCTGGCGTGCCGGTACGGAAAACACCTCATAGCGTGACCGTATGAGCCACTCTCCGTGCGCCCGCACCGTCGTCAGCTGCACCCTGCTGGTGACCGCCCTCGGCGCGGGCGTCACCGCCTGCGGATCGGACGGCAACCCGCTGTCGGACAAGCCGTACGACGCGGCGGACCAGGTCTCCTTCAACACCCCTACTGACGCGGGGAAGCGGGCCGACCCCGACAAACCGCTGGAGGTCGTCGCCAAGAGCGACGAGGACCGGATCACGGACGTCACCGCCCAGGACGCCACCGGTCGTCATGTGGCGGGCGAACTCGACGCCGACGGCCGTCGCTGGCACAGCACCTCCCCGCTGGCCGCCAACGCCCACTACACGGTCCAGGTCAGTACCGAGGACGAGGACGGCGCGCCCGGTCGCAAGGTCCTCACCTTCGACACCAGCATGCCCACCACCCAGCAGCGGCTGAAGGTCACCTTCGGCCCCCAGGCGGGTGAGTACGGCGTGGGCCAGCCCGTCACCGCCCAGCTCGACCACGAGGTCAAGGACAAGGCCCAGCGCGCCATCGTGGAGCGCGCCCTCAGGGTCGACTCCATCCCCGCCGTCGAGGGGTCCTGGTACTGGGTGAGCGGCAAGGAACTCCACTACCGGCCCAAGGACTACTGGCCCGCCCACGCCACCATCCAGGTGCACAGCAACCTGGAGGGCGTAAAGATCAGCGACCGCCTGTGGGGCGGCGCGGCCAAGCCCCTGAAGCTCACCACCGGCGACAAGCTCCTCGCCGTCACGGACGCCGCCGCCCACCAGCTGACGGTGTACCGGAACGACAAGGAGATCAACCAGATCCCCGTCACCACGGGCAAGTCCGGCTACGAGACCCGCAACGGTGTCAAGGTCGTACTGGAGAAGCAGTACTTCGTACGCATGCGCGGCACCACGGTCGGCATCGCCGAGGGCACCTCGGACTCGTACGACCTCCCGGTCTACTACGCCACCCGGGTGACCTGGTCGGGCGAGTACGTCCACGCCGCCCCCTGGTCGGTGGGCTCCCAGGGGTACGCGAACGTCAGCCACGGCTGCACCGGCATGAACACCTCGAACGCCGAGTGGTTCTTCGACACCTTCCACCCGGGCGATCTGGTGAAGGTCGTCAACTCCAACGGCGAGGAGATGGAGCACTTCGGCAACGGCTTCGGCGACTGGAACATCGCCTGGAAGGACTGGCGCAACGGCAGCGCCCTCATCAATGGCACCCCGGACGGCCCCAAGCCACAGGACGCGGTGAGAGTGCAGCCGGCCGCACTGTGAGGAACCAGGGGCGCGGGGCCGCGTTTGCCATGCGGCTACCGCCGCGCGGGCGCGACCAGCCACACACGGCCTTCAGTCGCGCGCTCACCCGGCGCCCCTCCCTCTCAGGCGCTCTGCAGCCTCGTCTGCCGCAACAAAGACGCCAGTGCCGAGGCGAACTCCACCGGATCCACCGGAAGCGTCACAGCCGCGTCCGCGCGGCTCCACGTGGCGAGCCAGGCATCCTGCGGCCGCCCGATCAGCAACAGGACCGGCGGGCAGTTGAACACCTCGTCCTTGATCTGCCGGCACACCCCCATGCCCCCCAGCGGCACGGCCTCGCCGTCCAGCACGCAGACGTCGATCCCGCCCTTGTCGAGTTCGGTGACGACCGCCTGGGGCGTCGCGCACTCCACGAACTCGACGAACGGCACATCGGGAGCCGGGCGCCGGCCGGCGGCCAGCCGTACCTGCTCGCGGGTGTTGGAGTCGTCGCTGTAGACCAGCACCGTGGCGGTCGGCTGCATTGTTCCTCCGATACGCGGGGACGGAAGTCGTCGTACGGACAGGACCGATGCGCCGGATGCTACTCCCCCGGACACCTCGTCAACACCTGTTGGAACACCGCTTCGATGGGCCATCCGGGCAGTACACACGGTGCGGACACCCCGAACGGCACCCCCCGGAGTGAGCGCGAGATAAGCGACCGACATAATGTCGGTCGTGGCGACAGCAACGACAGTAGAAACCGGGCACGCGCACCCGTCGGTCAATCGGCCGAACCTCACCAGCGTCGGAACCATCATCTGGCTGAGTTCCGAGCTGATGTTCTTCGCGGCCCTCTTCGCGATGTACTTCACCCTGCGATCGGTGACCGGTCCGGATCACTGGAAGGAGATGGCGAGCCATCTCAACATTCCGTTCTCCGCGACCAACACCACGATCCTGGTGCTCTCCTCCCTCACCTGCCAGCTCGGCGTGTTCGCCGCCGAGCGCGGGGACGTGAAGAAGCTCCGGGGCTGGTTCATCGTCACCTTCGTGATGGGCGCGATCTTCATCGGCGGTCAGATCTACGAGTACACCAGCCTGGTGAAGGAGGACGGGATCTCGCTCTCCTCCGACCCGTACGGCTCGGTGTTCTACCTGACCACCGGCTTCCACGGGATGCACGTGACGGGCGGCCTCATCGCCTTCCTGTTCGTCCTCGGCCGCACCTACGCGGCGAAGCGGTTCACGCACGAGCAGGCGACCGCGGCCATCGTCGTGTCCTACTACTGGCACTTCGTCGATGTCGTCTGGATCGGCCTCTTCGCCACGATCTACCTGATCAAGTAGCCGGGCCGGCTCCACGCGCTGCAGAAGCGCACAACCCAGAAGCATCGACGCAGAAGATCCTGACACCGGGGTAATCCGTGAAAAAGCTCTCCGCACGACGACGCCATCCGCTGGCGGCGGTCGTCGTCCTACTCTTTGCGCTGGCGGCCACTGGGGGGCTGTATGCCGCGCTCGCGCCCGCGGGCCAGGCGCAGGCCGACGTAGCCTCCCAGTCCCTGACCATTGAGGAGGGCAAGAAGCTCTACTCGGTCGGCTGTGCCAGCTGCCACGGCACCGGCGGTCAGGGCTCGTCCGACGGTCCCAGCCTGGCCGGCGTGGGCGCCGCCGCGGTCGACTTCCAGGTCGGCACCGGCCGTATGCCGGCCGCCACCTCGGACGGTCCGCAGGTCCTCAAGAAGAAGAACATCTACAGCCAGGCCCAGATCGACCAGCTCGCGGCGTACGTCGCCTCGCTGGGCGCCGGTCCCGAGGTGCCCACCAAGGAGCAGTACGGCCCGAGCGGTGCCGACGTCGCCGCGGGCGGCGAACTGTTCCGCACCAACTGCGCGCAGTGCCACAACTTCGTGGGTGCGGGTGGCGCGCTGACCAAGGGCAAGTTCGCGCCGAACCTGGAAGGCGTCGACCCGAAGCACATCTACGAGGCCATGCAGACGGGCCCGCAGAACATGCCGTCCTTCCCGGACACCACGCTGTCCGAGAAGAACAAGAAGGACATCATCGCGTACCTCGACGCGGTCAACAGCCCCAAGACGGAGAACCCCGGCGGTCTGAACCTGGGCGGCATCGGGCCGGTCAGCGAGGGTCTGTTCGCGTGGGTCTTCGGTCTCGGTGTCATGATCGCGGTCGCCGTCTGGGTCGCCGCTCGGACCGCAAAGGCCAAGAAGTCATGAGTAGCCAAGAGATTCCAGAAGAGAACCTGCCCGCTGAGCAGGATCACGCGCACGGCGCGGTGAGCGTCGCGGACGAGAAGGACCCGTTCGCGGACCCCGGTCTGCCGCCTCACGAGCATCGGATCCAGGACATCGACGAGCGGGCCGCCAAGCGGTCCGAGCGCGTCGTGGCCCTGCTGTTCACGATCTCGATGCTGGCCACCGTCGGCTTCATCGCCTCGTACGTGACGATCCCGCACGACAAGTCGATCTTCGTCTTCCCGCTCGGTCACATCAGCGCGCTGAACTTCGCGCTGGGCCTGACCCTCGGTGTGGCGCTGTTCTGCATCGGCGCGGGCGCGGTCCACTGGGCCCGCACCCTGATGTCCGACGTGGAGGTCGCCGACGAGCGGCACCCGATCGAGGCCCCTCCCGAGGTCCGTGCCAAGGTCCACGCGGACTTCAAGCAGGGCGCCAAGGAGTCGGCGCTCGGCCGGCGCAAGCTGATCCGCAACACGATGTTCGGCGCGCTGACCCTGGTCCCGCTCTCCGGCGTCATGCTGCTGCGCGACCTCGGCCCGCTGCCCGGCACCTCGCTGCGCCACACGCTGTGGTCGAAGGGCAAGCTGCTCGTCAACATGAACACCAACGAGCCGCTGCGTCCCTCCGACATCGCCGTCGGCTCGCTGACCTTCGCCAAGCCCGAGGGCCTGGAGGAGACCGACGAGGAGTTCCAGAACCAGATGGCCAAGGCGGCCCTGATGATCATCCGGCTGCAGCCGGACAACATCAAGGACAAGCGCGAGCTCGAGTGGTCGCACGAGGGCATCGTGGCCTACTCGAAGATCTGCACCCACGTCGGTTGCCCGATCTCCCTGTACGAGCAGCAGACCCACCATGTGCTCTGCCCGTGCCACCAGTCCACCTTCGACCTCTCCGACGGTGCCCGAGTGATCTTCGGCCCGGCCGGTCACGCCCTGCCGCAGCTGCGCATCGGTGTGAGCGAGGAGGGCTACCTCCAGGCGCTCGGCGACTTCGAGGAGCCCGTCGGTCCTGCTTTCTGGGAGCGCGGATGAGCACTACAGAGAACACAGAGTCCCGCGCGCGCGGGAAGGCACCGGCCGGCGAGCGTGTCGCCGACTGGGCCGACGGACGGCTCGGGATCTACTCCCTGGCCAAGTCCAACATGCGCAAGATCTTCCCCGACCACTGGTCGTTCATGTTGGGCGAAGTCTGCCTGTACAGCTTCATCATCATCATCCTGACGGGTGTCTATCTGACGCTGTTCTTCCACCCGTCGATGAACGAGGTGGAGTACCACGGCAGTTATGTCCCGCTCCAGGGACAGCTGATGTCCGAGGCGTTCAGCTCGACCCTGCACATCTCCTTCGACGTGCGCGGTGGTCTGCTCGTCCGGCAGATCCACCACTGGGCCGCGCTGATCTTCCTCGCCGGCATGTTCGTGCACATGATGCGCGTGTTCTTCACCGGCGCGTTCCGCAAGCCGCGTGAGATCAACTGGCTGTTCGGCTTCCTGCTGTTCGTCCTGGGCATGTTCACCGGCTTCACCGGTTACTCGCTCCCGGACGACCTGCTCTCCGGCACCGGCGTCCGCTTCACCGAGGGCGCGGTCCTGTCGATGCCGATCGTCGGCACGTACATCTCGATGTTCCTCTTCGGCGGCGAGTTCCCCGGTCACGACTTCGTGGCCCGGTTCTACTCGATCCACATCCTGCTGCTGCCGGGCATCATGCTCGGCCTGGTGGTCGGCCATCTGATCCTGGTCTTCTACCACAAGCACACGCAGTTCGCGGGTCCCGGAAAGTCCGAGAAGAACGTCGTCGGCATGCCGCTGCTGCCGGTCTACATGGCCAAGGCCGGAGGCTTCTTCTTCCTGGTCTTCGGTGTCATCGCGGTCGTCGCGGCGACCACCCAGATCAACCCGATCTGGGCCATGGGCCCCTACCGTCCGGACCAGGTTTCCACCGGCGCCCAGCCCGACTGGTACATGGGCTTCGCCGAGGGTCTGGTCCGCTACTTCCCGGGCTGGGAGATCAACTTCTGGGGTCACACGCTCGTCCTGGGCGTGTTCATCCCGCTGATGCTCTTCGGCCTGGTCCTGGGTGCGATCGCGGTCTACCCGTTCATCGAGTCCTGGGTCACCGGCGACAAGAGCGAGCACCACATCCTGGACCGCCCGCGCAACGCTCCGACCCGCACCGGGTTCGGTGTCGCCTGGGTGACCGTGTACATGGTCGGCCTGGTCGGTGGTGGCAACGACCTCATCGCCACCCACTTCCATCTGTCGATCAACGACGTGACCTGGTTCGTCCGGATCTTCTTCATCGCCGGACCGGTGATCGCGTTCATCGTCACCAAGCGGATCTGCCTCGGCCTGCAGCGCCGGGACCGCGAGAAGGTGCTGCACGGTCGCGAGACCGGCATCATCAAGCGGCTGCCGCACGGTGAGTTCATCGAGGTGCACGAGCCGCTCAGCCAGGAGCAGCTGCACACCCTCACGGCCCACCACCAGTACGAGCCGGCCCAGGTCGGCGCGGCGGTGGACGAGAACGGTGTCGAGCGCAAGATCAAGGGGACTGAGAAGCTCCGCGCCAAGCTGAGCAGCGCCTACTACGGCGACGACAACCAGATCCCGAAGCCCACCGTCGAGGAGTACAAGGAGATCACGAGCGGCCACGGCCACCACTGATCGACCGCGTCGCCACGCCACGGCCGAAGGGCCCCCGTCCGGTGTACGGACGGGGGCCCTTCGGCCGTGCCTGCGGCTGGATAGGGTAGCCCTGACACTGCTTTTTGCCGGTATGACGATCAGGAGCGGCCTTATGAGCGCTGTGACCCCCGCTGGAGGCGACACCGCGGCGGGCCGTTCCTGGCCCGGGGTACTGAACGCGCTGCTGTACGGGCAGGACCAGAGCGCCGACGCGACGGCCTGGGCGATGGACCAGATCATGCGCGGTCAGGCGACCGACGCCCAGATCGCCGGGTTCGTCGTGGCGCTGCGGGCGAAGGGCGAGACGGTCGACGAGATCAACGGCCTCGTCCGCACGATGTACCAGCACGCCAACGTCATCGAGGTGCCCGGCCGCACGGTCGACATCGTCGGCACCGGCGGCGACGGCGCCAAGACGGTGAACATCTCCACGATGTCCGCGCTGGTGGTGGCCGGCACCGGGGCGAAGGTCGTCAAGCACGGCAACCGGGCCGCGTCCTCCGCGTCCGGTGCCTCGGACGTGCTGGAGAAGCTCGGCGTCAACCTCGACCTGACCCCGCAGCGGGTCGCCGAGGTCGCCGAAGAGGCCGGCATCACCTTCTGCTTCGCCGTCAAGTTCCACCCCGCACTGCGCCATGCGGGCGCGGCCCGCGGCCAGCTGGGCATCCGCACGGTGTTCAACATCCTCGGCCCGCTGACCAACCCCGCGCGGGTGCGGGCGCAGGCGGTCGGCGTCGCGGACCCCCGTATGGCACCGGTCGTCGCGGGCGTCTTCGCCGAACGCGGCAACTCCTCCCTGGTCTTCCGCGGCGACGACGGCCTCGACGAACTGACCACGACCTCCACGTCCCATGTCTGGATCGTCCGGGACGGCAAGGTCACCGAGGAGACCTTCGACCCGAGGGACGTCGGCATCGAGCTGGTCCCGGTGGAGGCGCTGCGCGGCGGTGACCCGTCGTACAACGCGGAGGTCGCCCGCCGGCTTCTGGACGGCGAGACGGGCCCCGTCCGTGACGCGGTCCTGCTGAACTCGGCGGCGGCGCTGGTGGCCCTGGACCCGGGCACCGCCACGCTGGCCGAGCAGATCCGCGCCGGCATGGACAAGGCGGCGGAGTCGATCGGCTCGGGCGCGGCCAAGCGGGTGCTGGAGCGCTGGGCGGCGGCGACGAACAAGTAGGCGCCGGGCGGCCAGTAGAGGCCGAACGGAAAGAGAAGCGGCGCCGACGCGCGCCTTCGTCCCGTCATCCGGACAGAAGTTGCGCGTCGGCGATCACTTCATCTACGTTTTTTGCCAGGTCATGAGTGACAGTCATGAGGCCCCGGCCGACTGTCCGGCAACCCTCCGTCCGTGGCGGGGTGCCCCGGGTGAAGACCAGGCCGTAGGCAGCGAGGTCTACGGCAAGCGCGGATCCCTCGGACCCCAGGGATCCTGGTCGTCGAGGGAGTCTCCCGTGAGCAAGCGAATGCGCTAGGGCGTCGAGCCCCGCCTCCGCACACCCACTTTCTCTTTCTTCCTTCCTCTCACGGGAGTTCCGCCATGTCCGTCTCCACCGCTGTCTCCGCTCAGTCTGTTTGTGCCCCGCTGCCCGTTCTGGGCCGTGATGTCACCGTCCCGCTCGTCACCGGCGGCGAGGTCACCTACGCCGCCCTCGACTACGCGGCCAGCGCCCCCGCCCTCCAGCGGGTCTGGGACGACGTGGCCGCCTACGCGCCCTACTACGGCAGCGTCCACCGAGGCGCCGGCTACCTCTCCCAGCTCTCCACGGACCTCTTCGAGAACGCCCGCAGGACGGTCGCCGAGTTCCTCGACTGCCGCCCCGACGACCAGCTGATCTTCACCCGCTCGACCACGGACTCCCTGAACCTGCTGGCCCGCTCCCTCCCCGCCGACTGCCAGGTCTTCGTCTTCGAGACCGAGCATCACGCGAGCCTGCTGCCCTGGCAGGACACCCGGGTCACCTACCTCGACGCCCCGCGCACCCCGCGCCAGGCCGTCGAGACCCTGGAGAAGGCCCTCGCCGATCGCGACCCCGACGGCCCGGCCCTGGTCTGTGTCACCGGTGCCTCGAACGTCACCGGCGAACTGTGGCCGGTACGGGAGCTGGCCGCGGCGGCCCACACGCACGGCGCCCGGATCGTCCTGGACGCGGCCCAGCTGGCCCCGCACCACCCGGTGAGCGTCCGCGACCTGGACGTCGACTGGATCGCCTTCTCGGGCCACAAGCTGTACGCCCCCTTCGGCTCCGGCATCCTCGCCGGCCGCTCCGACTGGCTCCGGGCGGCCGAGCCGTACCTCGCGGGCGGCGGCGCCAGCCGCAAGGTCACCCGGCGCGAGGACGGGGGAGTGGCCGTGGAGTGGCACGAGAGCGCCGCCCGGCATGAGGCCGGGTCGCCCAACGTGATCGGTGCCTACTCGATCGCCGCCGCCTGCAAGGCGCTGACCGAGGCCGGCTTCGACACGCTGGTGGCCCGCGAGCGGCACCTGATCGAGAAGGTGCGGACGGGTCTGGCCGAGGTGCCCGAGGTCCGTGTCCTCTCCCTCTTCGGCGACGACGCCCCGCGCGTCGGTGTGATCTCCTTCGTCGTGGAGGGCTGGAACAGCTCCCACTTCGCCGCGGCCCTCTCCGCCGAGTACGGCATCGGCGTCCGCGACGGCCTCTTCTGCGCCCACCCCCTGGTCAGGACCCTGCTGGGCTCCGACGCCCAGACCCAGGGCGAGTGCGGGGCGCCGGAAGCGGCACCGGGCGAGAAGTCCCTCAACGCGATCCGGGTGAGTTTCGGAGCGGGCACGCCGGACGAGCACGTGGAGCGGTTCGTCAGCGCCGTGAAGGAACTGGTCGCCGACGGTGCCAAGTGGACGTACCGCACGGAGGAAGGCCGCTGCGTACCGGCGGTGTGATGCAGACCGGCCTCAGGGGCAACGTCCCAGGGGGCGCGGGGGCTGTGTCAATGTGCGGCTACCGCCGCGTGGGCGCGATCGGCCCCCACCGGCCCGCAGCCGGGCACGAAGCGTCGTGGTCCACTGCGGGTCCGTCCTGGCTGAGCGCGCAGTTCCCCGCGCCCCTTGCGGGGCACCTCAGCCGACGTTTCTCAGCTGTCCAGGCCGATCGCGAACGCGGCCTCCAGGTCGTGCTGCGAATAGGTACGGAACGCTACGTGCGTGTCCGTCCCCTCCACGCCCTGGATCTTGCTGATCCGCCCCGGGATCACCTCGGCCAGGTCCTCGTGCTCCCGCACCCGGACCATGGCGATCAAGTCATACGTACCGGTGACGGAGAAGACCTCGCTGACGCTGTCCAGCGCGGCGATCTGTTCCGCGATCTCGGGGATCCGGTCCACGCTGGTCTTGATGAGGACGATCGCGGTGATCACGGCTGGTTCTCTCCCTCGGGTGCCGGAGCTGGGGCGGGTTTCACTTTAGTCCCACGGCCGTACCGCACCCACGCGTAGCCGAGTCCGAGCCCGAAGCCGACCAGGTGGGCGAGGTAGGCCACGCCGGGGCCGGAGGGGGCCTGGTTCAGGGCCAGCCACTGCAGGGCCGCCCAGAAGGGGAGCACCACCCAGGCCGGGAACCGGAGCGGAAGGAAGAAGAGGAAAGGCAGAAGACTGGTCACGCGGGCGCTGGGGAACAGGTACAGGAACGCCCCGAGGACCGCCGAGATCGCCCCGGACGCCCCCACCAGCGACTGCTGGGACGTGGCGTTGGCGGCCGCGTAGCCGAGCAGAGCGAGATAGCCGCAGCCGACGTAGAAGAGGGTGAACTCCAGGCGGCCCATCCGCTCCTCGGTCATCGCCCCGAAGACGAAGAGGAACAGCATGTTGCCGAGCAGGTGCACCCAGCTGCCGTGGATGAACAGCGCCGTGGCCGGGGTGAGCGCCTCCCGGGCCGGACCGTCGAACAGGTCGGCGGGGACGACCCCCCAGCGCCGGAAGTACGCGCGCTGCGCGGCCGCCAGGGCGTCCCCGGTGCCGTAGGACGGGGTGAAGCCGGACGCCGGGCCGAGCACGAAGATCAGGCAGCAGACGGCGATCAGGGTGTACGTCATGGGCGCCGACGTGCCCCTCAGGCTCCGCAGGGTCCGGGCGGCCGTCGTGTTCCGGTTGCCGATCATGGACATAGAGCATGGCGTAACGGGATGCACTGGTGCAGATCGCCTCGCCGCCGCGGAGGGGGCGGCGTCGAGTACTCGCCAGGCCGTAGGGTAACGAGCCACACGCGTCGGGACGGCGCGTCACGGACACTAGAAGGAAGCGAACAGTCACGATGACGGTTCCCCTGCCGACCACCACGACGCGGTGGCGCTGCACCCTCTGCGGCAACCTCACGCGCTTCGACGTGACCCGCTCGTCGAAGGTCGTGGAGTACGTGCACCTCGACCTGGCCGGTGAGCCCAAGGTCGAGGAGCGCGAGGTGGTCAGTGAGACCATCGAGTCGGTGCGCTGCCGCTGGTGCAACGCGGTGGACCAGGTGGAACTCGTGGACAGGCCGGGCGCCGACTCCTGAGACCGGGAGGCGGCCCCGCACAGGTGATGGGGTGTGACGGATGGTGGAGACCACAGGCGGGGGGCCGGCCGACGGCACCGCTGAGGTGCTTGACCGTCCGCTGCCCGACGGCGTGCGACGGCGTGTCGTACAGATCGTGTCGGACGGCTTCGGCGGGCTGACCGTCGCCGAACTGCCCGCCCAGCTGCGGCAGTACGCCCGTTTCGCCCCGAATCGGCGGGCCAAGTTCGCCGGGAACGCCATGGCGACCGCGCTGGAGACGGACACCCTCTTCCGGCAGCGGATCGGGGAGAAGCTCAGAGAGGCCCAGCCGCAACTCGCCGGCGCGCTCGACTCCGGCGCTCCGCCCCCGGCCGCGGACCCGCTCGATGTGGCGGCCGCGGCCTATGTACTGCGCCCCGCGGGCTGGGTGAAGCTGGTGACGGCGGCCGGCGAGGAGGCCCAGCGGGCCGATGCCGAGCGTGCCGACGAGGAGAGCCGGGCCGAGCTGGAGCGGCTGCGCGAGGAGCTGGACCGGGCCCGGGAGCTGACCCGGTCCGAGACGGAGCGGCTGCGCGTCGAGCTGGACGCGGCGAAGAAGGAAGCGGAGTCGCTGCACCGCAAGCTGCGCGCCGCCCTCAGTGACGTCAAGCGCGGCGAGGCCGCGCTGCGCAAGCTACAGGCCGAGATGGAGGCGGTGCGCACCGAGGGGCAGGTCCAGGTGTCCGCCGCCGAGAGCGAGGGCCGGCGGCTCAAGGCCCGGCTCGGCGAGGTCGAGGCCGCCCTGGAGGCCAGTCGCCGCGCCGTCCGCGAGGGACGCAGTGTCGAGGACATGCGGGTACGGCTGCTGCTCGACACCGTCCTGGACGCGGCCCAGGGGCTGCGCCGTGAACTGGCGTTGCCGCCGGTGTCGGTGCGGCCCGCAGAGACCGTGGATGCGGTCGAACCGGGACGAATGACCCCGAAGGACATCGCGGCCCGAGCACTTTCCGAGAACGATCCGGCCATTCTCAATCAGCTACTCGCCCTGCCTCAGGCGCACTTGGTCGTCGACGGCTACAACGTGACCAAGACCGGCTATCCGCAGATGCCGCTGGAGAAGCAGCGGCTGCGACTGCTCGGCCAGCTCTCCCAGCTCGCCGCGCAGACCGGCGCCGAGGTCACCTGTGTCTTCGACGGCGCCGAACTGGCCGCGCCGGTGCTGCTGGCCCCGCCGCGCGGGGTCAGGGTCCTCTTCTCCAAGCCCGGTGTCACCGCGGACGAACTGATCCGCCAGCTGGTGCGTGCCGAGCCGCCGGGCCGCCCGGTGATCGTCGCCTCGACCGACCGTGAGGTCGCCGACGGGGTCGCGAAGGCGGGTGCCCGTCCGGTGGCTTCTGCGATGCTTCTGAAGCGACTGTCCTGAAGGTTCAACAGACATACGCTATGCCCGAATTGACCGAACCGTCACGCAACGTAGCGTCAATCGAGCATCACGACACGTGAGTTATGTGCAAAGAGTGCGTTGCGTGACCAGATTTTTGGCTGTTGAGTTTGAACTGATCACGGGAAGGTCACTAGGGTCAGGCCTCGAACCTCCACACGGGTGATCACTCAAACGAAGGAGCCCGTCTCCGTGGCGTCCCATCGTCGACCCAAGCAGCCGAGTCGCGCGCGCGTGACCGTACTGACCACCGCGGCCGCTGCTGCTGTCGTCCTCAGCGCCAACGCCGCCAACGCGGCGCCCAGCGAGAAGCTGAGCAAGGACGAGGTCAAGGCAAAGGTCGACAAGCTCTACCAGGAGGCCGAGCAGGCCACCGAGAAGCTGGACGGCGCCAAGGAGAAGCAGCAGGAGCTGCAGAAGGAAATCTCCACGATCCAGGACAATGTGGCCCGTGGTCAGGAGGACCTCAACAAGCTGCGCGACAGCCTCGGTTCGCTGGCCACCGCGCAGTACCGCTCCGGCGGCATAGACCCCTCCGTCCAGCTCTTCCTCTCGTCCAACCCGGACGACTACCTCGACAAGGCGTCCACGCTCGACCAGTTGAGCAGCCAGCAGGTCGAGGCCCTGAAGAAGATTCAGGACAAACAGCGCGAACTGGCCCAGGAGCGGGCAGAGGCCACGGACAAGCTCAAGGACCTCTCCGCCACCCGCACCGAGCTGGCCAAGCAGAAGAGCGCCGTCCAGTCCAAGCTCGCCGACGCGCAGAAGCTCCTCAACACCCTGACGGCCAAGGAGAAGGCCGCCCTGGACGCCGAGCAGGCCCAGGCCGCCAGCCGCGCCTCCTCCCGGGTGGACCTCGGCAACACCGGCTCCGCCTCCGGCCGGGCCGCCGCCGCCTTCTCCGCCGCCCAGTCCGTGATCGGCTCGCCGTACGTCTACGGCGCCTCCGGACCGTCCTCCTTCGACTGCTCGGGTTTGACCTCCTGGGCCTACGCCCAGGCCGGCGTCACCATCCCGCGCACCTCCGAGGCGCAGGCCAACGCCGGCACCCGCATCTACAACGAGAGCGACCTCAAGGTCGGCGACCTGGTCATCTTCTACGGCGACTACCACCACGTCGGCCTCTACGCGGGCAACGGCCAGGTGCTGCACGCCCCGCACACCGGTGCTGTGGTGCGCTACGAGTCGATCGGCGACATGACGTTCGAGTTCGGCGTCCGGATCTGACCCCACCGGGTTACGACGACACCCGTACAGCCCAAGATCAACGCGAGGTGACGCCCGAACGGGCGAATCACGACAACCGAAGATGACTCCACGCCCCGCCGGTGACCTGCGTCAGCGGCGGGGCGTCGCGTTGTGGGCGCGCAGAGGTCTTTGGCCGTGGACCGGTCGTATGGCTAGCATCGCCGCGTTCGGCGACAGAGTTGTCGGACCTACCGCCGGACGGGCGGGAAGTCACGCCTGCGGAGGCCGCGTAGGACCAGCCCACACGGGTTGGCGGCGGCCTTGAAACAGGAACCCGTGGTGGCGCCGCGCTGTGCGGTGCGGACCGGAATCCCCTGCCCTCGGGCGGGGGAGGGCGTCAAAGTCCGGCGCGTCTCCCCCTGTACCCGGGGAGACCGTCGGCGTCCGACAAACGGAAGGAGCGCGGTTTCCTGTGGGGTCTCATCGCCGTCTCGCATCGTCCGGGTTCAACCGGGGCGCCGGTGCCGCCCTCTGTGTGCTGTCGGCCGCGGCAGCCGGGCTCGGCGCCGTGCCCGCGAGCGCGGCCCCGCAGGGGAACACCCGCGCCGAGGTGGACCGGCTGTACCGGCAGGCCGAGGAGGCGACCGAGGCCTACGACAAGGCCGATGAGCGGGCCGGTGCGCTGCGCCGCGCGGTCAACGACTCCCAGGACCGCATCGCCCGCCAGCAGCAGCGCATCAACGTCATGCGGGAGGCGCTCGGTTCGCTCGCCGGCGCCCAGTACCGCTCCGGCGGTATCGACCCCACCGTCGCCCTGCTGTTCTCCGACGACCCCGAGGACTACCTCGACCGGGCGTCCCTCCTCGACCGCATCGACGTCCGCCAGGCCGGGCAGCTCAGGGATCTCCAGGCGGCGATGCGTGAACTCGCCCAGGAGCGCGCCGAGGCCGCCGGCGACCTCGCCGAGCTGGAGCGCAGCCGCAAGGCGGTCGCCTCCCACAAGGCCACCGTGGAGAAGAAGCTCGCCAGGGCCCGGCGACTGCTCAACGCGATGCCCGCCGCCGACCGCGCCGCCTTCGAGCACGCCTCCCGGGGCGACGACCGCGCCGACCTGCCCGACCTCTCCGGCGTCGCCGCCCCCGACGGCCGCGCCGCCGCCGCGGTGGCCGCCGCCCGCGCCGCCCTCGGCAAGCCGTACGTGTGGGGCGCCAGCGGCCCCACCGGCTTCGACTGCTCGGGCCTGATGCAGTGGTCGTACGCGCACGCCGGGATCCATCTGCCGCGCACCTCGCAGGAGCAGCGCTACGCCGGCCACCAGGTCCCGCTCTCCCAGGCGCGCCCCGGTGACCTGGTCGTCTACCGCTCCGACGCCAGCCATGTGGGGATGTACGTCGGCAACGGACAGGTCATCCACGCCCCCTACCCGGGCGCCCCGGTCCGCTACGACCCGGTCGGGATGATGCCCATCTCCTCCGTCACCCGGCCCTGACTTTGGGGCCCCGACCCGTACGATCTGAAAGTGGCTGGTGGCAGACGGGCGTGGCGCTCAGGAGCGGTGGGGCTGTGTCTGCTGCTCCTGCCGCTGACGGGATGCGGCGGCGGACAGGCGCCGACCGGCTCGGCGATGGCCGAGGTGCAGCAGGTCCTGGACCGGCGGGCGGCCGCCGTCCTCGGCCATGACGAGGGCGCCTACGCCGAGACCGGCACCCGGAACGCGTACACGAACCTGCGGGCCGTACCCCTCGCGGACTGGAGCTACCGGCTGACCGCCCTGCACCCCGACGGCGCCGAGGCCACCGCCGACGCCCAGCTCCGCTACCGCATCCAGGGCTACGACAGGGCCCCGGTCACCACCGACCGCACCCTGACCCTCAGCCGCACCGCCGACGGCCACTGGTACGTCGCCGCCGACCAACCCGCGAAGAAGGCCGGGCAGCAGCTCTGGGACCAGGGCACGGTGACGGCCGTCAAGGGCGCGCACAGCCTGGTTCTCGGGGTCGGCCAGCCCAAAGACACCCTGCGGGACTACGCCGGCCTCGCCGACACCGCCGTCCCGGAGGTCTCGAAGGCCTGGGGCACGGACTGGACCCGGCGGGTGGTCCTGCTCGTACCCAGGTCGCTGAACGGCATGGCGGGCCTGCTGGGTGCCCCGGCCTCCAACTACCGGGGCATCGCCGCCGTCACCACCGGCGAGGTGGGCGGCGCCGGTCAGGCGCCGGCGGACCGGGTCATCCTCAACCCGGAGGCGTACGCCGAGCTCGGCTCGGTCGGCAAACAGGTGGTCCTCACCCACGAGACGACCCATGTCGCCACCCGCACCCACACCTCGGCCGCCACCCCGCTCTGGCTCTCCGAGGGGTACGCCGACTGGATCGGCTATCTCGACACCGGCCGTACGCCCACCGAGGCCGCACCGGAACTGGCCCGCGCCGTCCAGGCCGGCGACATTCCCGAGGGCCTCCCGGTGGACAAGGACTTCGGCTTCACCGACGACCCCACCAAGCTGGCCGAGGCCTACGAGGGCGGCTGGCTGGCCTGCCGGATGATCGCCGCCCACTGGGGCGAGGAGAGGCTCGGCGCCTTCTACCGGGCCGTCGGCGCCCACCAGGGCCGTACGGGCGCGGTCGAGGACGCGCTGCGGAAGGAACTCGGCACGACCCTGCCGGACTTCACCGCGCGCTGGCGGGACTATCTGACGGCTCAGCTCGGCGACTGAGCCAGCCGCTCGATCGCCTCCTTCAGCCAGGCCCCGCTCGGCCTTCCCTGTCGCCCGCGCCACCCGCAGCATGCTCTCCCGGAAGAGATCCCCGCTCTCCTCGGCCCGCACCGGCTCGCCGTCCGGGTGGAGAAGCCGGACGGGGTCTCCAGGAAGTCCAGCCTGCGGCGCAGTACGGCCGCCTGTGCAGTCGGGTCGCCGAGATGCCGCAGAAAGGCCAGGACGGTGTTGAAACGGACCTGGCTGTTGCCGGCCCGGGCTCAGGAGGGGACCGAGGTCTCCTTCGCGCGGGCGGCCTGAAAGGGCAGGGGAGCGGCCGGGGCCTTGGCCACCGTGGAGCGCCACAGCTGCCGGGCCGCCGTGACCGTCGCCGCGACCAGCAGGCCGTTGCGCAGGGCCAGCAGGGTGATGCCGTACCAGTCGCTCACCACGACGTGCGAGAAGCCGACCGGGAACTCCAGGACCGTCACGAAGGTCGCCAGCAGGACCAGCACCGCCGGCAGAGTCATCCGGCCGGCCCGGAAACAGAGACAGACGGCGGCCAGGCCCACCAGCCACACCATGTACTGCGGGCTGATCACCCGGCTGGTGACCGTGAACATCAGGACGGCGGTGAAGGCGGCGTCCGCGAGCGTGTGGGACCGGAAGCGGGCCGCGCACAGCCGCCACAGCAGCAGCCAGCCGAAGGCGCAGGCGGTCAGTCCCAGGGCCGCCGCGCTGACCGCCTTCACCTGCGGGCCCAGGAATTCGATCGAGCCGTAGTTCAGCAGCACCTCGCCGTGCCAGCCGTAGTGCCGGGCGACATGGAGGACCAGTGCGCCCAGGGACTCCACCTCGGTGCCCCGGTCCCGCTGGAAGGTCAGGAAGGCGAACGCGCCGGGCATGGCCACCGCGAACAGCGCCCCGACCACGCCCGCCGTGACCGCCGCCGACGCCCAGGCCCGTCGCCGTACGGCACCCACCAGCAGCAGCGCCGGCCACACCTTGACCATCGCGCCGAAGCCGGCCAGCGCGCCCATCAGCCGGGGGTGCCGGGCCCCGGCGAGCAGCGCGGCGACGGCGACCGCGGTGACCATCAGGTCGTAGCGGGAGTAGACGGTCGGGCCGAGGAGCGGGACGCCGAGCACCCAGGCCCAGGCGCCGCGCAGGGTGCGGCCGGGGCGCAGGCCCGTGTAGAGGAGGAGGGACAGCACCACCAGGTCGGCCACGAAGGCCAGCACGAAGAAGGCGGTCGGGTAGTCCAGGAAGGGCAGGAGGCCGGGGGCGAGGATCGCCAGGGCGGCCGCGGGCGGGTACTGCCAGGTGACGTCGTCCAGGGGAAACGTTCCGTGCCGGAGGACCTCGTACCACCCCTGGTAGATCACGGACACGTCGGTCGTGACGTCCGCGCCCGGGAACACGAACACCTTCAGCACGGACAGCAGCACCAACAGCCGGGTGGCGCCCCAGACGACCAGCAACAACGCCAGGGCACGCCTCTCGCCCGTCCTGTCCACCTGAGCCCCTGTCCTTCGCCCTGCCTTGAAGTGCGCCACATGATCTCCCGCCGGCCTGTGCGGGGGCCATGAAGCACGGCCGAACACACCGTGCGGGTAAGGTCGGCCGCGATGCACAAGACCCTCATCGTGACGAATGACTTCCCGCCCCGGCCGGGCGGCATCCAGGCCTTTCTGCACAACATGGCGCTGCGGCTGGACCCGGAGCGGCTCGTCGTCTACGCGTCCACGTGGAAGCGGAGCCGGGAGGGCGTCGAGGCCACCGCCGCGTTCGACGCGGAGCAGCCCTTCACCGTCGTACGCGATCGTACGACGATGCTGCTGCCGACGCCCGGGGCGACCCGGACGGCGGTCGGGCTGCTCCGGGAGCACGGGTGCACGTCCGTGTGGTTCGGGGCGGCGGCGCCGCTCGGGCTGATGGCACCCGCGCTGCGCAGGGCCGGGGCGGAGCGGCTGGTCGCCACCACCCACGGGCACGAGGCCGGCTGGGCCCAGCTGCCCGCCGCCCGGCAGCTGCTCGGGCGGATCGGCGAGGCGACCGACACGATCACCTACCTCGGCGAGTACACGCGCTCGCGGATCGCGACGGCGCTCAGTCCGGCCGCGGCCGGGCGGATGGTGCAGCTGCCTCCGGGGGTGGACGAGAAGACGTTCCACCCCGGGTCCGGGGGTGCCGAGGTGCGGGCGCGGCTGGGGCTGAGCGACCGGCCGGTGGTCGTGTGCGTGTCGCGGCTGGTGCCACGGAAGGGGCAGGACACGCTGATCCTCGCGATGCCGCTGATCCTGGCCGCCCAGCCGGACGCGGTGCTGCTGATCGTGGGCGGCGGGCCGTACGAGAAGGAGCTGCGGCGGCTGGCGCGGGAGACGGGGGTCGAGGCGTCGGTGCGGTTCACGGGGGCTGTGCCGTGGGCCGAGCTGCCGGCCCACTTCGGCGCGGGTGATGTGTTCGCGATGCCCTGCCGGACACGGCGGGGCGGGCTGGACGTGGAGGGCCTGGGGATCGTGTACCTGGAGGCCTCGGCCACCGGGCTGCCGGTGGTGGCGGGGGACTCCGGCGGGGCGCCGGACGCGGTGCTCGACGGGGAGACCGGGTGGGTGGTGCGGGGTGGGTCGGTGGAGGAGGCCGCCGAGCGGATCGGCGTGCTGCTGGGGGATGCGGAGCTGCGGCGGCGGATGGGGGAGCGGGGGCGGCTGTGGGTCGAGGAGCGGTGGCGATGGGACCTGCTTGCGGAGAAGCTCAAGACGTTGTTGTGAGCCGCCACCCGGGGAAAAGTCTGCTTCAAGGGACCGGGTCGACTCTGCCGCAGCTCTAGGCGGAACCGGAAAATCCGCACATGCTTCGCGCATGACAGCAAAACTGATGCAGCGTCAGATGACGAGACGTCACATCCTGGGCATGATCGCCCTCCAGACCGCGGCGGCGGCCGGTCTCACCCGTGTCGGGCTCCAGTCGGCGCAGGCCGCCGAGGAGGCGGCCGCCGTCGACAGCGCGCCCGCCATCGTGGTCGGTTCCGGGTACGGCGGGGCCGTGGCCGCGCTCCGGCTCGGGCAGGCCGGGGTGCGGACCCTGATGATCGAGATGGGGCAGCTGTGGAACACGGCCGGCTCCGACGGCAAGGTCTTCTGCTCCACCGCGGCTCCGGACAAGAGATCCATGTGGTTCAGGTCCCGTACGGAGGCGCCGCTCGCCAGCTTCCTCTGGCTGGACGTCGTCAACAAGGACATCACCCCCTATCCCGGCGTCCTGGACCGGGTGCACTACGACAACATGTCCGTGTACGTCGGCCGTGGTGTGGGTGGAGGGTCGCTGGTCAACGGGGGGATGGCGGTGACCCCGCTCCAGTCGTACTTCGCCGAGCAGTTCCCGACCGTGGACGCGAGCGCGATGTACAACACGTACTACCCGCGCGCCCGTTCCATGCTCGGGGTCAACACCGTCGACGCCACCTGGTTCGAGTCGACCGAGTGGTACCAGTTCACCCGGACCTCCAGGAAGGCCGCCGCCAACGCCGGCCTCAAGACCACCTTCGTACCCAACGTCTACGACTTCGGGTACATGCAGAAGGAAGCCGCAGGCACCGCCACCAGGTCCGCGCTCGCCCAGGAGGTCATCTACGGCAACAACTACGGCAAGAAGAGCCTCGACAAGACCTACCTTGCCGCCGCCCTCGGCACCGGCAACCTCACCATCCACACCATGGAGAAGGTGAAGTCCGTCAGCCGGGCGAGCGACGGGAGCTGGCTGCTAGGCGTCGACCGGATCGACGTGACCGGGGCCGTCGTCGAGACCAAGCAGTACAGCTGTACCTACCTGTTCCTCGGTGGTGGGAGCCTCGGGACCAGCGAACTGCTCGTGCGGGCGCGGGACACCGGGGCGCTGCCCGCGCTCAACTCCAGTGTCGGTGCCGGGTGGAGCACCAACGGCAACACCATGCTCGGGCGCGCCAACCACATCTGGGACACCACCGGCGCCAACCAGGCGACCATGCCGGTGATGGGCATCGACGACTGGGCCAACACCGGCAACCCGGTCTTCGCGGAGATCGCCCCGCTGCCCATCGGGTTCGAGACCTGGGTCAGCCTGTACCTGGCGATCACCAAGAACCCGCAACGGGCCTCCTTCACCTACGACTCCGCGAGCGACGGGGTGAAGCTGGGCTGGACCGCCGCCCAGAGCGCGGTCTCGGTCGCCATGGCCAGGAAGCTCTTCGACCGGATCAACGCGGCCAACGCGACGATCTACCGGTACGACCTGTTCGGGTCGGGCAGCAAGGTGTTCGCGGACGACTTCTGCTACCACCCGCTGGGCGGCTGTGTGCTGGGCAAGGCGACCGACGACTACGGGCGGGTCAGGGGCTATTCGAAGCTGTACGTCACGGACGGTTCGCTGGTGCCCGGGAACATCGGCGTGAACCCGTTCGTGACCATCACCGCGCTCGCCGAGCGGACGATGGAACGGGTTCTCGCCGAGGACATGTGAGAGGGGACGTGAGTGGACAGGCGAGTCAAGTGCCGCTCTACTTCTGGTAGATGGCCTCGATCTCGTCCGAGTAGTCCTTCGCCACCACATTGCGCTTGAGCTTCAGGGACGGCGTCAGGTGGCCCGACTCCTCCGAGAACTGGGAGGACAGAATGCGGAACTTCCGCACCGATTCCGCCTTCGACACCGCGGCGTTGCCGTCGTCGACAGCGGCCTGGATCGCCGCGATCAGGTCCGGGTCGTCACGCAGCGACGCCGCGGTGGCACCCGCCGGCTTGCCATGGTCGGCCGCCCAGCGGCCCAGGAACTCCTCGTCGACGGTGACCAGCGCGCCCACGAACGGCCGCCCGTCGCCCACCACCATGCACTCCGCGACCAGCGCGTGCGCGCGGATACGGTCCTCGATCACGGCCGGGGCGACGTTCTTGCCGCCCGCGGTGACGATGATCTCCTTCTTGCGGCCGGTGATCCTGAGGTAGCCGTCCTCGTCCAGGGTGCCGATGTCGCCGGTGTGGAACCAGCCGTCGGCCAGCGCCTCGGCGGTCGCGGCCTCGTTGTTCCAGTAGCCCTTGAACAGGTGCTCACCGTGCAGCAGCACCTCGCCGTCGTCCGCGATACGGATCACCGAGCCGGGCAGCGGCTGGCCGACCGTGCCGATCTTCTGCCGGTCCCAGGGGTTGAACGCGGTCGCCGCACAGGACTCGGTGAGGCCGTAGCCCTCCAGCACCGTGAAGCCGATGCCGCGGAAGAAGTGACCCAGGCGCTCGCCCAGCGGGGCGCCGCCGGAGATGGCGTACTCGCCCTTGCCGCCGAGCACCGCGCGCAGCTTGCTGTAGACGAGTCTGTCGAACGTCCTGTGTTTGATCTTCAGGCCGAGGGACGCGCCCGACGGCGTGTCCAGCGCCTTGCTGTACGCGATCGCGGTGTCCGCGGCCTTGTCGAAGATCTTGCCCTTGCCGTCCGCCTGTGCCTTGGCGCGCGCCGAGTTGTAGACCTTCTCGAAGACCCGCGGGACACCGAGGACCAGCGTCGGCCGGAACGCGGCCAGTTCGTCGGTGAGGTTCTTGATGTCCGGGACGCAGCCCAGCTTGATCGGCGCCATCATCGGGGCGATCTGGACGAGGCGGCCGAAGACGTGCGCGAGCGGGAGGAAGAGCAGCACACTGCACTCGCCGGTGCGGAACAGCGGGCGCAGGCGCTCCACGATGTTGCCGCACTCGGCGAAGAAGTTGCGGTGGGTGAGCACGCACCCCTTGGGACGGCCCGTCGTCCCCGAGGTGTAGACGATGGTCGCCGGGTCGTCCGCCTTCGCCTGCGAGCTGCGCTCCTCGACGGTCGCGTCCGTGACGCCCTGGCCGAGCCGGCCCAGCTCCTCCAGGCCGCCGGCCTCGATCTGCCAGACGTGCTTGAGGGCCGGCAGCGTCTCGCGCACCGACTCGACGGCGGCCACGTGGTTGTCGAGTTCGACGATGCAGGCGGTCGCGCCGGAGTCGCTGAGGATCCACTGCACCTGCTCAGGCGAGCTGGTCTCGTACACCGGCACGGTGACCGCGCCGGCGCACCAGATCGCGAAGTCGAGGAGCGTCCACTCGTAGCGGGTGCGGGACATCAGGCCGACCCGGTCGCCCGGCTGCACGCCGGAGGCGATGAGACCCTTGGCGGCCGTGTGCACCTCGGTCAGGAAGGCGGTGGCGGTCACGTCCTGCCAGACACCGCCTACCTTGCGGGCCATGACGGCGACATCCGGATGCTGCGCGGCGTTTCTGCGGACGATGTCGGTCAGATTGCCGTCCGCGGGGACCTCGTACAAAGCCGGAAGGCTGAACTCGCGCAAGACTGCTGCTCCTCATAGGGCGCCGGCGCCACGACGTTGTGCGATGCGACGGTGCGGTCCAAGGCTCGGGCAGGTACTCAGGGCTTCGCCACGGGCCGGAAGATCCGTTGGTTGAATTCCTGAGCACGACTGGACGGCCCGGACGTTACCCGCCGGTATGGCTTCTTCGACAGGGGGTCCCGGCGAGATGTTCGGTGCGTCACACAGGTTGGTGTTCCTTCGCGTACGGTAGTCCACGCCTTTAGTGACTGACCAGTAACCGCAGGCCCGGCCACCGCCTGTTCACGTTTGCCGCACAGGCCTACGCTTGATCACCATGGCAGCCACACCCTCCGGCAACCGGAAGACCCGTGTCCACGTGGTCAGTGACGTGCACGGCAACGCCCGTGACCTGGCCGGGGCCGGCGACGGCGCCGACGCCCTGATCTGCCTCGGCGACCTGGTCCTCTTCCTCGACTACGCCGACCACTCGCGCGGTATCTTCCCCGACCTGTTCGGCGTCGAGAACGCCGACCGCCTCGTAGAACTCCGCACCGCCCGCCGCTTCGAGGAGGCGCGGGAGCTGGGGGCCCGGCTGTGGGGCGGGATCGACATGGACCGGGCGACCGCGATCGAGAAGGCGGTGCGCAAGCAGTACGCCGAGATGTTCGCGGCGTTCCCGACACCGACGTACGCGACCTACGGCAATGTCGACATACCGCCGCTCTGGCCGGAGTACGCGGGACCGGGTACCACGATCCTCGACGGGGAGCGGGTGGAGATCGGGGGCCGGGTCTTCGGCTTCGTGGGCGGCGGCCTGCGGACCGCGATGCGCACGCCCTACGAGATCTCCGACGAGGAGTACGCGGCGAAGATCGAGGCGCTCGGCGAGGTCGACGTGCTGTGCACGCACATCCCGCCGGAGGTGCCGGAGTTGGTGTACGACACGGTGGCGCGCCGTTTCGAACGGGGCAGCCTGGCACTGCTCGACGCCATCCGGCGCACCAGGCCGCGTTATTCGCTCTTCGGACATGTCCACCAGCCGCTGGTGAAGCGGATGCGGATCGGGGCCACCGAGTGCGTGAACGTCGGGCACTTCGCCGGTACCGGCCGGCCCTGGGCGCTGGAATGGTGACGACGGCCCCGGACGGGGGTGAAGTCGGCTGGTCGGACGCGCGGTAGCCTTCACGCTGCACACGCGTGCGCACGCTCGCGCACGGCGACCCCTTGTACCGGTCTCACCGGCCCGCATCTGGAGGAGCCACGGCGATGGCGGAACACACCAGCTCGAGCATCACGATCGAGGCGGCCCCGGCCGACGTCATGGCGGTGATCGCCGACTTCGCCCGCTATCCGGACTGGACCGGTGAGGTGAAGGAGGCGGAGGTGCTGAAGACCGACGCGCGAGGCCGGGCCGAGCAGGTCCGTCTCGTGATGGACGCCGGTGCGATCAAGGACGACCAGACCCTCGGCTACACCTGGACCGGTGACAACGAGGTGTCCTGGACGCTGGTGAAGTCGCAGATGCTGCGGTCACTGGACGGCTCGTACCTGCTGAAGCCGGCGGGGGCCGGGGCGACCGAGGTCACCTACGCACTGACGGTGGACGTGAAGATCCCGATGCTCGGGATGATCAAGCGCAAGGCGGAGAAGGTCATCATCGACCGGGCACTGGCGGGGCTGAAGAAGCGGGTGGAGTCGGACCACTAGTTTGCCCACCCACCCGTTCGCCTTCTCGAAGGGGCTCGCAGCTGCGGGCAGTCGTACCGCTGGGGCGGCACGGGTGGGCGCTGGGGGTACCCCCTCTGGGGGAGGCACCCTGCCGACGCCGTTAAGTGACGCCCCCCGCGGCCGGCCCCAGCGCCGGGCACCGTCAAGCGAGACCCGCTTCGGTTACGGTTCACCCCCATGCGCACCATCCTGATCACCGGACCCGGCGGCAGCGGCCGTACGACCGTCGCCGCGGCCACCGCTCTGCGCGCCGCAGGCGAGGGCACCCCGACCCTCGTGCTCGGCGCCGACCGCACGGACACCCTCGGCGCGGCCCTGGGCACGGCGACAGGACCGGCGCCGACCCGCGTCACCCCCACCCTCACCGCCTGGCGCCCCGACGCGGCCGCCCGGTTCCGCGAGGACCTCACCGCCTTCCAGACCCGCGCCGCGAACGTCCTCGACCTCCTGGGCGCCTCCCGCCTGGACGCCGAGGAGCTCACCCCCCTCCCCGGCGCCGAGGAGCTGTCCTGTCTGCGCGCCCTGCGTGACGCCGCCCTCTCCGAGCGCTACGAGCTGCTCGTCGTGGACCTCCCGCCCGCCCCGCAGGCCCTGGACCTGCTGGCCCTCCCCGAGGAGCTGCGCCGCTATCTGCGCCGCCTCCTCCCGCCCGAGCGGCAGGCGGCCCGCGCCCTGCGCCCCGTCCTCGGCCGGCTCGCCGGCGTCCCCATGCCCGCCGACTGGCTCTACGAGACGGCCGCCCGCTGGGACGTCGAGCTGGCCGCCGTGGAGGCCGTACTCGCCGACCGCCACACCTCCGTACGCCTGGTCGCCGAACCCGGCCCGGCCGGTGCGGACGCCGTCCGCAGCACCCGCCTCGGCCTCGCTCTGCGCGGCCTGGGAACCGAGGCCCTGGTCGCCAACCGGGTGCTGCCCGAGGCCACGCCCCTGCACGGTCTCGTCGCCCAGCAGCGCAAGGCCCTCGCCGACTGGGCGGAGACGTTCGACGTCACCGCCGTCCCCCACCTCGGGCACGACCCGCGCGGTACCGAGGACCTCGCCGCGCTCGCCGTGCCCGGCGTCAACACCGCGCCCGCACCGGTCGAGTGGCCCGTCGCCGACCGGATCGGGGAGGACGGCGTCCTCGTCTGGCACATCCCGCTGCCCGGCGCGATACGGGACGGCCTCGACCTCATCCGGCGCGGCGACGAAGTCGTGATCACCGTCGGCGGCTTCCGCCGGATCGTCGCGCTGCCGTCGGTGCTGCGCCGCTGCACCGTCGCCGGTGCCGCGCTGCGCGACGGTGAGCTGCGGCTGCGCTTCGCGCCGGACCCGGATCTGTGGCCGCGCTGACGGTGAATCCGGCACGCCCGTTCGGGTAACGTCGTAAGAGCGAACCGTAGTCAGGAGTCGGTCATGAGCGAAGAGCGCCCCACAGCTGACGCCTCCGAGGCACCGGACGAGGTACGGGCGACGGACGCCGACGCCTGGGCCACGGCCTGTGCCGAGGACCTGGAGGCGGAGAAGGCCCGCCGCCGCGCCCAGTACGGCCAGCCCCCGGGGTCGGCCGCCGAGGAACTGCGCAAGCTCGTCGACGCCGTCGCCGACAAGCTCTCCGGCATCCAGACCCCGCTCCTCGGGGCGGTCGCCGGTCCCGCCGCCCAGCAGGTGGTCCGGCAGGTCGTACAGCAGGCGAAGAACGCCGTCGAGCCTGTCATAGAGCGCAACCCGGACGTCTTCGACCACCTGGCCGCGGCCGGCAGCGAGCTCCTCGCCGCCTACCGCTCCGCGGTCCAGGCCCAGGAGACCCGCTGGACCTCCGGCGGCCACGACAAGGGCGAGGACACCGGCCCCGGCGAACGCATCGATCTCGACTGACAGGCCCCCTGCCCGGCGCACCCGCGTTGTCGTCCCAGACGCCGCCGGGCCCGTCCCTGCAGGCGGACGACGGGAACCCGGGGGCAGGGCCTCGGGTACGGTTGGCCGTAGCGGGGCTCGACCGAAACTGAGGGATTCATGGGACTCACCATCGGCGTCGACATCGGCGGCACGAAGATCGCGGCCGGCGTGGTCGATGAGGAAGGCAACATCCTCTCGACCCACAAGGTGCCGACCCCGGGCACGCCCGAGGGCATCGTGGACGCCATTGCTTCCGCCGTAGAGGGTGCGCGCGCCGGGCACGAGATCGTCGGCGTGGGCATCGGTGCCGCCGGCTATGTGAACCGGCAGCGCTCCACGGTCTACTTCGCGCCCAACATCGACTGGCGCCAGGAGCCGTTGAAGGAGAAGGTCGAGGCCCGCGTCGGCCTCCCCGTGGTCGTGGAGAACGACGCCAACGCCGCCGCCTGGGGCGAGTACAGGTTCGGCGCCGGCAAGGGCCACCGCAACGTCATCTGCATCACGCTCGGCACCGGCCTCGGTGGCGGCATCATCATCGGCAACAAGCTGCGCCGCGGGCACTTCGGCGTCGCCGCCGAGTTCGGTCACATCCGCATGGTCCCGGACGGGCTGCTGTGCGGCTGCGGCTCGCAGGGCTGCTGGGAGCAGTACGCCTCCGGCCGCGCCCTCGTCCGCTACGCCAAGCAGCGCGCCAACGCCACCCCGGAGAACGCGGAGATCCTGCTCGGCCTCGGCGACGGCAGCCCCGACGGCATCGAGGGCAAGCACATCTCCATGGCCGCCCGCCAGGGCGACCCGGTCGCCGTCGACTCCTACCGCGAGCTCGCCCGCTGGGCCGGCGCCGGCCTCGCCGATCTGGCCTCCCTCTTCGACCCCTCCGCCTTCATTGTCGGGGGCGGCCTCTCCGACGAGGGCGAACTGGTCCTCGACCCGATCCGCAAGTCCTACAAACGCTGGCTGGTGGGCGGCAACTGGCGCCCGGTGGCAGACGTCATCGCGGCCCAGCTGGGCAACGAGGCCGGCCTGGTGGGCGCGGCGGACCTGGCGCGAGAGCCCGACCCGATCATGTAAGCGCCTCTCACCGGTCCCACCTGCTGTCAGGGCGCGAGGCGGTAGTCGATATGCGGCTACCGCCGCGCGGGCGCGACCAGCCATGACGGCCCGGCAGTCGCCCACCCGCCTCGCGCCCCCACCCAGTGGGCGTAGATTGATCCACATGGCGCCGCTCCCCAACTCCCACACCGAGCCCGACGGTTCCGCCGTCATCCGCGTCCTCAGCTACAACATCCGCTCGATGCGGGACGACACCCGGGCCCTGGCCCGTGTCATCAAGGCCTGCGCCCCCGACCTGGTCCTGATCCAGGAGGCGCCCCGGTTCTTCCGCTGGCGCAAGAAGCTGGCCCGCCTGGCCGCCGCCTCCGACCTGGTGATCCTCACCGGGGGAGCGACCGCCGCCGGCCCGGCCATCCTCTGCGACCTCCGGGCCACCGTGGAGCGCACCGAGGACGTCCTCCTGCCCCTCACCCCCGGCCTTCACCGCCGCGGCTTCGCGACCGCCGTCGTCCGCTTCGGCGGCGCCCGCCTCGGCGTCACCAGCTTCCACCTCAGCCTCCAGCAGGACGAGCGCTACGAGCAGGGCGGCATGCTGCTCGACCGGCTCGCCGGCATGGGCGTGGAGCACGCCATCGCCGGCGGCGACCTCAACGACCGACCCGACGGCCATACCTTCCGCCGCCTGGCCGACGCCCTCCAGGACTGCCGTACCACCGCGCCCTGGGGCGGCGAGTTCACCTCCTGGTCCACCGACCCCCATCAGCGCATCGACGCGATCTTCGCGACGAAGGGCATCGAGGTGCTCGGCTGCGGCGTCCCGGAGGACCAGCCCGGCGTCACCGGCGCAGACGTGAGGGCGGCCACGGATCACCTTCCGGTCCTGGCCGCCCTCAGAATCCCGGCGTCCTAGCAGGGCTTCAGACCACGGCACCGCGCCCCGGGTCGTCCTCGTCGTCGTCCGTCTTCATCCGTGTCACCAGAGTGACGAACCCGCCGAGGAACCCGCCGATCCCCAGCGTCGCCAGCCACCAGGTCATGTCCCAGCCGAGCAGCACCGCGAGCAGCAGCAGGATCGGACCGCCCACCACGCCCAGCCAGGCGAACTTCGACGTGGTGTCGGCGTCCCCCAGCGGCGGCGGTTCAGGCGGCACGAAGTGCCCCTCGTCGTCATCGTCGAAGTCGTCCTCGGACGGCTCCGGCGCCGTGTAGTCCCGTGGGCCCACCCCGGGCGCGAAGGAGATGGAGCTGCCCAGGGGCTGCACGGGCCGCTTCTCCTCGGTCGTTTCCGCGTCGGCGGCGGTGTCCTCTTCCATGGCCGGCAGCGCCAGGTCCTCCACCGGCTTGTAGGGCTTCGCGCCCGGCGGGTCCGGCGGCTCGTCGCCGTACCCCGCGACGATCGCCGCCCAGGCGGCGGACTCGTCGAAGGGCACCCCCTTCTCGTCCGGCTCGCGGTCCTCGCGGTCGGAGTCGTGCTCAGCCAACTGCGGCCGTCCCTTCCTTGCCGACACTGGGTGCGAGCCGGCCGATGAAGGCGAGGCTCTCCTCGAAGATCCGGTCCGCATCGTGGTCCAACGTCGCCACGTGGTAACTCTGTTCCAGCACTACCTCCGTTACGTCCGTGGACGACACCCGGCTCAGGATCCGGGCCGAATCGACCGCCGGAACCACATGGTCCTGGGTGCTGCGCAGAAGCAGCAGCGGCTGGGTCACCTGCGGAAGCTCGCCGTCCACCCGGCGGAAGAAGTTCCGCAGCGAGTGCGCGGCATGAAGCGGCACCCGGTCGTACCCCACCTCCGCCGCGCCCGGCTTGGCGATGTCGCTGGCGATTCCCCTGGTCGTGCGCACCAGGTGACGGGCCACCGGAAGGGCGTACGCCGACAGGCCGTGCACCCTGTTCGCCGGGTTGACGATCACCACGCCGTCCACACCCGTCCCGTTCTTGGCGGCCAGCCGCAGCGCCAGGGTGCCGCCCATGGACAGACCCGCCACGAAGACCTGTGCGCAGCGCTCCCGCAGCAGACGCAGTTCGCGGTCCACCTCCGCGTACCAGTCCTGCCAGCCGGTGACCTGCATGTTCTCCCAGCGGGTGCCGTGCCCGGGCAGCAGGGGCACGGACACGGTCAGGCCGTGTGCCGCGTGGTGCTCCGCCCAGGGGCGCAGCGACTGGGGCGAGCCGGTGAAACCGTGGCAGAGCAGGACACCGGCCTCCCCGCCGTCATGGCGGTACGGCTCGGCTCCGGGGAGAACCGGCACCTTCGGTCTCCAATTCATGAGAGGGGGCAGGAACTGAGAGAGGCACGAACGACGACTTCGGATGTGCTTCACCGTACGCGACGGCACTGACACCGACCAGGGTCGTCGGGGCCATTCCCGGCGCTCCGGGTTAAGGTCTCATCGACGGAAACAGGAGGCACTCGGTTGTTGTACGGCGCGATGAAGGTCACTATCGGGGGACCGTTGAAGGTCGCCTTCAGGCCGTGGGTGGAGGGCCTGGAGAACGTCCCGGCCGAGGGCCCGGCGATCCTGGCGAGTAACCACCTGTCCTTCTCGGACTCGTTTTTCCTGCCCGCGGTGCTGGACCGCAAGGTCACCTTCATCGCGAAGGCCGAGTACTTCACCACCCCCGGTGTGAAGGGCCGCCTCACGGCCGCCTTCTTCAAGGGTGTCGGCCAGCTGCCGGTGGACCGCTCCGGTGCGCGTGGCGCCGGCGAGGCGGCGGTGCGGAGCGGCATAGAGGTGCTGGAGCGCGGTGAGTTGTTCGGCATCTACCCGGAAGGCACCCGCTCGCCCGACGGGCGCCTCTACCGGGGCAAGCCCGGCGGCCTCGCGCGCGTGGCGCTCGCCACCGGCGCCCCGGTCGTGCCGGTCGCCATGATCGACACGGAGAAGATCCAGCCGCCGGGGCAGGTGATGCCCAAGCTGATGCGCCCGGGCATCCGGATCGGCAAGCCGCTGGACTTCAGCCGCTACCAGGGCATGGAGCACGACCGGTTCGTGCTGCGCGCGGTGACCGACGAGGTCATGTACGAGATCATGAAGCTCTCCGGCCAGGAGTACGTCGACATCTACGCGACCGCCGCCAAGCGGCAAATCGCGGAGGCCGCCAAGGCCGAGAAGGAGGCGGCGAAGGCCGAGAAGAAGGCCGTTGAGTCCTAGACCGGCGGCAAGGGGGACTGGGGGACATGACCAAGCGGGAGCGCGTCGTACGGATGTCGGTCGAGCAGCCCCTGTGGCGTGCGCTGAGCGGCTACCGCGTACTGACCCTGCTCTACGCGATCGGCCTGTTCGCCTCCGCCTACGACGACTACGACCGCTCGGGCGTCGCCATCGCCTACTACGCCGTCCTGACCGTCTGGACCCTGGCGACCCTGCCCCGCGTCCACAACGCGGCGGCCTGTACCAAGCGTTTCCTCGCCGTCGACCTCGCGATCGCGCTCACCGGCATCGTGCTGACCCCCTGGGTGGTCACCCAGGGCCACATCGACCGCGGCGGCCCGACCCTGCCGTCGATATGGACCGCCGGCTCGGTCCTCGCCTACGCCCTCAAGGGCGGCTGGCGCTGGGCCGCGTTCGCCTCCACGCCGGTCGCCGCCGCCAACCTGATCGAGCGCGGCCACCCGGCCCGTGACACCGTCCACAACGTGATCCTGGTCTGGGTCGCCTCCATCGCCATCGGGTACGTCGTCGAGGTGGCCCGCGCCTCCGAGCGCACCCTCGCCCGCGCCCTGGAGATCGAGGCGGCGACCCGGGAGCGGGAGCGGCTGGCCCGGGACATCCACGACAGCGTGCTCCAGGTGCTGGCGATGGTGCAGCGGCGCGGCGCGGTCCTCGGCGGCGAGGCGGCCGAACTGGGCCGGATGGCGGGGGAGCAGGAGGTGGCGCTGCGCACCCTGGTCTCCGGCGGCCTGGTGCCGCCCTCCCGGGCCTCAGAGGACGCGGCCGAGGGCGCGGTCGTACGCCTGGTCGAGGAGCCGGACGACTCCGGTCCCGTCGACCTGCGCACGCTGCTCGCGCCGTACGCCGGAGCGCGGGTGAGCCTGGCCGAGCCGGGGGCGCCGGTGGAGCTGCCGCCGGGTGCCGCACGTGAGCTGGCCGCCGCCGTCGGTGCCGCCCTGGACAATGTGCGCAGCCACGCGGGGGCCGGGGCGCGGGCCTGGATCCTGGTCGAGGACGAGCCCGACGAGATCGTGGTGACCCTGAGGGACGACGGCCCCGGAATCCCGGAGGGCCGGCTCGCCCAGGCCGAGGGGGAGGGGCGGCTCGGGGTGGCCCAGTCGATCCGGGGGCGGCTGCGCGATCTGGGCGGCAGCGCCGAGCTGTTCTCGACTCCCGGGCAGGGCACGGAAGTAGAGCTGAAGGTACCGAAGGTCTCCCTGGAGAAGGCGGAGCGGCGATGAGCATCAGGGTCATGGTGGTCGACGACCACCCCATGTGGCGCGACGCGGTCGCCCGCGACCTGACCGAGGCCGGTTTCGAGGTGGTCGCCACCGCCGGGGACGGCGAGCAGGCGGTGCGCCGCGCCAAGGCCGCCGCGCCGGACGTCCTCGTCCTGGACCTCAACCTGCCCGCCAGGCCCGGCGTCCAGGTCTGCAGGGAACTCGTCGGCCACAACCCGGCGTTGCGCGTGCTGGTGCTCTCGGCGAGCGGGGAGCACGCCGACGTCCTGGAGGCGGTGAAGTCCGGCGCGACCGGTTACCTCCTGAAGTCGGCCTCGACCGAGGAACTCCTGGACGCGGTCCGCCGTACCGCCGTCGGCGACCCGGTGTTCACGCCCGGCCTCGCCGGTCTGGTGCTCGGCGAGTACCGCCGGCTGGCCTCCGATCCGGCGCCGGCCGCGGACGCCGGCGGCCCCGACGCGCCCCGGCTCACCGACCGTGAGACGGAGGTGCTGCGACTGGTCGCCAAGGGCCTGAGCTACAAGCAGATCGCCGAGCGCCTGGTCATCTCCCACCGCACGGTCCAGAACCACGTCCAGAACACCCTCGGCAAGCTCCAGCTGCACAACCGGGTGGAGCTGGTCCGATACGCAATAGAGCGCGGTCTGGACGACGAGTGATGTGATCTTCAGGGCGGCGCGTAAACCAACCGCCCGACAATTCACCGGAATTGCCCTTCCGCGCCCATCCCTGTGTGACCTGGATCACCACTAGCGTGAGCCCCACCAGGCAACCGCGGCGAAGGGACATTTCCATGCGGGTCGGAGTACTGACCGGAGGCGGCGACTGCCCCGGGCTCAACGCCGTCATCCGGGGCATCGTCCGCAAGGGCGTGCAGGAGTACGGCTATGACTTCGTCGGCTTCCGGGACGGCTGGCGCGGACCCCTCGAAGGCGACACCGTCCGCCTCGACATCCCCGCCGTGCGCGGCATCCTGCCCCGCGGCGGCACCATCCTCGGCTCCTCGCGGACCAACCCGCTGAAGCAGGAGGACGGCATCCGCCGGATCAAGGACAACCTCGCCAAGCAGGAGGTCGAGGCGCTCATCGCGATCGGCGGCGAGGACACCCTGGGGGTGGCCGCGCGCCTCACCGACGAGTACGGCGTGCCCGTCGTCGGTGTACCGAAGACCATCGACAACGACCTGTCCGCCACCGACTACACCTTCGGCTTCGACACCGCGGTCGGGATCGCCACCGAGGCGATCGACCGGCTGCACACGACCGCCGAGTCGCACATGCGGATCCTGGTCTGCGAGGTGATGGGCCGGCACACCGGCTGGATCGCCCTGCACTCCGGGCTCGCTGGCGGCGCCAACGTCATCCTCATCCCCGAGCAGCGCTTCGACGTCGGCCAGGTGTGCGCCTGGGTCACCTCCCGCTTCAAGGCGTCGTACGCCCCCATCGTGGTCGTCGCCGAGGGCGCCATGCCGAAGGACGGCGACATGGTGCTCAAGGACGAGTCCGTGGACTCCTTCGGGCACGTCCGGCTCTCCGGAGTCGGCGAGTGGCTGGCCAAGGAGTTGGAGAAGCGCACCGGCAAGGAGGCCAGGACCACCGTGCTCGGGCACATCCAGCGCGGCGGCACACCCAGCGCCTTCGACCGCTGGCTGGCCACCCGATTCGGCCTGCACGCCATCGACGCCGTCCGCGACGGGGACTTCGGCAAGATGGTCGCGCTGCGCGGCACCGACATCGTCCGGGTGCCGATCGCGGAGGCCACGGCCAGGCTGAAGACCGTCGACCCCAAGCTGTACGAGGAGGTCGGGGTGTTCTTCGGCTGACCGCCGGATCCCGTCCCTCGCACGGCCAGTTGCACAGCCGGTTGTACGGCCGTCCGCGCGCCGTCACGGTCACCGTGACGGC
>NZ_JBEOTA010000020.1:0-166570 GCF_040303265.1 Streptomyces sp. NPDC096040
CCCGCGCCGCCCTCGTCCTGCTCCAGATCGAGCACGGACGCACCACCTGAAACGAAGATCACGAACCGTCACGAGAGGTTACCGAGAAGGGTTCAGTGGAGACAGGCTGGACACGGGCATGGGGAGGGGGCCGCATGGCGAAGAAGGACGTACCGCCCCGCTGGGACCGCAAGATGCAGCAGCGGCTCGCACGCGGCGAGGCGGCCGCCCTCGGTGAGCTCTACGACCGCTTCGCCTCGCTGGTGCACGGCCTCGCCCACCGCGTCCTCGGGGACGAGCGGGCCGCCGACTCCATAACCCGCGAGGTCTTCGCCCACGTCTGGGAGCATCCGGACGCCTACGACCCCAGGCAGGGCCCGCTGCGCTCCTGGGTCGCCGCGCTGACCCACCGGCTCGCCGTGCAGCGTCTCAGGGCCACCGAGACCGCCGCGCTCACCCCGGGCGACACCGGCTCGGAGGCCACCCGGGAGCTGGAGCGCAAGGTGCGGCGCGCCTCCGTCGCCGCCCGCGCGGACTACATCGTGCACTCCATGCCGACCCCGCTGCGCGCCGCCCTGGACCTCGCCTACTTCCAGCGCCGTGACTACCGCCAGACCGCGGTGGACCTCGGCGTCACCGAGGACGAGGCCCGCCGCCGGCTGCGCCTCGGCCTGCAACTGCTCTCCACCGCGCACGATGCCGGGAGACCGCCCGGATACGGAGGTGCGGTGTGACCGGCGCAGACCCCTTCGAGGCCCACGACGGCACGGGCTCCGGAGACGGAGCCGGAGCCGGTGACGTGCCGCGCGACGGCAGCGGCGAGCCGGGCGGCCCGCCGCGCGTACCGCTGCCCCGGGCCTCCGTCGAGGACACCGGGCAGCCGCTGCCCGAAGTGGACGACGAACTGCCGCCGGTACCGGTGGAGTTGCCGCACGACGTCCTGAAATCCCTGCTGGGGGCGTGGGCTTTGGCCGCCTGCTCGACGGCGGAGGCCCTCGCCGTCGAGATCCACCTCGGCGACTGCGGGGCCTGCGCGGACGAGGCCCGCCGACTGCGCGAGGCGGTCGGCCTGCTGCACCAGCCGGAGAGCCTCGACCTCGACCCCGGCCTGCGCACCCGCGTCCTGGAGGCCTGCCTGGACCGCCGGCCACCGCGCATCCCGATCCCCGAGTGGGCGGCGCCCTACGACGCCGAGACCGCCCGCCTGGACGCCCTCCTCCAGGACTTCGGCGACGCGGAGTGGCACGCCCCGGTACGGCTGCGCTGGTTCGACGGCGCGGCGCAGACCAGCCGCCGTACGACGGTCGCCGGGGTGATCGCGCACCTGCTGTCCGTCGACGGCCTGGTGGCGGCGGCGCTCGGTCTGGACGACCCCGTCGGGGAGGCTCCCGCACAGGGCCCCGCCGCCCGCACCGAGGCCTTCTGGCGGGCCTCGCACTTCCCGCCGACCCGTGCGGTGCGGGCTCCCTGGCGGGAGCAGAGCCACCGGGTCGTGCAGACCGTCTCCTTCACCGGCGGCGGCGCCGGGCGCCTCGGGGTGTCGTACGGCGACTTCGCCCTGCCGTTGCACGACGCGATGCTGGACCGTGCCTTCGAGTGCTGGGTGCACGCGGAGGACATCGCGGAGGCCGTTGACTACCCCTACGGGCCGCCGGCCCCGAGGTACCTGCACCGGATGATCGACCTCGCGGCACGCATGCTTCCCGCTGCGCTGGCGGCGCGCCGGCAGGCGGGTCTTGCGGCGCCCGGTCCGACCCCGCACCTCGTCCCCGCGGGACAGCCGGGCCGAAGCCTGCGGCTGGAGATCGAGGGCACCGGGGGCGGCGAGTGGCTGATCCCGCTGGACTCACCGGGGGCGGTGGGCTCGGAGGAGTTCGAGGTGGCGCACGTGGCACTGGACGACGTGGAGTTCTGCCGGTTGGCCGCGGGCCATGTACCGCCGGAGGACGCTGCGGCGGGGCAGCTGGGAGACAGGGCGGCGATCAGGGACGTGCTGTTCGCGGCGGCGAGCCTGAGCCGGATGTAGGTGCCGGTTCGCGCCAGGGGCGAGGTGGTTCGGTCTTGCGGCGGCTGCGGGTACATGGGGGGCCGTTCGCGCAGTTCCCCGCGCCCCTGAGAGATGCGGGCGTTTCCTTGGGGGCGCGGGGGAACTGCGAGACCAGCCACGAACCACCCGCAGTCGCACCACGACCGAACCGCCCCGCCCCTTGGGCGAAGGCACCCGCCCGAAACAGCCGTCAGGCGAAGACGACCGTCCGTCGGCCGTTGAGCAGGATGCGGCGCTCCGCATGCCACTTCACCGCCCGCGCCAGCGCCTGGCACTCCACGTCGCGCCCGATCGCGACCAGCTGGTCCGGGGTGACGCCATGACCCACCCGTTCGACCTCCTGCTCGATGATCGGCCCCTCGTCGAGGTCCGCCGTGACGTAGTGCGCCGTCGCTCCGATCAGCTTGACGCCCCGCGCATGCGCCTGGTGGTACGGCTTCGCGCCCTTGAAGCTCGGCAGGAACGAGTGGTGGATGTTGATGATCCGGCCGCTGAGCTGCTTGCACAGGTCGTCCGAGAGGACCTGCATATAGCGGGCGAGGACCACCAGTTCGACGTTCTCCTCGCGGACGAGCTCGAGGAACCGTGCCTCCGCGTCCGCCTTGGTCTCCTTCGTCACCGGGATGTGGTGGAAGGGGATGTTGTACGAGCCCACCAGCTCCGCGAAGTCGGTGTGGTTGGAGACCACCGCGGCGATCTCCACCGGCAGCGCACCGATACTGGCCCGGAAGAGCAGGTCGTTCAGACAGTGACCGAACTTGCTGACCATGAGGACGACCCGCATCCGCTCGTCGGCCCGGTTGATCTGCCAGTCCATGTGGAAGGAGTCGCCGACCGCCGCGAAGCTGGCCCGCAGCTTGTCGACCGTCACCGGCTCCTCGGCGGAGAAGTGGACGCGCATGAAGAACAGACCCGTGTCGTGGTCCCCGAACTGCTGGCTGTCCTCGATGTTGCAGCCGGTCATGAAGAGGTAGCTCGACACGGCGTGCACGATGCCCTTCTTGTCCGGGCAGGAGAGGGTGAGGACGTACTGGTCGGCCGGGGCGGCCTGGGCTCGGGTGGACTGATCGGTCATGCACCACAGAATCTCATGCCCGGCCGCCCCCCGGCGGTCAGCGTCCGCTTCGCGGACTCACGCCGCCCGGGTCACGATCCGCAGCACCTCGAGGCTGCGCGGCGGGATGTCCGGATCGTCGCCGTCGCTCGCCGCCAGACGCATGTGCGCGTCCCGGGCCGCCCGCACCGCGTCCGGCCACGCCTGGTGGTCGAGGTACGCGGAGACCGGCGCGTCCGGCCCGACCTGGTGCATGATCCGCAGCACCCGCAGCACGGCGGTGTCGACGAGCGCCGCCTCCTGCGAGTCGCGGAATATCGTCCCGACGTATTTCTCCGCGGACCAGCTGTCCAGCCAGGTGTCCTCGACCAGCCGGTAGACCGCGTCGGTCACATCTCCGTACCCCTCCTGGCCGGCCAGCCAGACGTTCCGCTGGAAGTCCGGGTCGGAAAGCATGTGCAGCGCGGAGCGCACATTGCTGCGCCAGCGCCACCACGGCATGTCATTGAGTGGCATGCCGCCCATGGTGGAGGAGCGACGGCCGCGACGGGAAGAGTTCTCCGAACCTTGCACGGTCATCGATCGTACGTTCCTCGTCACACGTCCGTAACCGCCCCCCGTAATTCACCCGTACGTCACTCTTCGTTGACCATGGGGCACTCGCTGGTTATTGATGTGGCGGAATCGTGTGTGTTCATGACCGGCAGGCGCCCCACCCTCAGCACCATGCTCCCCACGACCCACCGGCGCGTCAGAGCCACCGCCCTGTCCGCGGTGGCCATGACGGCCTGCGCGTCACTCGCCGCCGGCTGCGGGGTCATCCCAGGACTGTCGGGCTCGGGGGACGACGAGATCAAGGTGATGACCTGGGCGCCGCAGCAGACCGGCGCCACCAACAAGCCCGGCATGCCCGCCATGGCGTCGGCCATCGTCCGCTGGACCAACTCCCAGGGTGGCATCAACGGCCGCAAGCTCAAGCTGCTCACCTGCAACGACCACAACACCAGCGTGGGCGCCGCGAACTGCGCCCAGAAGGCGGCCGACGAGAACGTCGTCGCGGTCGTCGGCTCCTACAGCCAGTTCGGCGACTCCTACTTCGCCGCGCTGGAAGGCGCCGCCATCCCCTACATAGGCGGCTACGGGGCGTCGAACCAGGAGTTCACCAGCCCCGTCTCCTACCCGGTCAACGGCGGCCAGCTCACCCTGCTGGCCGGACTCGGGGAGGCGCTGGCCGGCTCCTGCGGCCCGGTCACCCTGGTCCGCCCGGACAGCATCGCCGGCGACCAGCTGCCCCAGCTGCTCGACTCGGGCCTGCAGGCCGGCAGCCACGCCAAGGCGATCGACCAGCTCGCGGCCGAGGATCTCACCGAGTACGACAAGCAGTCGCAGAAGGCGCTGGAGAACGCCACTTCGGACTCGCTGAAGGAGGGCTGTGTGGTGCCCGAGCTCGGTGACCGCACGGCCACCTTCATGGACAACTTCCAGCGCGCCCGCGACGACTACCCGAAGGTGAAGACGGCCGCCGAGGTCGGCAGCGTCGACCAGACGGTGATCAACTCCACCGGCGGTGCGTCCGGCCCGTACGAGGGGTCGTACATCACCGGCTGGTACCCGGTGGCCTCGGACTCGCGCTGGGACCAGATGAAGAAGGTCATCAGCAAGGAGGCCTTCGGCGACAACCGGATCGACCCGGCCGACGCCGGGGTGCAGACGACCTGGATCGCCTACCAGGTCCTGACCGCCGCCCTGAAGAAGATCGGCAGCGGCGAGGTCAGCGCCGACAGTGTGCGCCGCACCCTCAACGACGGCCTGAAGGTCTCCACCGGCGGCCTGACCCCGTCCCTGTCCTGGCCCTACCAGGGCAAGCTGGCCGCGGCCGGCTTCTCCCGGCTGGTCAACACCGACGTGAACGTCCAGACCGTCAAGGGCGGCCTGCTCCAGTCGGCGAACAAGAACGCCCTCGACATGGCGAAGATCCTGGAGAACGCCGACCTCAGCTGACCGGCCGGCCGGCCCTCACAGCCGGCCGGCCCGTTCTCACAGCTGGGTCGGCTGCCGCTGGGTCAGCCCGTACTTGCTCGCGATCGTGTTCCACAGCGCGGCCGCCTTCACCTTCTGGGAGCTGGCTGTCCCGCTCTCCCGGTTGCCGGCCGCGGTCTGGCCGGTGGTGCGGGCCTGGCCCTTGTGGCAGCCGTGCTTGCCCTTGGCCTGGTCGGCCCAGGCCGCGTAGTGGTTGTCGGCGTTCGCGGAGGCCTGCCAGGCCTGGGTGAGGGCGGTGGTCAGCTCCGCGTTGTCCGGCAGCTTGTCGACGGACAGCTTCGACAGCCGGGTGACCAGCGCGGCACGCTGCGTGGCGGCGGTGCGCAGGTCGGAGGCGGAATCGTCCAGGTCCTTGCACTGCTTCACGTTGGCGACGGCGCCGATCACCGTGGCCCGGCTGCTGCCGCTGTCGGCGAGCAGCTTGTCCAGGGCGGTGGCCTGCGCCTTCGCCGGGTCGGCCGCGCCCGACGAGGAGCCGTCGGTCGCAGGCAGGGACGCGGCGACCGTCTTGTCGGCGTCGCCCGAGCCCCCGCCGCCCCCGCTGAACAGGGCACCGGCCCCGATCCCGAGGACGGTGATCCCGATCCCGACGGCCGCGATCAACGGCACCTTCGACCTGCCACCACCGCCCCGGCCACCGCCGTCACCGTCGTGGTCGTACGACGGCGGGGGCGGGGTGTACGCCGGCGGCTGCTGGAAGTTCTGCGGCTGCTGCTGGAAGCGGGGCAACTGGGCCGTGGACGCGGCCGGGGGCTCGCCGCCGGAGGCGCTGCGGAAGAGGTTGTCGAACTCGGCGGGCGGCTGCCGGTCCCCGCCCTGCGGGGCACCGGCCTGGTACGGCGCGATGTACTGCGTGGCCTCGGCGTCGGGGTGCGCGGCGGGGGCGGACTGCCGGCCCAGGAAGGTGGTCTGCTCACTGGATCTCTCCGGCGGCAGCGCTCCGGGGCCGACCGGCGGTATCAGCTGGGTGGCCCCTTCGGGGGCCGCCGACACGGGCGGTATGTACTGCGTGGCCCCCTCGTACACCGGCGCGGCGGGCACCGGCGGGAGGTACTGGGTCGCGCCTTCGTCGGCGGCGGACGGCAGGGCGCCGGGGTGCCCGCCGTGGCTCCCGTGCGGGACGGCGGCCGGCAGCGCGGCGCCCGGAGCGCCGTAGGAGTCCTGGCCGGCGGCCGGGGGCAGCGGGGCGCCGTACGGCTGCTGGGGCTGGGCGCCGTAGCCGTGGGACTGCTCGTACGACTGCTCGTAGCCGCCGCCGTACGACGGGGCGGGCGCCCCCTCCGGCGGGAGCGGGCCGGCGCCGGAGGCGGGGGGCTGGAACTGCTCGGCGTGGGACTGGTACTGGTCGGCGTGGGACTGCGCGGCCTGGGACTGGGCGTTCCAGGCGGGCGGCAGCGCCGGCTCCGGGGTGTTCCACTCCTGGCCGGCCGCCTGCGGCCAGCCCTGCTCGGGCTGCGGCGCGCTCCGCTGTTGACCGGGCCCCCACGGCTGTCCCCAGGCCTGGCCCTCGGAGGGCGCGGTGGTCGGCGCCGGGGCCTGCACGGGCGGCTGCGATACGGGGGCGGGAACGCCCGTCATGCCCGGCAGCAGGGGCTCGCCACCGTCGGAGGGCAGCACGATGCCTTCGCGCGCGGGCTCGCCCTGTCCACTCTGCGTCACCGGGACTCCTACTAATGGGGGACCTTGTGAATCGTCGGCTCACGCTACCGGGTCCCCTCAGCAAGGTGCCACGCAGCCGAGGGCGCGATCTTCTTCCCTGTGACAGCAGTAACAAAACCGCCCCGCGGTGCGCTGTATATGCCGCCTCTCGCACGGCAAGGTGTGGTTTCCCACACGTTCACGCAGCCGCGGGGCATGAATTCATGCGGCTGCCTGCAGATCCAGGCGGGCGCCGAACTCCCTGACGACCGGTTCGTCCCGGAACGGCTCCAGACGCTGCTGGAAGTCCTCCAGGTACTCGGCGCCCCGGTTGGAACGGACCGTCTCCAGCAGTTCCACCGCCTTCAGCCCGGTGGCACAGGCCTGTTCGATCTCACGCTGCTGCACCTGCGCCGTGGCGAGGAGCACATAGCCGATCGCGCGGCGCCGCGCCCGCGCCGGCGGGTGCCCGGCCAGCGACTGCTCCGCGCTCCGCGCGGCCGCCTCGGCCTGACCCAGGTCACGGTGGCAGTGCGCCAACTCGTCGGCCAGATACGCCTCGTCGAAGTGCGCGATCCACGACGGGTCGTCCCCGGAGGACGGATCGGCCGCCTCCATCGCCGACACCGCACGCCCGGACGCCAGCTGCGCCGACCGCGCGTCGCCCAGCAACGCGTGCCCCCGGGCCTCGGCCGCGTAGAACATCGCCTCCGCGCGCGGGGTCACGCGCCCACGCGCCCCCTCCTGCGCCGCCCGCGCCAACTGGGCGATCTCCCGCGGGTTTCCGAGCTGAGCGGCGAGGTGGCTCATGGAGGCGGCGAGCACATAGCCGCCGTAGCCACGGTCACCGGCGGCCTGCGCGAGACGCAGCGACTGGATGTAGTACCGCTGGGCCAGACCGGGTTGGCCGGTGTCCACGGCCATGTACCCGGCGAGTTCGGTGAGCCGGGCGACGGCCGCGAACAACTCCCTGCCCACGGGCTCCCGGTAGGACCCGGCGAGCAGGCCGGAGACCACGCTGTTGAGGTAGTGCACCACGACCGGGCGCACATGCCCGCTGCCGTACTGGTGGTCCAGGTCGGTGAGCGCCTGTGTCATGGCCTTCACGGCCGCGACGTCCGACGGTCCGACCCGCGGCCCGGCCTGCCGCGCCACCTGCGCGTCCGGCGCCGAGATCAGCCAGTCCCGGCTGGGCTCGACCAGCGCGGACGCGGCGACCGAGGAGCCGGACAGGAAGTCCCGGCGGCCCACGTCACTGCGCCACAGCTCGCAGACCTGCTCGATGGCCCCCAGGACCGTCGGCGAGAACTGCAGGCCGACGCCCGACGCGAGGTTCTTGCCGTTGGCCATGCCGATCTCGTCGATCGTGACCGTGCGGCCCAGCTTGCGCCCCAGCGCCTCGGCGATGATCGCCGGTGCCCGGCCCCGCGGCTGCTGTCCGCGTAGCCAGCGGGCCACGGACGTCTTGTCGTACCGGAGGTCGAGACCGTGCTCCGCACCGCACATGTTGACCCGGCGGGCGAGCCCGGCGTTCGAGCACCCCGCCTCCTGGATGAGCGCCTGCAACCGTTCGTTCGGCTGCCGCGCGACAAGCGGCCTTGCGGCCATGGCGTACCCCCTGCGAACTCCCTGTTGGGAAAAGATCCGGCCTTGACGATCACTGCCCAGCGGACATACCGAAAATGCGGGACATGCGAGGATTGCCGGGTAAAGGCAGCGGAATTGCGGGTACGACCGCTGCCAACCCCCCACTTGTGACTACCCGCTCACGCCCCGGTTCCTCCTGCGCGCCCCCACACGTGCATCCATGCGCCCCGGTTGCGGAACCGATGCTCCTCCCCCGCGCGCGCTACGCCCGTAACTCCAGGTGGGTGCGGGAGTTGTGTTGAGCGTGGAAGAGACGATCGTCGGCACCGAAGCCGCTCAGATTCCGAAGCAGCGTGGGGAATCGCTGCTGGAGACCGCCGTACGCTACGCCGAGGAGCGCCACTGGGACGTCTTCCCGGGCACCTGGCTGGAAGCGGTCCAGGGGGTGCAGCGCTGTTCCTGCGGGGAGGTGGCGTGCGCGGCGCCCGGCGCGCACGCGGCGCGCCCGGACTGGGCGACGCAGGCGACCGGTAGTGCGACGGTGGCGCGCCGGATGTGGCAGAAGCAGCCGGCGGCGTCGATCCTGCTGCCGACGGGGCGGACCTTCGACGCGTTGTCCGTCCCGGAGACGGCGGGGTTTCTGGCGCTGGCACGCATGGAGCGGATGGAGCTGACGCTCGGGCCGGTGACGCTCACGCCTGATCGGCGGATGCAGTTCTTCGTACTGCCGGGCGGGTCGGTGAAGGTGCCGGAGCTGGTACGGAAGCTGGGCTGGTCGCCGGCGTCGCTGGACCTCACGGCACTGGGCGAGGGCGCGTACGTGCCGGCGCCGCCGACGCGGTACAGCTCCCGGGGTGCGGTGCAGTGGGCCTGCCGGCCGACACCGGCGAACCGGTGGCTGCCGGACGCGGAGGAGTTGATCTCGGCGCTTGCCTATGCGTGCGGGCGGGACCGCTGAGGTGCGTGGTTCCCCCGCGCCCCTGAGGGCGCTGCCCACCCCCTAGGGTGCTGGCATGACCGATGCCGTTCGTGTTCGTGGGCTCTGGAAACGCTTTGGGCAGCAGGTGGCCGTCGGCGGGATCGATCTGTCGCTGCCCGCCGGGAAGTTCGTCGGGCTGGTCGGGCCCAACGGGGCCGGGAAGACCACCACTCTCTCCATGGTGACCGGGCTGCTCCGCCCGGATCAGGGGAGCGTCGAGGTCGTCGGGCACGACGTGTGGCGGGACCCGGTGGCGGTGAAGGCCCGTATCGGCGTGCTGCCCGAGGGGCTACGACTCTTCGAGCGGCTCTCGGGACGCGAACTGCTCGCCTACAGCGGCCGGCTGCGCGGGCTGCCCGGCGCCGAGGTCGACAAGCGGGCCGCCCAGCTCCTGGACGTGCTCGATCTCGCCGGAGCCCAGCACAAACTCGTCGTCGACTACTCGACCGGCATGCGCAAGAAGATCGGGCTAGCCGCGGCTCTCCTCCACAACCCCGAAGTCCTCTTCCTGGACGAGCCGTTCGAGGGCGTCGACCCGGTGTCCGCGCAGACCATCCGGGGCGTCCTGGAGCGCTACACGGCCTCCGGCGCGACCGTCGTCTTCTCCTCCCACGTCATGGAACTCGTCGAGTCGCTGTGCGACTGGGTGGCGGTGATGGCCGCCGGACGGATCCGCGCGACGGGCACCCTGGAGGACGTGCGCGGGGCGCACACCACCCTCCAGGCCGCCTTCCTCGAACTCGTCGGGGCGAGCGGCCGGGACGCCGGTTCGGACCTGGACTGGCTGGGCGGCGGGACGGCCCGATGACGGACGTGACCTCCACCGTCGTACGGCTGAAGCTGTCGCTGCTGCGCAACGGGCTGCGGCAGTCCGGTGGCCGGCGGGCCGCGTTCGTCGCGTCGGCCGTGATCGCGCTGCTGTTCGGGGCGGTACAGCTGCTGGGGCTGGTCCTGCTGCGCGGGCATGCGCACGCGGACGCCGTGGCCGTGCTGGGAGCGGCCGTGCTGGCGCTCGGTTGGGCGGTGATGCCGCTGTTCTTCCCCAGCGGCGACGAGACCCTGGACCCGACCCGCCTGGTGATGCTCCCGCTGCGGCCACGACCGCTGGTGCGGGCCCTGCTGGCCGCCTCCCTGGTCGGTATCGGCCCGCTGTTCTCGCTGTTGCTGCTGGTGGGCTGTGCGGTGTCCGTGGCGCACGGGGCGGCGGCGTACGGTGTCGCGGTCGTCGCGGTCGTCCTCGCGCTGCTGATCTGCGTGGCCCTCGCACGGGCCGTGGCCGCCGCGAACGTACGGCTGCTCAGCAGCCGCAAGGGCCGTGACCTGGCCGTACTGAGCGGCCTGGTCATCGCGGTCGGGGCGCAACTGGTCAACTTCGGTGCCCGGAGCCTCGGTTCGGCCGGGCTCGGGGAACTCACACCGGTGACCGACGTGGTGCGCTGGCTGCCGCCGGCGTCGGCGATCGGCGCGGTGCACTCGGCGAGCGAGGGCTCGAACGGCACGGCCGCCGCACAACTGGGCCTGTCCGTGGCCGCGTTGGCGTTGCTGATCGGCGCGTGGGCGCGGACCCTGACCCGGCTGATGACCTCACCGGACGGCTCGACGCTCCAGGCGCCCGACTCGGCCGGCCGGAGCCGTTTTTCCTCCGACGGCGCGGGCCTCGGCCGGCTGCTCCCCGCCGGCCGTACCGGAACGGTCATGGCGCGCAGCCTGCGCTATGTCTGGCGCGACCCCAAGACCAAGGCCGCGTGGGTGACCTCGCTGGCCATCGGCCTGATCGTGCCCGTCTTCAACGCCCTCCAGGGCACCGGGTCGATCTACTTCGCGTGCTTCGCCGCCGGGATGCTCGGCATCCAGATGTACAACCAGTTCGGGCAGGACACCTCCGCCTTCTGGATGGTCGCGATGACCATCTCGTCCCCGCGGGACGCCTATGTCGAACTGCGCGGGCGGGCCCTGGCCCTGCTGGTGATCACCCTGCCGTACGCCACGCTGGTGACCGTCGTGACCACGGCCATACTGGGCGACTGGCCCCGGCTGCCCGAGGTGCTCGGCCTGTCCCTCGCCCTGCTCGGCGCGATGCTGGCGACCGGCGCCTGGACATCGGCCCGCTTCCCGTACTCCATCCCCCAGGAGGGCCACAAGAACGTCGCCCCCGGCCAGACCGGCCTCGCCTGGATCGCCATCTTCGGCGGCATGGTCTCGGCGGCCCTGCTGTGCGCCCCCGTCATCGCCCTGACGATCGCGTTGAACGTGAGCGCGGGCGGCGAGGACTGGACGTGGGCGCTGCTACCGGTGGGGGCGGCCTACGGGGCGGCGATCACGTGGACGGGGCTGCGCCTGGCGGCACCGCGCGCGGCGGCGAGCTTGCCGGAGATCCTTACGGCTGTGAGCAAGGGGTGACTGCAGCGCCCACTCCCCCACAGGCACCCCTCACTCCCCCACCCGATCGAGAAACGGCTCCACAGCCGCCCGCCAAGCCTCCGGCCGGTCGTACGGCAACAGATGCCCCGCCTCGGCCACCTCCGCGTACTCCCCCTTGGAAAGGACCCGCACCATCTCCTGTGCCTCCGCCCGCCCCAGCTCCCCGTCCACCCCGCGGACAACGAGCGTCGGGCACGGCACCTGGGCCAGTTCCTCCCAGTGCGCGTCGTACACCCAGGTCTCCCGGGACTTCAGCATCTGGTCGGGGTCGAAGACGGGCCGCCAGCCGTCGGCACTCTCGTGCATCACCTCGGCGTAGAACTCCCCGCGTGCCGGGTTCGGCCGCTCCACCCAGGGGTCGTCCTCGCCGAACCACTTGCGTACGTCGGCGAGCGTGGCGAAGGGGACGGGCCAGGACCTGAACCAGTCGGCCCACTCGCGCTGCGAGGCCGCGCCCAGCGCGGAGGCCCGCATATCGCAGATGATCAGGCCCCGGACCAGTTCGGGGCGCTTCGCGGCGAGCTGCCAGGCGGTCAGCGCGCCCATGGCGTGGCCGATGAGCACGGCCGGGGCGAGGTCCAGCTGCTCGATGGCGGCCGCGGCGTCCTCGACGTACGCCTCACGGGTGTACGCGGCCTGCGGGGGCTTGTCGCTCTGGCCGTGGCCGCGCTGGTCGAGTGCGACGGCGCGGTGCCGGTCGGAGAGCCAGCGGGCGGTGGACGCCCAGTGCGAGGCGCGGCCCATCAGGCCGTGCAGTAACAGCACACCGGGGAACGAGCGGTCCCGGTCGGCGCGGTCACCGTGCGGCCGCGCCGGGTCGCCCTGCTTGGGCGGGTCCGCGAACTCCCAGGCGGCGAGGTGTACGCCGCCGGCTCCTGTCACGTCGATGCGTCGTGCCATGAGCCTGGCACCCCCCCTAGCTCCGCGTGCCTAGTGTCGCCTCGTATCGCTTCGTGATGCTTCGATACCACTGCAGACTATCGAATACCTATTCGAAAATCGGGTCCCTACGGGCAACACCCCTCGTTCGAGTGACCCCTCCCCAGGCATGATCGGCGCCACCAGGGGGATTTCTTCTGCGGGGGGCGGACCGCTCGGGGAAGACGGTCCGTGGGGATGACCCTGAGAGCTCGGGGCTCCGGGTCAGCACTGGGGAGGACAGGCCCCGGCACCGAAGGGTGCCGGGGCCAACCCCAGGTCCGTTTCGATGTCTTCGGCACATCCCCCCGCCCCCCTCAGGTCATATGCCTCTCGCGACAGCCTCGCACGCGAAACGTTCCGGCGCTGCGATTCGACGCATTGAACCTTGGATTCGACGCGTTCGACAAACCCGGGAGAGACGACGAAGAGAGGCGCCAACTCCCCCACGAGCAACGGAAGTTGAACGACGCTCTGGTTTCAGTACTCAGCGCTTGGCGACGAACACATGGGAGGCGACGTCCGCCTCCAGCTCGGCCGCCTCACCACCGCTTCCCACCAGCACCCCGCCGGCCGCCTCCGTCACGCTCACCACCGAACCGGGCTGCACACCCGCCCGCCGCAGCGTGTACATCAGCTGCGCGTCCGTCTGGATGGGCTCGCCGATCCTGCGTACGACCACGGTCTTGCCGTCCGCGCCCGGGTCCAGGTCGGCCAGCGACACCATGCCCTCGTCGAGGAACGGGTCCGCACCGTCCTTCTCGCCCAGCTCCTCCAGCCCCGGGATCGGATTGCCGTACGGCGACTCGGTCGGGTGGCGCAGCAGCTCCAGCACCCGCCGCTCCACGGCCTCGCTCATCACGTGCTCCCAGCGACACGCCTCGGCGTGCACCTGCTCCCACTCCAGGCCGATCACATCGACCAGCAGGCACTCGGCGAGCCGGTGCTTGCGCATCACACGCGTCGCCAGCCGGCGACCCTCGTCGGTCAGCTCCAGATGGCGGTCGCTGGCGACGGACACCAGACCGTCCCGCTCCATCCGCGCCACCGTCTGGCTCACCGTCGGCCCGCTCTGGTCGAGCCGCTCCGCGATGCGGGCGCGCATGGGGACCACGCCTTCCTCTTCAAGCTCGAGGATGGTGCGGAGATACATCTCCGTGGTGTCGATCAGTCCGGACATACGTGCCCCTCGATTACCTCTGCCGAAGCCCGGTCGCGTGCGTGCGCTGGCCCTGTCACCAATTCTGCCGGATCCCACTGACAAGCGGGGGACGCCGGGAGAACAGAGGTCGCACGTCCCGGCCCACCGCTGCCGCCCCCGGCCGTATTGACACCGAGATGGTCCAGACCGGAGGGTGATCCGCGACACAGACATCCGCGACACAGACAATGGCGTCGACCGCGCAAAGGGGCACCGCATGAGCGACGGCACACCCGCCGACCTTTTCTTCGACGCCGCGATCGGCCTCCTGCAACGCGTCCGCGACGAGGAGGCCGACGCCATCACCGCCGCAGCCACCCTCCTCGCCGACACCGTCGCCGCCGGCGGCCGGCTGTTCGCCTTCGGCGCCGGGCACTCCTCCCTCGCCGCCCAGGACGTCGTCTACCGCGCGGGCGGCCTCGCCCTCATGAACCTCCTGGCCGCCCCCGGCCTCGTCGGCGTCGACGTGATGCCCGCAACCCTCGGCTCCCGCCTGGAACGCGTCGACGGCCTCGCCACCGCCGTCCTCGACACCTCACCCCTGCGCGCCGGCGACACCCTGGTGATCATCTCCCTCTCCGGCCGCAACGCCCTCCCCGTCGAGATGGCCGCCAGCGCCCGCACGCGCGGCGCCAAGGTCATCGGCGTGACCTCCGTGGCGTACGCGGCGCAGACCACGTCCCGGCACTCCTCCGGCACGTACCTCAAGGACCACTGCGACGTCGTACTCGACTCGAAGATCGCCATCGGGGACGCCGAACTCACCCTCGACACCATCCCGGCGCCCTTCGCCCCCGCCTCCACCGTCGTCACCAGCGCCCTGCTCCAGGCGGTCCTGGCCACCACCGCGGCCACCCTCGCCGACCGCGGCATCGAACCCCCGCTGCTGCGCTCCGGCAACGTCGACGGCGGCCACGAGTGGAACGCCCGCGTGTTCGAGGAGTACCGCGACCGGATCTTCTACCAGCACTGAGACGCCCCTACTGCTGCCTCTCCTTCGCCAGCTGGGCCAGATCCAGCGCCGTGGCGATCCGCACGGCCACGTCCTCCGCGTACGTCGCGTCCACACGCTCGAAACGGCTGCGCCCCGACCCACGGAGAAACGTGAGCACGCCCAGCGTCCGCCCCCGGCTGCGCAGCACCGCGCACAACGCGTGCACCGCGTCCTCCGGCCACTGCCGGTCCAGCGCCCACGCCCGCGCACGGTCCGCCGGCACCGAACCGGCGTCCGCCCGCACACTCCCGGCCCGCGCCACGCACTGCAGCGCCGGATGCCCTTCGTCGTAGCGCACCGGCAGCCCCGCCGCCCCAGTCACCAGGCTCGGCCCCGGCGTCCCGGAGGGCGTGGCCGCGATCCGCACCAGCCGTACCGGACCCACGTCCCCGTCCGCCCGGGCACCGCCCACCACCCGGTCGACCACCGCGTGATCGGCGAACCCGGCCAACGCGAAGTCCAGATGGACGGTGGCCGCCTCCACCGGATCCTCGCAGTCCGCGGCCGCACGGCCCGCACGATGCAACTGGTTCGCACGGAAGCGCAGCATCGACGCCTCCTGCTCCGCCTGCTTCCCCTCCGTGACGTCCAGGAACAACCAGCCCACCCCGAGCGGCACCGGCTCCTCCGCGAGCGGCGACGCCAGCCGCAGGAACCCGGACCGCCAGCAGCGCCGCTGCTCGCCCTCCGCCGTCCGCACACTCACCCACATCTCGGCCGGCGCCGGCGGCGCACCCTCGGCCAGCACATGCGTGAGCGCGCCCTCCAGCTCCTCCACACCCTGCGCGAGCAACTCCCCGAGCGGCCGCCCCAGCGCCGACGTACGTCCGATCCCGAGCGCCCGCGCCGCATGCGCGTTGACCACGGCCGGCCGCAGATCCGCGTCCACGAGGACGACACCCCAGGCCGCGTCCTCGAACAGCGCCTCGCTCAGCGCGATCGACCGCTCCAGGTCGATCTGCGCATGCACCTCACTGAACGCGCAGTACACACCCGCCGGCTTCCCGTCCGGGCCACGCACGGCCGCCGACTGCGTCCTTACGAGCACCCGCCCGCCGTCCTTCGTGAGCAGCGCGAACTCGTGCACCTGACGCCCCGGGGCGTGCATGGCCGACAGCAGCCGCCCCTCGACCTCGTCGGCGTCCGCCTCACGCACCGCCCACCCGGCGAACCCGTGCCGGCCCACCGCCTCCGCCGCCGTCCACCCCAGGATCCGCTCGGCCTCACGGTTCCAGTGGGTGACCACGCCGTCCGCGTCGAACGCACACAGGGCCGCGTCCATGCCGTCAAGGAGCGCCGCGAGCAGATCCGACCCGCCCGAGTCCTCCGGACCATCCCGCTCCGGTTGCGGCTCGGGCTCGTCGGGCCCCAGCTCGTCGGTGGTCCCACTACGCCGGGAAGCACTCACCTGGACCCCCATCAGGCTGCGTCCGCACGCACGGCGCGTCGGTTCCTCGCTGCCCTTCATTCAACTGGAACGTGACGCAGCCCACACCGTGTTCCCGCAAGATTGAAGGAATCGTTGCAAGCCGACGCTCACAGCCCCAGCCGAAGATCCACCCACTCATCGTTCCCTCCGTCGAGCACATACCGCTCGACCTCGACGAACCCGCACCGACCGGCGAACCGCAGCCCGTCCTCGTTGACCGCCAGCACACACGTCTCGACGGCCTCGGCACCCTGCACACGCGCGTGCGCGAGCCCACGCTCGTACAACGCCTTACCGAACCCCCGCCCCCGAAACCCGGGCAGCACCCGCGCGATCACGGTCACCGCCCCGCCGACCACGGGCCGCACCGTCGAGCACCCCACGAGAACGTCCCCGAGATACGCGTTCTCCAGCCGGTACCCGCGCGCCAGCCGCTCCCGCGCCTCCGCCGCCGACATCGCGGCAGGCGGCACCACGACGTTGTGCACATACCGCCACTCCTCCAGCGCCTCGTCCCCACCCACGGGAACGAACCTCAGCACACCACTCACGCGTCCCCCTCCCCTCCTGCCGCCAGCCGCGCGTACACCTCGATCTCGATCTTCATCCGGGGATCCGCCAGCCCGCACACCATCATCGTCGCGGCCGGCCGCACATCCCCGAACACCCGCCGCAACACCGGCCAGCACGGCTCGAAATCCTCCCGCTCGGGCAGCAGATACCGCACCCGCACCACATCCTTGAAGCCACACCGGGCCTCGGCCAGCGCCGCCCCGATGTTCCGCAGACACTGCTCGGCCTGCTCCACCACATCCTCGGAGATGGTCATGGCCGCATAGTCGAACCCGGTGGTCCCGGACACATGCACCCAGTCCCCGTCCACCACCGCCCGCGCATAGCCGATCTGCTCCTCGAACACGGAACCACCGAGAATCACCTGCCGCTTTGTCATGTACGAAACCTAGACGACCACCGCGAGAAGCCGTGGCCGCGTACATCTCCAAAAAACAGTTGAACCGTTCCGAGCAGCTTCTTAGAGTGGCTGTTACTTCGGAGAGGAGGTGGTTCGGCAGATGTATGCATACCGGACGGAAGAGGTGGCTGCGGGCTAGCGGCTCGCCACCACACGATGTGCGGTGCCGGATCAGCGTGTGCGAGACGCACGCAGCCGGCCAATCCAACGCAGTCACCCGACCCGCGAGCTCGCCGGTACGTCCGGCCGGCTTCTTCGCCGTCAGGCGGAGGGACCACGAGTTCGCGGGTCGTCTGCGTTTCAGGGGCTGAGGCGGTCCACGTGCCAGGTGCCGTCGGGGGCGATGGCGTAGCGGAGGCGGTCGTGGAGGCGGTTGTGGCGGCCCTGCCAGAACTCGACCGTGCGGGGTGCGATGCGGAAGCCGCCCCAGTGCGGGGGGACCGGGACCTGTTCGCCCTCGGGATAGCGGGCGCTCAGTTCGGCGTAGGCGGTGTCGAGTTCGGTGCGGGAGTGGATGACCGAGGACTGGGCGCTAGCCCAGGCCCCGAGCTGGGAGCCGTGCGGGCGGGTGCGGAAGTAGGCGGCGGTCTCGTCGCGGCCGGTGCGGCGGGCGGTGCCGGTGACGATGATCTGACGGGCGATCGCGTGCCAGGGGAAGAGCAGCGAGACATGGGGATTCGCGCCGAGGTCCTGGGCTTTGCGGGAGTCGTAGTTGGTGTAGAAGACGAAGCCCTGGGTGTCGTACTGCTTCATCAGGACCGTGCGTGAGCTGGGGTGGCCCTCGGTGTCGGCGGTGGAGACGATCATCGCGTTGGGTTCGTAGATCATGCCGTCGGCGGCCGCCCGTGCGGCTTGTTCGAACCAGCGGGTGAACTGGTCCATGGGGTGTGCGGCCAGGTCGTGCTCGTCGAGGCCCTCGGCCCGGTAGTGCTTGCGCATCAGCGCGGGGTTGAGGATGTGGTCGGAGGCGGCGGCGTCGGGGTCGGTCACGCGGTCATCTTGCCGTATGCACATATGGGTCGGGGGCACATGTGGCGCAGAGCTACTGTGGCACTGAGTGCCGCTGGGCTCCCCAACTCTGGCACTCGGGGTTATGGTGCAGATGCCGCCGCCGTACACCTCATTGAGGAGCCGCCCCCATGTCCGACTTCGTACCTGGGCTCGAAGGAGTCGTTGCGTTCGAGACGGAGATCGCCGAACCGGACAAGGAGGGTGGCGCCCTGCGGTACCGGGGCGTCGACATCGAGGATCTGGTCGGGCACGTCTCGTTCGGGAACGTCTGGGGGCTGCTGGTCGACGGTGCCTTCAATCCCGGTCTGCCGCCCGCCGAGCCTTTCCCGATCCCGGTCCATTCGGGTGACATCCGGGTGGACGTCCAGTCGGCGCTCGCCATGCTCGCCCCGGTGTGGGGGCTGAAACCGCTCCTCGACATCGACGCGGCGCAGGCCCGGGAGGATCTGGCGCGGGCCGCGGTCATGGCGCTGTCGTACGTCGCCCAGTCCGCGCGTGGGCAGGGGCTGGCGATGGTGCCGCAGCGGGAGATCGACAAGGCGAACTCGGTGGTGGAGCGGTTCATGATCCGCTGGCGCGGTGAGCCGGATCCCAGGCATGTCGCGGCCGTGGACGCGTACTGGACCTCCGCCGCCGAGCACGGCATGAACGCGTCCACGTTCACCGCGCGGGTCATCGCTTCCACCGGTGCGGATGTCGCCGCGGCGCTGTCGGGTGCGGTGGGCGCGATGTCGGGGCCGTTGCACGGGGGTGCGCCGTCCCGGGTGCTGGGGATGATCGAGGAGATCGAGCGGACCGGGGACGCGGAGGGGTACGTCAAGGGTGCGCTGGACCGGGGTGAGCGGCTGATGGGGTTCGGGCACCGGGTGTACCGGGCGGAGGATCCGCGGGCGCGGGTGTTGCGGCGGACGGCACGGGAGCTGGGGGCGCCGCGGTTCGAGATCGCGGAGGCGTTGGAGAAGGCCGCGCTGGAGGAACTCCACAACCGTCGGCCGGATCGTGTGCTGGCCACCAATGTGGAGTTCTGGGCGGCGATCATGCTGGACTTCGCGGAGGTGCCGGCCCACATGTTCACGTCGATGTTCACGTGTGCGCGCACTGCTGGGTGGTCGGCGCACATTCTTGAGCAGAAGCGGACGGGGCGGTTGGTGCGGCCGTCGGCGGAGTATGTGGGGCCGGGGCCGAGGAAGCCTCAGGACATCGCCGGGTATGCGGATATCGCCCGCTGAGCCGCCTTTGACGGTGCGGGGGCGGGTGCGGGCGGGTGGGGGTTGGTCGCGCCCACGCGGCGGTGGCCGCACATCGGGTGCAGCCCCGCGCCCCTGAGAAGCGGGCCCTTCGGGCCCCGCTTCTCACCCCAGGACCTCGTCCAGCAGTGCCGCCCACTGGGTCACCACTCGTTCTCTCCTCGCCCCGTCGTCCGTCAGCAGGTTGGCCAGGCCCAGGCCCCTCGCCATGTCCAGGAGGCCCTGGACTGTTTCGCGGGTGCCCGGACGGGATTCGTCGGCGGACAGGAGGTCCACGGCGATGCGGTGGGTCTCGCGGCCGACTCGGGCTTCCAGTTCGGTGACCCGGGGGCGGAGCTGGTCCTCGTCGGAGGCGGCTACCCAGAGGTGGAGGGCGGCGCGGAAGAGGGGGCCGGTGTAGAGGTCGACGAGGGCACGGACCACGGCTCGGCGGTCGTCGGCGGCGCCCTGCGGGAACAGGGCGCGCAGGGCCGTGGAGCGTTCTTCGGCGACGTATTCGACGGCGGCGGTGAAGAGGTCCTCGCGGGTCGGGAAGTGGTGCTGGGCGGCGCCTCGGGAGACGCCGGCGCGTTCGGCGACGACGGCGACCGTGGAGCCTGCCCAGCCGTGTTCGGCGAGGCAGGCCACGGCGGCTTCCAGGAGCCGTTGCCGGGTGGCCCGGCTGCGGTCCTGTTTGGGGGCGCGGTCCTGTTGAGGTCCGCGCGCGTGTTCCGCCGTACTCGCGCCAGCCGTGCTCACACCACCCACGCCGCATCCCGTCGTTCGAGGAAGGCCGTCATCCCCTCGCGGGCCTGGTCGGAGGAGAACAGCCGGGCCGAGAGGGCGGTCAGGGCGGCCGCGTCCCGGTCGAATGTTTCCAGCACCCTAGCTGTGAGCAGCTGTTTCGTCTCGGTCAGGGCCTGGGGGGCGGAGCGGCGGAGGCCGTCGAGGATGGGTTCGAGGGCGGTGTCGACGTCGTCGGCGGTGGTGGTGAGGAGGCCGAGGCGTACGGCTTCGGGGGCTTCGAAGCGTTCGCCGGTGAGGTAGTAGCGGGCGAGGGCGCGGGGGTCGGTGCGTGGGAGGAGGGTCAGGGAGATGACGGCGGGGGCAACTCCGATGCGTACCTCGGTGAAGGCGAAGGTGGCGGCGGTGGCGGCGGCCGCGATGTCGCAGGCGGCGAGGAGGCCGAGGCCGCCGGCGCGGACGTGGCCGGTGATCCGGGCGACGACCGGTTTGGGGAGTTCGACGATCTGGCGCAGGAGGCCGACGAGCGCGTCGGGGTGGGGCGGGTCGCGCAGGTCGGCGCCGGCGCAGAAGGTGGTACCGGTGTGGGTGAGGACGACCGCGCGGATCCCGGGGTCCTTGGCGCAGTCGGTGAGGGCTTCGGCGAGTTCGGTGACGAGGGCCGCGGACAGGGCGTTGCGGGTGGGGGTGGAGTCGAGGCTGAGGGTGGCGACGGCACGCGCGCGTGTCTGGCCGATCAACGTCATGCCCGCTCCCCGGGTTCCCCGGTCCGCCCGGTTTCGCCCAGTGCGCGCAGTTCGCGCAGTTCGCGCCGGAGTATTTTCCCGGAGGCCGCGCGGGGCACTCCGGCGACGAAGGTGACCTTGCGGACGCGTTTGTAGGGTGCGACGCGTTCGGCGACGTAGAGCATGGTCTCGTTCTCGGTGAGGTCGTGGGCGGTGGGCTGGCGGACGACGAAGGCGTGCGGGATCTCGTTGCCGTCCTCGTTGTAGGCGCCGACGACTGCGGCGTCTCTGATGCCCGGGTGGGTGAGCAGGAGTGCCTCCAGTTCGGCGGGGGCCACCTGGAAGCCCTTGTACTTGATGAGTTCCTTGACCCGGTCGACGACGAACAGCCAGCCGTCGGCGTCGACGTGGCCGACGTCGCCGGTGTGCAGCCAGCCGTCGGTGTCGATCATCGCGGCGGTGGCGTCGGGGCGGCCGAGGTAGCCCTTCATGACCTGGGGCCCGCGGATGAGGATCTCGCCGGGTTCGCCGGTGCCGAGGTCCTTGTGCGGGTCGTCGAGGGAGACGATCCGCATCTCGGTGCCGGCGATGAGCTTGCCGACGGTGCCGGGCGGTGCCTGGTGCATGGCGTCGAGCGGGACGACGTGGGTGCCGGGCGAGAGTTCCGTCATGCCGTAGGCCTGTGCGACGGGTGGCAGGCCGAGGCGCTCGGAGCAGGCGGCGGCGAGGAGGGCGTCCAGGGGTGCGGCGGCGCTCATGACGTACTTCAGGGAGGACAGGTCGTACTGCTCGACCAGCGGGTGCTTGGCGAGGGCGAGGACGATCGGCGGGGCGACGTACAGGCCGGTGATGCGGTGGTTCTGGATCGCCGCGAGGAAGGTCTCCAGGTCGAATCGGGGCAGTACGACGATGGTTGCGCCCTTGCGCAGGGGCGCGTTCATGAGTGCGGTGAGGCCGTAGATGTGGAAGAGCGGGAGCACGGCGAGGACGCGGTCGCCGGGGGCCGCCGGGACGGCCGGCTCCAGCTGGATGAGGTTGGTGGCGATCTGGCGGTGGGTGAGCATCACGCCCTTGGGGATGCCGGTGGTGCCGGAGGAGTACGGCAGTGCGGCGACGTCCTCGGCGGGGTCGATGTCGACCTGCGGTTCGGGGGCGTCGCCGGCGAGCATGTCGATCAGGGAGCGGTGCCCGGGTGCGCTGTCGCAGACGAAGATCTCGGCTACGCCGCCGGCGAGTTCGGCTGCCCGGCGGGCCGCTTCCAGCAGCGGTGAGACGGTGACGATCCAGCGGGCCGCGGAGTCCTTGAGCTGTTTGGCGAACTCCTCGGGTGTGGCGAGCGGGTGCACGAGGGTGACGGAGGCGCCCGCGCGCGTGGCGGCGTAGAACGCCGCGGGGAAGGCGACCGTGTTGGGGCTGTGCAGGGCGAGCACATCGCCCTTGCGGACGCCCGCGTCGGCGAACGCGGCCGCGATCCTGCGGTGGAACCGGTCCAGTTGTTCGTACGTGAGGGTGGTGCCGTCGGTGCCGTCGATCAGGGCGGGCGTGTCACCGAACTCGGCGGCCCGGCCCAGCACCGCCTCGTGGATGGGGAGTTCTACGGGCGGAACGTCTGCGTACTCGCTGCGGAACACGGTTCCTCCAGGCGGCTGCCGGTGCCAGTGGGTGGCCTAGTACGACTTGGGAAGGCCGAGAGTCTGGTGGGAGACGTAGTTGAGAATCATCTCCCTGCTCACCGGAGCAATACGAGCCACGCGCGCGGCCGTTATCAACGAAGCGAGTCCGAATTCCCGGGTGAGTCCGTTGCCGCCGAGGGTGTGCACGGCTTGGTCGACCGCGCGGACGCATGCCTCGCCCGCCGCGTACTTGGCCATGTTGGCGGCCTCGCCCGCGCCGATGTCGTCCCCCGCGTCGTACAGATGGGCCGCCTTCTGCATCATCAGGCGCGCGAGTTCAAGGTCGATGTGTGCCTGGGCGAGGGGGTGTGCGATGGCCTGGTGGGCGCCGATGGGGGTCTTCCAGACGGTACGGTCGCGCGCGTACTCGATCGCCTTGGACAGTGCGTAGCGCCCCATGCCGATCGCGAAGGCGGCCGTCATGATCCGCTCCGGGTTGAGTCCGGCGAACAGTTGCAGCAGGCCCGCGTCCTCGTCGCCGACGAGTGCGTCCGCGGGCAGCCGTACGTCGTCGAGAACCAGGTCGAACTGCTTCTCCGCGGCGTTGAGTTCCATGTCGATGGGGTGCTTGTGGAAGCCCTCGGCGTTTGTCGGGACGATGAACAGGCAGGGCTTGAGGCGTCCGGTGCGGGCGTCTTCGGTACGGCCGACGATCAGGACGGCGTCGGCCATGTCGACGCCGGAGATGAAGACCTTGCGGCCGGTGAGCAGCCAGTCGCCGGTGTCCGGGTCACGGCGGGCGGTGGTGGTGATGCGGTGGGAGTTGGAGCCGGCGTCGGGTTCGGTGATGCCGAAGGCCATCAGGCGTGAGCCGTCCGCCAGCGCGGGGAGCCAGCGGGTCTTCTGGGCGTCGGTTCCGAAGCGGGCGATCACTGTGCCGCAGATGGCGGGTGAGACCACGAGCATGAGGAGCGGCGAGCCGGCTGCACCGAGCTCTTCGAGCACGATGGAGAGGTCGGCGATGCCGCCGCCCCCGCCGCCGTGTTCCTCCGGGAGGTTGACGCCGAGGTAGCCGAGCTTTCCGGCCTCCCGCCAGAGTTCGGTGGGAGGGCGGCCCTCCGCGATGGCTCGGGTGATGTAGTCGCGGCCGTACTTCCTGCCGAGGGTGGCCACCGCTTCGCGGAGTGCCTTGTGCTCGTCGGATTCGATTTGGGGGGTCAACGTGGCTCCTTCGCGTGCGGGATCGTCGTTGCTGGTCGCGTTCACGCGGCGGTAGCCGCATATCGAATACAGCCCCGCGCCCTAAAGGGGCGCTTTCACCACTGCCAGGAGAGAGCCGGGCTCTACCTGCTGCCCAAGCACCACCTTCAGCTCGGTCAGCGTGCCCGTGACCGGTGCTGTGATCTGGTGCTGCATCTTCATCGCCTCCAGCCACAGCAGGGGCTGGCCGACCTCTACGGCGGCCCCTTCCGCCAGGCCCTCTGCCACCCGGACCACCGTCCCCGGCATCGGTGCCAGCAAGGATCCCGGCGCCAGCTGGGCCTTCGGGTCGGGGAAGCGGGGTAGCGCGGTGAGAGCGGTGTTGTTGACGTGGACCTGGTCGCCGTATCTCGTCACCTCGAACTTCCGGCGTACGCCGTCCACTTCGAGTACGACCAGATGCGCGCTCGCGTGCACGACCCGTACGCCCTCTGCCGTGAGGCCCTCGCGGGTGTGCCGGTAGTGGGCCTCGTGTTCCTCGCCTGCCATCAGGTAGCGCTTGGTCTGCGGCTGGGAGGGAACGTTGCGCCAGCCGCCGAAGCGGGAGCGGCCGTGGGCGTCGGCCAGGGCGGCCGCGAGGGGGGCGTGCGGGTCGTGGGCGGGCGCCGTGAGGGTGGTGAGGTGGCGGTCGTAGAAGCCGGTGTCCATGCGGGCCGCGGTGAACTCCTCGTGGCGCAGGGAGCGGACGAGGAGGTCGCGGTTGGTGGTGGGGCCGTGCAGGGTGGTGCTGTCGAGCGCGTTCGCCAGCGTGCGCAGCGCTTCCGCGCGTGTGGGGGCGTGCGCGACCGCTTTCGCGAGCATCGCGTCGTAGTGGACGCCGATCTCGTCGCCGTCGGTGTAGCCGGTGTCCAGGCGGACGCTGCCGGGGACGGTGAGGCGGTGCAGGGTGCCGGTCTGCGGGGCCCAGTCGCGGGCGGGGTCCTCGGCGTAGAGGCGGGCCTCGATCGCGTGGCCGTGCGCGCGGGGGGCTTCGAGCGGGAGGGCGTGGCCCTCGGCGATGCGGATCTGTTCGGCGACCAGGTCGATGCCGAAGACGGCCTCGGTGACGGGGTGTTCCACCTGGAGGCGGGTGTTCATCTCCAGGAAGTGCGCCTTTCCGTCGGCGACGAGGAACTCGACGGTGCCCGTGCCGACGTAGGCGACGGCGCGGGCGGCGCGCACGGCCAGCGCGTAAAGCTCCTTCGTGAGCCCTTCCGCGAGCCCGGGCGCCGGCGCTTCCTCGATCACTTTCTGGTGTCTGCGCTGGAGTGAGCAGTCGCGGGTGCCCAGCGGCCACACCGTGCCGTGCGCGTCGGCGAGGATCTGCACCTCCACATGGCGGCCGCGTTCGATGTAGGGCTCGACGAAGACCTCGCCGTCGCCGAAGGCGCTCGCGGCCTCGGCGCGTGCGCCGTCCAGTGCGGCGGTCAGCTCCTCCAGGCGGCGCACGATACGCATCCCGCGCCCACCGCCACCCGCGGCCGCCTTCACCAGTACCGGCAGGTCGGACTCGGTGACCTCGCCGAGTGGCGCGATCCCCATCAGCTCCTTGGCGCGCGTCTTGGACGCCATCGCCTCGATCGCCTCCGGGGGCGGCCCGATCCAGGCCAGACCGGCGTCGATGACGGCGCGGGCGAAGTCGGCGTTCTCGGAGAGGAAGCCGTACCCGGGGTGCACGGCGTCCGCGCCGGCGCTCACGGCGGCCTTCACCACCAGGTCGCCGCGCAGGTAGGTGTCCGCGGGCGTGGCGCCCGGCAGTCGTACCGCGGTGTCGGCCACGCGCGTGTGGAGCGCGTTCGCGTCGGCGTCCGAGTGGACGGCGACGGTCCGGATGCCGAGTTCGGCGCAGGTGCGGAAGATCCGGCAGGCGATCTCGCCCCGGTTGGCGACCAGCAGAGTCGAAATCATGTGATCCCTCACATCCGGAAGACGCCGAAGCCGCCCCGCGCGCCCTCGTAGGGGGCCGTGTGGATGGCGGACAGGCACAGGCCGAGGACGGTGCGGGTGTCGCGCGGGTCTATGACTCCGTCGTCGTACAGCCGCCCGGACAGGAACATGGGCAGCGACTCGGACTCGATCTGCTGCTCGACCATGGCGCGCATGGCTGCGTCGCCGGCCTCGTCGTACGGCTGTCCCATCGCGGCCGCCGACTGGCGGGCGACGATCGAGAGGACGCCGGCGAGTTGCTGCGGACCCATGACGGCCGACTTGGCGCTGGGCCAGGCGAACAGGAAACGGGGGTCGTAGGCGCGCCCGCACATGCCGTAGTGGCCGGCGCCGTAGGAGGCGCCCATGAGGACCGAGATGTGCGGGACTTTCGAGTTACTGACCGCGTTGATCATCATCGCGCCGTGTTTGATGATCCCGCCCTGCTCGTACTCCTTGCCGACCATGTAGCCGGTGGTGTTGTGCAGGAAGAGGAGCGGGATGTCCCGCTGGTTGGCGAGCTGGATGAACTGGGCGGCCTTCTGCGACTCCGCGGAGAACAGGACGCCCTGTGTGTTCGCCAGCACCCCCACGGGATAGCCGTGCAGGGTGGCCCAGCCCGTCGTCAGACTGGTTCCGTACAGCGGCTTGAACTCGTCGAAGTCGGAGGCGTCGACGAGCCGGGCGATCACCTCACGCGGGTCGAAGGGGATCTTGAGGTCGCCGGGGACGATGCCCAGGAGTTCGTCGGCGGAGTACTTGGGGGGTTGTGCCGGGCCCGGATCCTGGTGCGCCTTGCGGTGGTTGAGGCGGGCGACCACCCGGCGCGCCTGGCGCAGCGCGTCCGGCTCGTCGACGGCGAAGTAGTCGGCGAGACCCGACACGCGCGCGTGCATCTCCGCGCCGCCCAGGGACTCGTCGTCGCTCTCCTCGCCGGTGGCCATCTTCACCAGGGGCGGTCCGCCGAGGAAGACCTTGGCGCGCTCCTTGACCATGATCACGTGGTCGGACATGCCGGGGATGTAGGCGCCGCCGGCGGTGGAGTTGCCGAAGACGACGGCGACGGTCGGGATACCGGCGGCCGAGAGCCGGGTCAGGTCGCGGAAGATGGCCCCGCCCGGGATGAAGATCTCCTTCTGCGAGGGCAGGTCGGCGCCGCCGGACTCGACCAGGCTGATGCAGGGCAGCCGGTTGGCGAGGGCGATGTCGTTGGCGCGCAGGGCCTTCTTCAGCGACCAGGGGTTGCTGGCGCCGCCGCGCACGGTGGGGTCGTTGGCGGTGATCAGGCACTCCACGCCCTCGACGACCCCGATCCCGGTCACCAGCGAGGCGCCGACGGCGTAGTCGCTGCCCCAGGCGGCCAGCGGCGACAGCTCAAGGAACGGCGTGTCGGGGTCGAGGAGGAGTTCGATGCGCTCGCGGGCGAGGAGTTTGCCGCGTGCCCGGTGCCGTGCGACGTACTTGTCGCCGCCGCCCGCGAGGGCCCTGGCGTGCTCGGCCTCCAGGTCGGTGAGCTTGGCGAGCATGGTGTCGCGGTTCGCCCGGTAGTCGGGGGTGTGGGTGTCGAGCGTGGTCTCGATGACCGTCACAGCAGGGCCTCCGGGATGTCCAGGTGGCGGGAGCGAAGCCATTCGCCGAGGGCCTTGGCCTGGGGGTCGAAACGGTGTTGGGCGGCCACACCCCGGCCGAGGATGCCTTCGACGGTGAAGTTGACGGCGCGGAGGTTGGGCAGGAGGTGCCGGGTGACGGTCAGTTCACGGCTCTCGGGTATGAGGTGCCGGAAAGTGTCGACGGTCAGGGTGTGCGCGAGCCACCGCCAGGCCTCGTCCGAGCGCACCCAGACGCCGACGTTGGCGTTCCCGCCCTTGTCACCGCTGCGGGCCCCGGCGACCAGGCCGAGGGGCGCCCGCCGGGTGGGACCGGCCGGGAGCGGCTCGGGCAGCGGCGGTCGCGGCGGATCCTGGAGTGCGAGGGTGTCCTGGGCCGGCGGCACAGGGATCCGTCGCCCGTCGTGGAGGACGGCCACATGGGGCACCTCGCCCTGGGGGACGTACACGTCCTCGAAGACCCCATAGGGCGCGCCCTTGCCAGGTGGTGCGAGCACATGGAAGCCGGGGTAGCTGGCGAGTGCCAGTTCCACGGCGGCTCCGCTCAGCGCCCGCCCGACGGCTTCCTGGTCCTGGTCCCGTACGACGAGCCGCAGCAGTGCGCTGGCCGTCTCCTCGGTGTCCGCGTCGGCCCGGTCGGTGCGCACCAGCTCCCACCGCGCCTCCTGCGGGGGCGACTTGGCGAGGGCGTCGGCCATCTGCTCCTGTACCAGATCCGCCTTGGCCTCGATGTCGAGCCCGGTGAGGACGAAGACGACCTCGTTGCGGAAGCCGCCCAGCCGGTTGCGGCCGACCTTGAGGGTCGGGGGCGGTGCCTCGCCCCGCACGCCCTCGATCCGTACCCGGTCCGGGCCGTCCTGGCTCAGCCGTACGGTGTCGAGGCGGGCGGTGACGTCGGGGCCGGCGTACCGGGCGCCGCCGGTCTCGTAGAGGAGCTGGGCGGTCACCGTGCCGACGTCGACGAAGCCGCCGGTGCCGGGGTGCTTGGTGATCACGCAGCTGCCGTCCTCGTGGAGTTCGGCGAGCGGGAAACCGGGCCGCCGGAGATCTCCGGAAGCCTCGTTGAAGAACGCGTAGTTGCCGCCGGTGGCCTGGGTTCCGCACTCCAGGACGTGTCCGGCGACGACGGCGCCCGCGAGCCGGTCGTACTCCTGCGGCCGCCAGCCGAAGTGGGCGGCGGCCGGTCCGGTGACGAGGGCGGCGTCGGTGACCCGGCCGGTGACCACGACGTCGGCGCCGGCCCGCAGGCACTCGGCGATCCCGAAGCCGCCGAGGTAGGCGTGGGCGGCGAGGCTGCCGGGGTGGGCGGCGGTGAGGTCGTCGCCCTCCACATGTGCGACGCGCACGGGGATGCCGAGCCGGTCGGCCAGCGTCCGCACCGCGTCGGCGAGTCCGGCGGGGTTGAGGCCGCCGGCGTTGGTGACGATCCTTACGCCGCGTTCCTGGGCGAGGCCCAGGCAGTCCTCCAGCTGGCGGAGGAAGGTGCGGGCGTATCCGGCGCCGGGGTCCTTCAGCCGGTCGCGGCCCAGGATGAGCATGGTCAGCTCGGCGAGGTAGTCGCCGGTGAGGACGTCGAGTTCACCGCCGGTGAGCATCTCGCGCAGGGCGTCGGAGCGGTCGCCGTAGAAGCCGGAGGCGTTGCCCATGCGCAGGGTCACGCGGTGCCGCCCTTCGGGGTGCGGCCGGTGCCGGGCGGGCCGGCGAAGGCCTGGGCGATGTCGAGCCAGCGGTCGGCGTCGGGGCCGACGGCGCGCACGGCGAGGTCCCTCCGGTGGGCGCGCTGGGTGACCAGGAGGCAGAAGTCGAGTGCGGGGCCGGTGACGCGCTGCGGGGCGGCTTCGGGGCCGTAGGTCCACAGCTCGCCGTCCGGGCCGGTGATCTCCACCCGGAACTCCTCGGTGGGAGGGGTGAGGCCGTGTACCAGGTAGGCGAAGTTCCTCGCGCGCACCCCGATGCGGACCACATGTCGGAGCCGGGCGGTGGGGGCGCGGACCACACCCAGGGCGTCGGCGATGTCCTGGCCGTGGGCCCAGGTCTCCATAAGCCGGCCGGTGGCCATGGAGGCGGCGGACATAGGCGGCCCGAACCAGGGGAAGCGGGTGCCGGGTGCGGCCTCCCGCAGGGCCCGGTCGAGCGCGGTCCGGCCCTCGCGCCAGCGGGACAGCAGCTCGGCGGGCGGGAGCCGGGCGCCGTCCTCGGCGCCCTCGTCGACGAACGTGTCGGGGGCGGCGAGAGCCTTCTCGGCCTCCGAGCGGAAACCGTCCTCGTCCGTCACGGCGAGCAGTGCGGCGCGGTCGGTCCAGTGCAGATGGGCGATCTGGTGGGCGATGGTCCAGCGGGGCGCGGGGGTGGCGAGAGCCCACCGCTCGGTTCCCAACCCGGCTACCAGCCGGTCGAGTTCCGTGCTCTCCTCGCGCAGGTCGTCGATGACGGGCGTCGGCTCGGACATGGGGAGGAGCATGGCAGCGAGCCAAGAAACAATCAAGCACGCTTGCATGAATTTGCGTCCACGGCCCGCCGCGGGAGCTTGCCCCGGGGACGGTCCTTGGCGACATCCGGGGCGGCCGTGGGACGTTCATGGGGCATTCCTTGGGACGGCCAGTCGCGGCCACGGCGCCCGTATGCCCTATGTTCGATGCGGACATCCGGCGATGGAGCGATGTGCGAGGCGTGCGGGACGTGCGGGACGTGCGGAGGACAGACGAACTCGCCGTGGGGGCGGAGACGACGATCGTCGTAGACCCCACGGCAAGCGGTCGTACGGCTGCGGAGGGGGTCGCGGACACACCCTCGCGTGAACTCCCCCGCTACTGGCCCCTGCTCCTCGTGGCCGCCGCCGTCCTCCCCGGTACCGCCCTCTTCCTCCTCGGCCAGGGCGTGAGCAAGGCCGCGTTGCAGGCCTGGCAGACGGTGTGCCTGGCGGTCGTCGTGCAGGCGACGCCGTTCCTGCTGCTCGGTACGGCGCTGTCGGGGGCGATCAACGCGTTCGTGCCGGAGCGGGTGTTCACCCGGCTGCTGCCGAAGCGGCCCGCGCTGGCCGTGCCGGTCGCCGGGCTGGCCGGGGTCGTACTGCCGGGCTGCGAGTGCGCGTCGGTTCCGGTGGCGAACAGCCTGATCGGGCGAGGGGTCACCCCGGCCGCCGCCTTCGCGTTCCTGCTCTCCGCGCCCGCCATCAACCCGGTCGTGCTGACCGCCACCGCCATCGCCTTCCCCGGCACCCCCCTCATGGTGCTGGCCCGGCTGCTCGCCTCACTGGTCACCGCTGCCGTGATGGGCTGGCTGTGGCTCTGGCTGGGGCGGGAGGAGTGGCTGCGGCCCGCCGTACGGCACACCGGGCACCGGCCGGGGCACAGCCGCTGGACGGAGTTCCGGCGCGGCTTCCAGCACGACTTCCTCCAGGCGGGCGGCTTCCTGGTGATCGGCGCCATGGCCGCGGCCACCTTCAATGTGGCGGTGCCGCGCTCGGTGCTCGACACCTTCTCCGGTTCGACGTGGCTGTCGGTGCTGTTCCTGGCCGCGCTGGCGATCATCCTCGCGGTGTGTTCGGAGGCGGACGCGTTCGTGGCGTCGTCGCTCACGGGCTTCTCGCCCACTGCCCGGCTGGCGTTCATGGTGGTCGGCCCCATGGTCGACCTCAAGCTGATCGCGTTGCAGACGGGTACGTTCGGCCGGGCCTTCGCGGCCCGTTTCTCGGCCGCCACGACGGTCGTCGCGGTCCTGTGCAGTGTGCTGGTCGGAGGGGTGCTGCTGTGAGACGTCCGCTTCAGGTGACCCTGCTGGTCCTCAGCGGCCTCGGCCTGCTGCACGCCTCCCTCTTCACCGACCTGTGCCTGCGCTACGTCAAGCCCGGGATGCGTCCGCTGCTGATCGCGTCGGGGTTCGTGCTGCTGGTGCTGGGCATCGTGGAGGCGGCGGCGAGAGAGGGCAGGAAAGGGCACGGCAGGCATGGCGGCCACGAAGACCACCACGCTGACCACGACCACGACCACTCCGCCGTCCCCCGGGTCGCCTGGCTGCTACTGCTCCCCGCGCTGAGCCTGCTCTTCTACGCCCCGCCGGCGCTCGGCGCGTACACCGCTTCGCGCCAGCCCGCCAAGGTCGTGGCGGAGCAGGACGACTTCGATCCGCTGCCGAAGACCTCACCGCTGCCCATCACCCTCACGGACTTCACCACCCGCGTGCAGCAGGACCGCACGCTGGCCATCAAGGCGCGGACCGTTGAGATGAGCGGGCTGGTCACGCCCGTCCCAGGGGGCGGGAGCTGGGATCTGACCCGGATCATCATCTCGTGCTGCGCGGCCGACGCGCAGTCCGTGAAGGTGCGGATCTACGGCAGCAGCATCCCGGCCGCCAACACCTGGGTGTCGGTGACGGGCAACTGGCATCCCGGCGGAAAGCTGGGCACGAAGTCGGCGCCGGTCGCGCTGGACGCCCAGACCGTGAAGAAGATCCAGCGGCCGTCCAACGGCTATCAGGACGCGCTGCCCTTCCCGTCCGCCTGAAGGCCGGCCGCCGTCTCAAGACCCGCAGCCGCCTCAGGACCGGCCGCGGCCTCAAGGCCCGCCGACTCAAGGCCCGCCGACTCCAGACCGGCCGCCGCCCGCCGGCCGCGGCCCACCTGGGTGCGGACCGCGCCGATGCTCGCCGCGATGACGAGGGCGATGGCGGCCGCCTGGGTGGCTGTCAGGGCCTGGTCGAGGATGAGGAAGCCGGCGGTGGCGGCGATGGCCGGTTCCAGGCTCATGAGAACGGCGAAGGTGTGCGCGGGAAGGCGGCGCAGGGCGAGGAGTTCGAGGGTGTAGGGGAGGACGGAGGAGAGGATCGCGACCGACGAGCCCAGGGCGACGGTGGTCGGGTCGAGGAGCTTGGTACCGGCGTCGGCGATGCCCAGCGGCAGGAAGAGCAGGGCCGCGACCGCCATGGCCAGGGCGAGGCCGTCGGCCTGCGGGAAGCGGCGGCCGGTACGGGCGCTGAAGACTATGTAGGCGGCCCACATGGCGCCGGCCCCCAGGGCGAAAGCGACACCTGTGGGGTCGAGATCGCTGAAGCCTGCGCCGCCGAGGAGGAAGACACCGGCCAGGGCGAGTCCGGCCCACACCGCGTTGACGGCGCGCCGGGAGGCCAGTACGGACAGGGCGAGCGGGCCCAGCACTTCGAGGGTGACGGCGGGGCCCAGCGGGATGCGGTCGACGGCCTCGTAGAAGAGGCCGTTCATCGCGCCCATGGTGACACCGAAGACGATCACCGTGCCCCAGTCGGTGCGGGAGTGGCCGCGCAGCCGGGGCCGGCAGACCACGAGCAGGACGACGGCGGCCGCGAGGAGCCGCAACGTCACCACGCCGAGCGCACCCGCCCTGGGCATCAGGGTCACCGCGAGGGCACCACCGAACTGCACGGAGATCCCGCCGGCCAGCACCAGACCGACGGGACCGAGCGAGCCGAGTCGGCCCGGGATGCCGGTGGCAGCCGGCGCGGACACCGGGGCGGGCGTGGGCGTCGACGTCGGCTGCTGTGAGGTGCTGGAGGTGGTCAAGGGTGGTCCTGGGGTTTCGTCGTTCAGTTCGATGCACTTCTCAGTCCAGGGTAATGGACTTCGACAGGCGCGTGAACCCCTTATGGGACTGTCCTGGATGGTGAGATAGACGCACGGTGGCCTGCTCACCACCTGCCTTGCCGCGGGCTGTGCCCAGGGCACGGCCGGGACAAGGTGGAGGTAGCCCCTCCGCGACAGGTCCGGGTAGCCGAACCGTTCGGCGACCGCGAGGAACGCCCGGTGATCACGCGGGCCGATGGGCAGGGCCGAGGCCTTCAGCATCCGCAGGAAAAGCCGGAAACCCAGGTCCACGTCGACTCTCTCCACCACCTCGGTCACAGCGGACACCAGGCCGGGGAGCGCGGGACGCCAGACGCGGTTCTCCGTCACGGCCGCCAGTCGGGGCGCCACGCCGTCGATGGGCTCCAGGAGCGCCGTGCGCAGATCCGGATCAGGCGCCGGCGCCGGCGGCAGTCCGACGGCGGCTCAGATGCCGGGCCAGGGCTCCTCGTCACGGAACAGGGGCCGACCGTCGGGGAGTGTGGACGGGACGTTCGCGCCGTAGTCGGCCTCCATCGGCACCCCGGTCGCCATGGGCGCCGCCTCCATGTGGGCCGCCTCCATGTGGGCCCCGTACACGGGCTGGGGCCATAGCCCCGCGGCCGCGTACACGTCGTAGTCGTACACGTTCCCGTACGGCTGCTGGTACCCGTACCCGCCAGCCTCCGCCCCGGCGTAGGAAGCCCGGGGTACGGCCACAGGCTGCCCCGCCGCCGGTGTGCCCTGGTCGGCGAAGAGTGGGAGCCGTAGCTCGCCGGTGTCCATCACCGCGTTGTTCTGGGAGCGGTGGAGCCGGGAGTAGGCGCCGCCGTGGGCGAGGAGTTCGTCGTGGCGGCCGGTTTCGACGATACGGCCGCGGTCGACGACGAGGATGCGGTCGGCGTCGGGGGCGAGGTTGAGGTCGTGGGTGATCATGATGGTCGTGCGGCCGCTCATCAGGCGCCGCAGCGGCTTGACGACGCGGCGCGCGGCCATCGCGTCCAGGCCGGTGGTCGGCTCGTCGAGGACGAGGACGGGGGCGTCGCGCAGGATCGCGCGGGCGATGGCCAGGCGCTGGAGCTGGCCGCCGGAGAGCCGGGCCGAGTTGGGGTCGACCTTGGTGTCGTAGCCGTCGGGGAGCCGGACGATGAAGTCGTGCGCGTCGGCGGCCCTGGCGGCGTCCTCGATGGCCTGTTCGCTGGCGCCGGGGCGGCCGCAGGCGATGTTGGCGCGGACGGTGTCGTGCAGGACGAGGGTCTCCTGCGGGAGCAGGGTGATGTACTCGCGCAACCGGGCCAGCGGGAAGTCGCGGAGCGGGACGCCGTCGAGGAGAACCTCGCCGCTGTCGGGGTCGTAGAAGCGGAGCAGCATCTTGGAGACGGTGGACTTGCCTGCGCCGCTGGGCCCGGTGATGATCACGAGTTCGCCGGGGCTGACCGTGAAGGAGAGGCCCTCCAGGGCTGCCCTGTCGGCGCCGGGGTAGCGGAAGCCGACGTCGCGGAGCTCGACGGTGCCGTCGGGGCGGCCGGTGTCGGTGCCGGTGCCGCGGCGCGGGTCGGTGACCGACGGCTTCACGTCGAGGATCTCGATCAGCCGTTCGGCACCGGCCGTGGCGGCGGTGACGGTGAGGCCGAGCTGGGCGAGGCCGCGCACGGGCGGGTAGAGGTAGCCGAGGAAGGCCGAGAAGGCGAGGAGCTGGCCGAGGGTCATGCGGCCGGTGGAGATCTCCCAGGCGCCGATGCCGATCACCGCGAGGACGCAGACGGTCTCGATGACCTGGACGAGCTGCTCGTAGGCCTCGTTGAGGCGGGTGGAGCGGACGGAGGCACGGAACCAGGCGCTCGCCTCCTCGTTCAGACGGCGGCGCTCGGCGTCACGGCGGTCGTACGCCTGTGTCAGCACGATGTTGCCGAGGGACTCCTCGACGACGGAGGTGATGGCGCCGTCGGCGACCCGGCCCTCCCTGGACACGTCCTTGATGGAGCCGGAGAAGCGGCGGGCGGCCAGCCAGAACAGGGGGGCGAGGACGAAGGTCGCGGCGGCCAGGTCCCAGCGCAGCCAGAATGCGGCGGCCGCGTAGAACAGGGCACTGAACAGGGCCGATGCGGCGCCGACCAGCCCGGACACGACCATGGTCTCGATGGCCTCGACGTCGCTGGTCAGACGGGAGAGCAGGTCGCCCTGGCGGTGGCGCTGGAAGAAGTGCGGGGGCAGCTGCTGGACATGGTCGAAGACGTGTTCGCGCAGCCGCATGACGAAGCGTTCGGTGACCCAGGCGGCGATGGAGTTGCCGGCGTATGCGACGATCGCGCCGACCATCGCGATGCCCAGCCACTGGCCGGCCGGGCTCCAGAAGGCGCGGAGCGAGCCCTGCTGCAGGGCGTGGTCGGTGAGGTCGCTGAAGAGCAGGATGGCCTCGGTCTCGGCGAGCGCGGCGATCACCGTGCACACCCAGACGATCACCAGCCAGCCGCGCAGGCCCCGGGTCAGCGGCCAGAAGCGGCGGAAGGCGGTGCGGGCCGGGATGGCGGGCGTGTAGTCGGCGTCCTCGTCGTACTCGTCGTACTCGTCTTCGTCCTCGTATTCCGAGTCGTCGACTTCGTACTCGTATTCCGTTCCTCCACTCTCCTTTGCGCGCATTTCCCACGACCTCCGCTCTCCGACGCTGGAATTACGGGAATTCAGGAGTGAAAAAGGACCGACGGCGAACCGTCGGTCCTTTTTACAGCCGGCTCAGCCGTCCTGGCCGGGGATCGGCTTCGGAAGCGGCTTGTGGGCCTTCTTCTTCGGCTTCGGCGGGGGCGGCGGGGGCAGCTGCTTCTTGGGCTTGGGGGGCAGCGGGGCGAGCTTCTTGAGGCTCATTCCGACTCCTTGAGAGTTCGAAGTGCAAGTGGTGCAGGATGGAGCGAGAATTCTCTTGGGCAACGTCCGGGGATTTCGGATCGTCATCCTCGGCAATCCCCGCCGCCCGACACCGATGAACTTACACGGCCCGGATCTCAAGGAACAGCAAAGTCGGCTTGCGAAAGGCAAACAGGCGCTGTGAATACCTGGGTAACAGCTGTATAACGGCCCCGAACCTGAGAGTTCTCTTATGAACCTGAGAGCCGGCTTATGAAGCGCGGCGGGCCATGTACACGTCGAACGCCTTGTGGAGCAGCTTGTTGAGCGGGAAGTCCCACTCCCCCAGATACTCGACGGCCTCCCCGCCTGCGCCGACCTTGAAACGGAGCAGCCCCAGCAGGTGGTTGGACTCCTCCAGGGTGTCGGTGATGCCTCTGAAGTCGTATACGGAGGCACCGAGTTCGTGGGCGTCGCACATCATCCGCCACTGGATGGCGTTGTTGGGCTGGACCTCGCGCCTGCGGCTGGTGGAGGCGCCGTAGGAGTACCAGACGTGCCCGCCGACGGTGAGCATGGTCGCGGCGGCGAGCACCTCGCCCTCGTGGTGGGCGAGGTAGAGGCGCATACGGTCGGGGTGTTCGGCGGTGAGGACGGTCCACATGCGCTGGAAGTAGGAGAGGGGGCGCGCGATGAAGCGGTCGCGCTCGGCGGTCTCGGCGTACAGCGTGTAGAAGGCGGGCAGGTCCTCGTATCCGCCGCGGACGACCTTGACCCCGGCCTTCTCGGCCTTCTTCACATTGCGCCGCCACTGCTGATTGAGCCCGCGCTGGATGTCGTCCAACGACCTTCCGGCGAAAGGAACCTGGAACACATACCGGGGCTGCCCGGCCGCGAACCCCTCCTCCCCGCCCGCCTCCGCCTGCCGCCACCCCATCCGGCGCAGCCGTTCGCCGAGTTCGAGGGCACGGGGATCCTTCGAGGTCGCCTCGGCGTCCCGCAGCCGCCGGGCGGCGGGATCGGCGATCGCCTCCTTCACCGCGTCCGCACTCCACCGTCGTACGACGACCGGCGGCCCCATCTTCACCGCGAAAGCGCCGCGCTGCTTCAGATACGCCAGGAACGGATCGAGCCAGCGCTCGAGCCCCGGGTCGTGCCAGTCGATGACAGGCCCCTCCGGCAGATAGGCGAGACACCGCTTCACCTTGGGCAACGCCCGCAACAACACCAGCCCGGCCCCGACGATCCGCCCCTCCCCGTCGAACCAGCCCAGACTCTCCGCCCGCCAGTCGGCCTTCACATCCCCCCAGGACGGCAACTGCATATGGCTGACGGACGGCCGGGAACCGGCGAAGGCGAGATGCTCGGCACGGCTGATGGGCTGAAGGCGAAGGGCTGCTGTCATCGGCGGGGGCTCCTCGGCTGCGGGACCGGTCATTTCCGTCAAGGACAACAGACGCACCCCGAGCGGTTGCCTTCCCCACGCCGCCGAGGACCGCGTGTCACGGAAACGCTCACCGACGCTCCGGGCTGCCCGGCCCGGACCGTCCTGAGCTGCGCCCGCCGGACAGGCCTCAAGGAGCCTCGGTGGCCGCCGCCCTCCCGTCCCTCGGCCCGAACACCGCCAACGCCTCCGTATCGGTCACCCGGGAGTTGAGGTAGCAGTCCGCCCACTCGGCGATGTCCCGGTACGCGCACTCGGCACGGAGCCGGGCCACCGCCGCCGGGATGTCGTACGACGTCACACGCAGGTCGGTCCCGGGGCCCAGGAGGCACCAGTGGGCGCCCGGACGGCCGTAGGGCATGCCCACGCTGCCGGGGTTGACGACCAGGCGGCCGTGGGCGAGGCGGGTGAACGGCATGTGGGTGTGGCCGCAGACGACGGTTCCGATGTCGGGGCCGATGCCGGCGAACACCTCCGCCCAGCGGTCCGAGGGGGAGTCGACCAGGACGACCTCCTCGTCGTCGCGGGGAGTCGCGTGGCAGAACAGGACCCGGCCCATGCCTCGAATCGTGAGAGTGGCCGTCTTGGGGAGGGCAGCGAGGAAGTCGACCTGTTCGGCGGTGAGCGCGTCCGCCGCGAACGGGCCTATCGGGTCGGGGATTTCGGTACGTTCGCCCCGGCGGTACTCGACCAACTCCCGGTCCGCGTTTCCCGACAGCCACAGCACCCGGTCGCCCAGCTCGCGCAACGCGTCGATCACCTGGCCCGGTTGCGGGCCCGCCGTGATGTCGCCGGTGAGGACGATGCGGTCGGCCGTGGACACGTCCGGTTCCGCGAGGACCGCCTCAAGCGCCGGCAACACCCCGTGGATGTCGGAGAGGACCGCCACCCGGTTCCATCCAGCCTCGCGCAAGGTCACTTCCCCTCCCCCTCCAACCCCTCCGCCAGCACTTCCGCCAGATGCCGCCCCCGCACCCCCGCCAGCTGTTCCAGCTGGGTCCGGCAGGAGAAGCCGTCCGCCAGGATCACCGTGTCCTCCGCCGCCTCGGCCACCGCCGGCAGCAACTGTTCCTCCGCACACGCCCTCGACACCTCGAAGTGGCCTTTCTCGAAACCGAAGTTGCCGGCCAGGCCGCAGCAGCCGCCCGTCAGGTCACCGTTGAGGGCGGCGGCCTGGCGGAGGCGGCGGTCGGCGGTGTCGCCCAGAACCGCGTGCTGGTGGCAGTGGGTCTGACCGGTGACCGGGCGGTCCAGGCGGGGCGGCGCCCAGTCGGGGGCCAGGCGTTCCAGGGCCTCCGCGAAGGTGACCACCGCCCCCGCGAGGTGTGCCGCACGCGGGTCGTCCGGGAGGAGTTCCGGCAGATCCGCGCGCAGGGCTGCCGCACAGCTGGGTTCCAGGACCACGAACAGGGGCGCGTCCCCCGGTTCCGGGACCAGGAACGGCTCCAGCAGATCCAGGGTGCGGCGCAGCACAGCGCGGGCACGGTCCAGTTGGCCCGTCGAGATGTACGTCAGTCCGCAGCAGGCCCGGGAGAAGCGGCCGAGCCGGCCCGGGAACAGGCCGGGCCACCGGGCCCTCCCACCTCGCGTCGGCAGCTCCAGCACTCCCACTCCCGCCGTCTCCAGCACCCGTACGGCCGCCCGGCCCACGGACGGTGACAGGTACTCGGTGAACGTGTCCGGCCAGAGGAAGACCCTGCGCACCGGAGGGTCCGGGTGGTGACCCGGCCGCGCCTCCGCCGCCCAGCCGCGCGGGCGCCGCCGCTGCCACCGGCTGAAGGGCTCCCTCGCCAGGCGCGGGATCCCGCGTTCCGGTGCGATACCGCCCAGGCGTTTGGCCAGCGCCGCCAGCGGTCGTACCGAGGCGAGCGCGTTGGCCGCCCACGCCGTGCGGGTGCGGGCCGTCAACTCCAGCCACCTCGGCAGCCAGCCCATGCTGTAGTGCGACGAAGGACGGCGACGGCCCTCGTAGTGGTGGTGCAGGAACTCCGCCTTGTATGTCGCCATGTCCACCCCTACCGGGCAGTCCGACCGGCAGCCCTTGCAGGACAGGCACAGGTCCAGCGCGTCCCGGACCTCCTCCGAGCGCCAGCCGTCCGTCACCAGCTCGCCCGCCAGCATCTCGTGCAGCAGCCGGGCCCGGCCGCGCGTCGAGTGCTCCTCCTCGCCCGTCGCCCTGAACGACGGGCACATCACGGAGGAGCCGGACACCGCGGTCGTACGGCATTTCGCCACACCCACGCAGCGGCGGACGGCCGCGGAGAAGTCGCCGTCGTCGGTGGGGTAGGCGAAGGCCACCGGCAGTGACTCGCGGGGGAGGACGGAGAAGCGGAGGTTCGAGTCCAGGGGGGCGGGACGGACCAGGATGCCCGGGTTGAGGAGGTCGTCCGGGTCCCAGAGGGCCTTGGCGCGCTCGAAGAGAGTCACCATCTCCTCGCCGTACATCCTCGGCAGCAGTTCCGCTCTCGCCTGGCCGTCCCCGTGCTCCCCGGAGAGCGAGCCGCCGTGGGCGACGACGAGGCCGGCCAGCTCCTCCGAGAAGCGGCGGAAGCGGGCCACACCGGCCTCGCTGAGCAGGTCGAAGTCGATGCGGACGTGGATACAGCCGTCACCGAAGTGGCCGTACGGGGTGCCGCGCAGGGCGTGGGCCGACAGCAGGCCTCTGAAGTCCCGCAGGTACGCGCCCAGGCGGGCCGGCGGTACCGCGCAGTCCTCCCAGCCGGGCCAGGCCTCCCTGCCGTCCGGCATCCGTGTCGCCGTACCGGAGGCGTCCTCGCGGATGCGCCAGAGTGCGCGCTGCCCGGCCGGGTCGGTGACGACCAGCGCGTCGAGGACATCCGCCGCCCGGACGACCGACTCCGCACGCGCCCGTGCCGCCGCGGCCGAGTCCCCGCCCGTCTCCACGAACAGCCAGGCGCCACCGCGCGGCAGTCCGGCCGGGGACCGCACCAGGTCGGCGGCCATGCCCTCGACCGTCAGCGGGGCGGCGGCGAGCAGCCCGGCCGCCGCCTCCGCCGCCGCGCTCTCGTCGGCGTACCCCAGCACCGCCAGCGCACGCGCGCGGGGTGACTCGACAAGGCGGACGGTCGCCTCCGTGAGGATTCCCAGCGTGCCCTCGCTGCCACAGAAGGCGCGGGCCACGTCGGCGCCCCTCTCGGGGAGCAGGGCGTCCAGCGCGTAACCGGAGATACGGCGGGGCAGCTCCGGGAATCCGGTGCGCAGGCGGGCCAGATCCCCGGCCACCAGTTCGCGCAGGCCCTCCGGTGCCCCGGCCCAGTCCTGCCCCAGCCGCAGCCGCCCGCCCCGCGCGGTGATCACGTCCAGCTCCCGGACGCTGTCCGCCGTCGTACCCCAGGCCACACTGTGCGAGCCGCACGAGTTGTTGCCGATCATCCCGCCGAGCGTGCAGCGGCTGTGCGTGGAGGGGTCGGGGCCGAAACGCAGGCCGTGCGGGGCGGCGGCCTCCTGGAGACGGTCCAGGACCAGCCCCGGCTGGACGACGGCCGTACGGGTGGACGCGTCCAGGTCGACCAGACGGTTCATATGGCGGGTGAAGTCAAGGACCACGCCCGTGCCCGTCGCCTGCCCCGCGATGGACGTGCCCCCGCCCCGGGCGACCACCGGCACCCCGTGGGCACGGCACACCTCCAGTACGGCCGCCACGTCGTCCGCGTCCCGAGGGGCCACCACCCCCAGCGGGACCCGCCGGTAGTTGGACGCGTCCATGGTGACCAGCGCCCGCGACGTGATGCCGAACCCCACCTCGCCCCGGACGGCCCCGCGCAGTTCAGCCTCCAGTTCGACCATGTCTCCCAGTCTGCCCGCCGGCACCGACAGTGACGCGGGACGACGGCCGCGGAACCGTCTCACACCCCCACACCCGCCCGTCTCACCCGACGGACTACATTTCGACCGCGTTTCCTCCAACCACTACGCTCGCCCCGTGGCTGACATCCAGATCCCCGCTGACATCAAGCCCGCCGACGGACGCTTCGGCGCGGGCCCCTCCAAGGTGCGGACAGAGGCGCTGGACGCGCTCGCCGCCACCGGTACCTCTCTCATGGGCACCTCCCACCGCCAGGCCCCGGTGAAGAACCTGGTCGGCCAGGTCCGCGAGGGCATCAGCTCCCTGTTCTCCCTCCCGGACGGCTACGAGGTCGTCCTCGGCAACGGCGGATCCACCGCCTTCTGGGACGTCGCCACCCACGGTCTGATCGACGGCAAGTCGCAGCACCTGAACTTCGGCGAGTTCTCGTCCAAGTTCGCCAAGGCCGCCAAGCTCGCCCCCTGGCTGGCCGAGCCCACCGTCATCGCCTCCGACCCGGGCACCCACCCGGAGCCGCGCGCCGAGGCCGGCGTGGACGTCTACGCCTTCACGCACAACGAGACCTCGACCGGTGTCGCCATGCCGATCGAGCGGGTCGCCGGGGCCGACGAGGGCGCGCTCGTGCTCGTCGACGCCACCTCCGGCGCGGGCGGCCTCCCCGTGGACGTCACCGAGACCGACGTCTACTACTTCGCCCCGCAGAAGTCCTTCGCCTCCGACGGCGGCCTGTGGATCGGCATCTTCTCCCCGGCCGCGATCGAGCGCGCCGAGCGCATCCACGCGTCCGGGCGTCACGTGCCGGAGTTCTTCAGCCTGCCCACGGCGATCGACAACTCCCGCAAGAACCAGACGTACAACACCCCGGCACTCGCCACCCTCTTCCTGCTCAACCAGCAGCTGGAGTGGCTCAACGGCCAGGGCGGTCTGGCGTGGTCGACGGCCCGTACGAAGGACTCCTCGACCCGGCTGTACAGCTGGGCGGAGGAGAGCAAGTACGCCACCCCGTTCGTCGCCGACCCGGCGCAGCGCTCCCAGGTCATCGGCACGATCGACTTCGCCGACGAGATCGACGCGGCCGCCGTCGCCAAGGTGCTGCGCGCCAACGGCGTCGTCGACACCGAGCCCTACCGCAAGCTCGGCCGCAACCAGCTCCGTGTCGCGATGTTCCCGGCGATCGACCCGGCCGACGTCGAGGCGCTGACCAAGTGCGTCGACTACGTGATCGAGAAGCTCTGATCACTTCCGTACGACGGTGAGAGGCGCCCGGTGTACGCACACCGGGCGTCAGTGCCGGCGGGTGGGTGTGCGCCGCAGCCGGCGCAGCCCGAAGAGGGCGAGCAGGGCGACGCCGACGGCGATGGCGCCGACCTTGATCTGGCCGGTGGCGGGACTGCCGCTGCCCCCGTCGGCGGCCGAACTCCCGCTTCCGGTCGACGACTTCCCGGCCGCCGTCCCGCCCGGCACGTCCTTGGCCTGCACCGGGCTGTCGGAGCCCTCGCTCCCGTACATCAGCTTGGTCCCGTCGGCGGAGTAGCTGACCGACTCGCCCTGCTTCTGGAGCGGCACGTCGAGCCGCCCCTCGCGCTTGATCCTCCCGCCGTTCCAGTCGTAGTAGATGCCGCCGAAGTAGCCGCGTACGGCAAGCTGCTTGCCGTCCGGCGAGAAGGCGGCGTCGGTGGCCCAGAGGTCGACGGTGGCGACGGGCTTGAAGATGTTGGTGCCGGAGGAGGACAGGGTCGCCGGGCCCTCGTACAGATGCCCGCCGTCCTCCTTCTTGTCGATGATGTACACGCGTCCCGTCCTGGGATGGACGATGAGCGACTCGGCGTTCCGGGCGACGTTCGAGTACTTGACGATGTACTGCGTGGCCTTGATCGTCTGGTTCTCCAGCACCTTCGGCTCGGGCAGCCGGTAGATCCACACATACGGCCAGCTGCCGTCGAGGTTGTCGCCGATGTCACCGACGTAGATCTGGTTGTCGGGGCCGATGGAGATGGCCTCGACGTCACGGGGTCTGCCGATGCCGCTGAGAGTGACCGTGGCGACGGTCTTCCCGGTCGCGCTGTCGACGGCGTAGATGTAGGGGCCGTCGCCGCTGTCGTTGTGGGTCCAGTAGATGCCGGGGTGGAGGTGGGAGGCGGCGAGACCGCTGGACTCGGTGATGCGCGGGTCCTTGATCGTGAACCCCTGGTCACCGGTGCCGTCGGCGGCGGAGGCGGGGGCGGAGCCCAGGGCCCCCGTGAGCAGGAGCCCGGCGAGGAGGGCTCCGGCGGGGAAGGCGGGCGATCGTCGGCGCATGGGCCAAGCCTGCCATCCCGCCCGATGTTCCCCTACGGGGGACGTGGTGGTCCTCACACCCCGTCCCTCCCGCTGATCGTCCATCATGAGCGGATGCTCAGGTTCATGCCCGTCGGGGACTCGATGACCATCGGCAGCGCGGGCGAACACACATGGCGGTACCGCATGTGGCGGCACCTGTGCGCGACCTACGGCGGCCCGTTCACGCTGGTCGGCCCGCGCGAGACGCTGTACGACAAGCTCGCCGACGCACCCACGTCGTACGCCTACGCCGACCCCGACTTCCCCCGCGCCCACCTGGCCGGCTGGGGCGAGGGCTGGCTGCACATGGCCCCGCTGATAGGGGAGGCCGCGCGTTCCTGCCACGCCGACGTCCTCCTGGTGTCCCTCGGCCTGATCGACCTGGGCTTCTACACGAACGCGGAACAGACGGCGGCGAACGTACGGTCCTTCGTCGCCGCCGCACGGGAGGCCAAGCCGCGCATCCGCATGGTGGTGCTGCCGGTGATCCCGAACATCCGGGCCGCGTCGGACGTGCGGTTCGCGGAAGAGGTGAACCTCTTCAACGAGTTGCTGGCGAAGGCGGTCGCCGACCTGGACGAGCCCCGGTCACCGCTCCTGCTGGCCTCACCTCCGCCGTCCTACGACATCCACACCGACACCTACGACGGCACCCACCCCAACGCGAACGGCGAGCACCGGATCGCGGAGGCGTTCGCCGTGGCGATGTGGCAGGGGTGGGCTCTGGGCGAGGAGTACGCGGCCGCCGGAACGGACTGACCGGATCCGGACGTTCCCCGGTCACCGTGCGTATCGTCGAACCGCGCGATCGTGGTCATACGGAGGCGGCCGAGGAGGAGGGCCGGCGGTCGCCGAGTACCTTCCCTCGGTCCGGTGCGAGCTGATGGACGACCTGCTCGCCGAGCCCCGCGGCCGGGACGACTGACCGGGGTGCTTGCTTAGAGCGCACTCCACGCCGTTGGCTGGGTGAACATGAAGTACACGCAGCTCGGACGTACCGGACTCAAGGTCAGCCGACTCGTCCTCGGCACCATGAACTTCGGCCCCCAGACCGACGAGGCCGACAGTCACGCGATCATGGACGCGGCGCTGGACGCCGGCATCAACTTCTTCGACACCGCCAATGTGTACGGGTGGGGTGAGAACAAGGGGCGGACCGAGGAGATCATCGGAAGTTGGTTCGCCAAGAGTGCCGCGCACCGCGACAAGGTCGTGCTCGCCACCAAGGTGTACGGCAACATGGCCGCCGACGGCGACGCCTGGCCCAACCACGACAAGCTGTCCGCCCTCAACATCCGGCGATCCGTCGACGCCAGCCTGAAGCGGCTGGGGACCGACTACATCGACGTCTACCAGTTCCATCACATCGACCGCAGCACTCCCTTCGAGGAGATCTGGCAGGCGATCGACACCCTCGTCACGCAGGGCAAGATCCTGTACGTCGGGTCCTCCAACTTCCCCGGCTACAAGATCGCCCAGGCCAACGAGATCGCCGCCCGGCGCGGCGGGACCATCGGGCTGGTCAGTGAGCAGTGCCTGTACAACCTGGCCGAGCGGCGCGCCGAGATGGAGGTCATCCCGGCCGCTCAGGACTACGGCCTCGGGGTCATCCCCTGGTCGACGCTGCACGGCGGCCTGCTGGGCGGAGTGATCAAGAAGGAGATCGAGGGCGGGCGCCGGGCGTCCGGGCGGGCCGCCGACACCCTCAAGGACCCCGCCGCCCGCGCGCAGATCCAGGCCTACGAGGACCTGCTGGAGAAGCACGGGGTGGAGCCGGGCGAGGCCGCGCTGGCCTGGCTGCTGACGCGTCCGGGGGTGACGGGTCCGATCGTCGGCCCGCGCACCGGCGGGCAGCTGGAGTCGGCGCTGAGGGCCGTCGAGCTCGAGCTGAGCGAGGAGTTGCTGGAGGGGCTGGACGAGATCTTCCCGGGTCCGGGTCCTTCTCCGGAGGCGTTCGCCTGGTAGCCGACCGGTAGCCGACGTCAGGGGCAGCGCCCGTAAGGGCCACCGCCGGCCCGCGGCCGGTCACTCAGCCGGCCGCGGTCATCCCTTCGGCTCCTCCGGTCACCTCATGGCAGAAGCCACGGCGACCACCACGAACAACAGCACAAGCGCACCGGCCATAATCCGGTTCCGGGTCTTCGGGTCCACGACAAGGAGCCTAACCGGCCGCCCTTGGGGCCTGCCCGGCGGATCCCGCTCCCCCAGAGGGGGGACCCCCAGCCGCGTACTCTCCGACGTCCGCCAGCCTTCGGCCGGGGGTGCCCCCACCGCGTCGCCCGCCGCGGCGGGGTCTTCGGGTCCACGGCTGGGGGCCTGTCCGGCGGATCATGCCGCAGACGCGGGGCGTGGCAGGCACAAGGCACTCCCCCAGAGGGGACCCCCAGCCGCGTTGTCGTCACTCGCCGACGTCCCCCAGCCTTCGGCCGGGGGTGCCCCCACCGCGTCGCCCGCCGCGGCGGGGTCTTCGGGTCCACGCCTCCCCCACCTTGCGGCCGCACACACCACGCCCCGCTCACCAGCACCGATCAGGCACCGCCGATTTCCCGCGACCCGTTCCGCCGGACAGGCCCCAGCCCCCAGCGGTCGACCACCTCGTACCGCGGTTGCTCCCCCGGCACTCCCGACGTCGGCAGGTTGCTGCGCACCAGCGTCAGCTCCCCCACCGTCCAGGTCCGGCTCGCGAACTCGGCGAGCAGCGCGAGATACGGCCGTACCTCCACCGCGTCCCGGCTGCGGGCCACCGTCAGGTGGGCCTTGTAGCGACGGTGCTCCCCCATCGCCACGCCCGCCTTCCGGGCCGCCGCCTCCGCGCGGTCGGCCAGCAGGCGGAGGGTCTCCAGGTCGCCCTCGGCGCCCGCCCACAGGACCCGGCCGTGGCCGAACTGGCCGCCACCCGCGACGGACAGGCGGAAGGGCGGCGTGCGGTGGGCCGCGCGGGCCAGCCGGTCCGACAGGTCCGGTACGACCCCGTCCTCGACCTCGCCGTAGAACGCCATGGTGAAGTGCCAATCAGCGGCTCCGCCGCGGGGCCAGCCAGGGCGACCGGTCCAGCGCAGCGCCTCCGCACCCGGCAACCGCTTCAACCGGTCGACCTCGGCGGCGAGTTCGGCGGCCACCTCGGGCGGGGGCAGCACGGCTGCGAAGAGTCTCATGCAGACCACCCTGCCATCATGGCGAGATGGAGATCACCATCAGAGAAGGCGGCCCCGACGACGTTCCCGCGATACTCGGCATGCTCGACAGCTCGGTGGCGTGGCTGGTGGGCCAGGGGCGGACCGAGCAGTGGGGGACCACGCCGCTGTCGGAGAACTCGAAGACGGCGGAGTCGGTCGTCCACTACAAGGACAAGGGCGTGACCTACATCGCCGAGGCCGACCGGGTGCCGGCCGCCACGCTCACGCTCACCGACGCTCCCGGCGCCTATCTGGCGCATCTCCCGCCGCCCGGTGAGCCCGAGCGGTACATCCACTGGCTGGCCTCGGACCGCCGGTTCAGGGGGCACGGCGTGGGCAGCGCCCTGCTGGCGCACGCGGCCGAGGAGACCCGGCGGGCCGGGGTGTCACTGCTGCGGGTGGACTGCTACGCGGGCGCCGACGGCAAGCTCGTCCGCTACTACGAGGGCAACGGCTTCACCCGCACCGACACCTACACGTTCAGGAACGACTGGCCGGGACAGGTACTGGCCCGGCGGCTGTAGTACGTCTCCGGGCCAGTACCCCGTGCGTGTCTCACGCGGCCGCGGCCAGTTCCTCCTGCTTCTCCCGCGGGACGAACCGCACCCGCGGGTGGCCGCCGTGCCAGCCGACCGACAGGCGCAGGTTGCCGAGGCGGGCCAGGACGAGGCCGATCACCACGGCCGCCGCGGCGGCGATGGCGCCGCCCACCGCCAGGCCCGCGCGGACGCCGTACGCGTCCGTGATCCAGCCGGCGATGGGTGCGCCGACCGGGGAGCCGCCGAGGAAGACCATCATGTAGAGGGCCATCACCCGGCCGCGCATGGCCGGGTCGGTGCCCATCTGGATGCTGGTGTTGGCGGTGACGTTGATCGTCATGCCGAACATGCCGATCGGGACCATGAGCAGGGCGAACAGCCAGAGCGAGGGGGCGGTCGCGGCCACCAGCTCCAGTGCGCCGAAGGCGACCGCCGCAGCGATCATCACCCGCAGCTTGGCCGTGCCGCGTCTGGCCGCGAGCAGGGCGCCGGCCAGGGAGCCGACCGCCATGAGGGTGTTGAAGAGGCTGTAGGAGCCGGCGCCCGCGTGGAAGACGTCGTCCGCGAAGGCGGAGAGGTAGACGGGGAAGTTGAAGCCGAAGGTGCCGATGAACCCGACCAGGGTGATCGTCCAGAGCAGGTCGGGACGGCCGCTGACATAGCGAAGGCCCTCCCGCAGCTGGCCCTTTCCTCTCGGTGCCCGCTCCACGACGTGCAGGTCACGCGCGCGCATCAGCAGCAGGCCGGCGATGGGGGCGACGAAGGACAGGCCGTTGAAGAGGAAGGCGTAGCCGGTGCCGACGCCGGTGATCATCAGGCCGGCGACGGCGGGGCCGACCAGTCGGGCCGACTGGAAGTTCGCGGAGTTGAGGCTGACCGCGTTCTGCAACTGGTCCGGGCCGACCATCTCGGAGACGAAGGACTGGCGAGCCGGGTTGTCGATAACCGTGGCGAGGCCGACGGCGAAGGCGGCGAGGTAGACATGCCAGACGTGGACATGGCCGGAGAGGGTCAGCAGCGCGAGCGCGATGCCGGTGAGGGCCATGGCCGACTGGGTGACGAGAAGTGCGCGCCGCTTGTTCAGCCGGTCGACGAGGACTCCGCCGTAGAGGCCGAAGAGCAGCATCGGCAGGAACTGCAGGGCGGTGGTGACGCCGACGGCGGTCGCGGAGCCGGTGAGGCTGAGGACCAGCCAGTCCTGGGCGATGCGCTGCATCCAGGTGCCGATGTTCGAGACGACCTGGCCCGCGAAGAACAGGCGGTAGTTCCTGACCTTCAGCGAGCCGAACATCGAGGACCTGCGGGATGCGGGGGTAGTAGGGGCGGTCGGTGCGGGGGCGGAAGGTGCTCCGGATCCCGTACTCAAAGTGCGTTCGCCTCCTCGTCAGGGGGTTTACAGGTGTGCGAGTTTCTCCAGGACGGGGGCGGCCGCACGGAGCTTGGCCCACTCGTCCTCGTCGAGGCCGTCGACCAGGCCGGCCAGGAACGCGTTGCGCTTGCGACGGCTCTCTTCGAGCATCGCCTCGGCCTGCTCGGTCTTGGTGACGACCTTCTGGCGCCGGTCCTCGGGGTGCGGCTCCAGACGGACCAGTCCCTTGGCTTCGAGCAGCGCCACGATGCGGGTCATCGAGGGCGGCTGCACATGCTCCTTGCGGGCCAGCTCACCGGGGGTGGCCTGGCCGCAGTTGGAGAGGGTGCCCAGTACCGACATCTCGGTGGGGCTCAGTGACTCGTCGACCCGCTGGTGCTTCAGCCGTCGCGAGAGTCGCATCACGGCGGAGCGGAGGGAGTTCACGGCGGCCACGTCGTCGCCATGGGTAAGGTCCGGCATGTCTTTAGAGTAACTCATTACCCTACCTAAGGACCACTCGGACACGCCGATATGCCCGTGACCTCGACCACTGAACCCCCATCGTCACCCTTACGAGTGAGCCGGATCCGGAAAGTGACGCATCGGACGCCCGGATGTGGCGCCCTCGTATGCATGGGGACCAGTGTGCTCAGCCTGCGGATAGACAAAGAGCTGCTCGACCGGCTCCGGCACCATGCGGCGAAAAGGGGAATGAGCGTCCAGGACTATGTGGTCCGGACGCTCATTCGCAACGACTTCGACGAGCGGTTCTCGGCCGCCGTCGAGGAGACGGAGAGGTTCTACGGTGATCAGGTCAAGGTCACATGAGACCCCGGCCTGATCAGCATCAGGCTCAGGATCAGGTGAGACCCAGGGCCGGCATCAGGTAGTAGAAGGCGAACACGGCCGAGACCACGTACATCGCGACCGGGATCTCCTTCCCCCGGCCGGCGGCCAGGCGCAGCACCACGAAGGTGATGAAGCCCATGCCGATGCCGTTCGTGATCGAGTAGGTGAACGGCATCATCACCATCGTCACGAAGGCCGGGATCGCGACGGTGTAGTCGGCCCAGTCGATCTCCTTGATCGAACCGGCCAGGATCAGGAAGCCCACCGCGAGCAGCGCCGGGGTGGCCGCCTGGGACGGGACCATCGTGGCGACCGGGGTCAGGAACAGCGCCACGGCGAACAGCGCGCCGGTGATGACGTTGGCGAAGCCGGTGCGCGCGCCCTCGCCGACGCCCGCCGTCGACTCCACGAAGCAGGTGGTGGCGGAGGAGGAGCTGGCGCCGCCGGCGGCGACCGCGACTCCGTCGATGAAGAGGACCTTGTTGATGCCCGGCATATAGCCCTGGGCGTCGGTCAGCTTGGCCTCGTCGCTGACGCCCATGATCGTGCCCATGGCGTCGAAGAAGCAGGACAGCAGGACGGTGAAGACGAAGAGGATGCCGGTCAGCACACCGACCTTGCCGAAGCCGCCGAAGAGGCTGACCTTGCCGAGCAGGCCGAAGTCCGGGGTGGCGAGGGGGTTGCCGGGCCACTTCGGGGTGGTCAGGCCCCAGGAGGTCACATGGGCGACGGCGTTGATGATCAGCGCGAGCACGGTCATCGCGACGATGGAGATCAGGATCGCGCCGGAGACCTTGCGGACGATCAGCGCGAGGGTCAGCAGCGCGCCGAGCACGAAGACCAGGACCGGCCAGCCGTTGAGATGACCGTCGGCGCCGAGCTGGAGCGGGACCGTGGTCTGGGCGGCGTCCGGGATCCGGCTGACGAAGCCGGAGTCCACGAGACCGATCAGCATGATGAACAGGCCGATACCGATCGAGATCGCCTTGCGCAGGCTGTAGGGCACGGCGTTCATCACGCGCTCGCGCAGACCGCTGGCGACCAGCAGCATCACGATGAAGCCGGCCAGGACCACCATGCCCATCGCGTCCGGCCAGGACATCCGGGGCGCCAGTTGGAGGGCGACGACGGAGTTCACGCCGAGACCGGCGGCGAGCGCGATCGGGACGTTGCCGATGACACCCATGAGCAGCGTGGTGAAGGCGGCGGTGACGACGGTGGCCGTGACCAGCTGTCCGTTGTCGAGGTGGTGGCCGTACATGTCCTTCGCGCTGCCGAGGATGATCGGGTTCAGCACGATGATGTACGCCATCGCGAAGAACGTGGCGAAGCCGCCGCGCACCTCGCGGGCGAGGGTGCTGCCCCGCTCGGAGATCTTGAAGTAACGGTCGAGCGCGCCGTACGCGGGGGTCGCACCCGGCTGTTCGGGGGCGGGGGCCTGAGTGGAAGCCGGGGTCGACATTGGATGTTCCTACGATCAGAAGTAGCCAGACACAAACGGTTTCAGTATGAACGTATGAGTGGCAGATGGCTATCTCCGCGCGTAGACCACCGAGGTGCGTAAGCTAGGGCCCATGGCGAAGTGGACCCCCAAGCACGAGGCGCCGGAGCCCCTGGAGGGCCCCGTCGTCCCGACCGTCGTCGGCGGCACGATCGTCTGGTTCGTCCTCTTCCTGGTCCAGCTCCCCTTCTACGGCTGGTTCGCCGACCACGGCCACACCTGGTGGGTGTGGACCTGCCTGGCCGGCGGCGGCCTCGGGCTGATCGGCGTCTGGTACGTGAAGAAGCGGGACGCGGCCATCAGGCGGGCCGAAGCGGCCCGCGCCCTGTAGGCCGCGCCGCGGTCCGCTCACCTAGGCCGCGTGCAGGAGACCTGGGGGCCGCTCTACGACCAGGGCACGACTTGACTCCTCCCCTGGTCGGATCTTCCGGGCACTCGGCAGGTGAACGCGCAAATGCGCACGTACCGTCGGACGTATGACGCACATCGACGCGGGCGCGGAACTCGACCCTGTGCATCCGGTCCCGCTGCCGGCCCCGGCCCGGACGAGCGGGCTGACCGCCGCCGAGGTCGCGGAGCGGATCGCGCGCGGGCAGGTGAACGACATACCGGTGCGCAGCAGCCGCTCGTTCGGCGAGATCGTGCGGGCGAACGTCTTCACGCGGTTCAACGCGATCATCGGTGTGCTGTGGGTGATCATGCTCGGGGTGGCCCCGATCCAGGACAGCCTGTTCGGCTTCGTGATCCTCGCCAACACGGGCATCGGCATCGTGCAGGAGTGGCGGGCGAAGAAGACCCTGGACTCGCTCGCGGTGATCGGCGAGGCGCGGCCGACCGTGCGCCGCGACGGGGCCGCGGTCGAAGTGGGCACCAGCGAGATCGTGCTCGACGACCTCATAGAGGTAGGCCCGGGCGACAAGATCGTCGTGGACGGGGTGTGTGCCGAGGCCGACGGCCTGGAGATCGACGAGTCGCTGCTCACCGGTGAGGCCGACCCGGTCGTCAAACGCCGCGGCGACCGGGTGATGTCGGGGAGTTTCGTGGTGGCCGGCGGGGGCGCGTTCGCGGCGACGAAGGTCGGCCGGGAGGCCTACGCGGCCCAGCTCGCCGAGGAGGCCTCCCGGTTCACGCTCGTCCACTCCGAGCTGCGCACCGGTATCTCCACCATCCTCAAGTACGTGACCTGGATGATGGTCCCGGCGGCCATCGGCCTGGTCGCCACCCAGCTCGTCGTCAAGAACAACGGGGTCAAGGACGCCGTCGCCCGCACGGTCGGCGGTATCGTCCCGATGGTCCCCGAGGGTCTCGTCCTGCTCACCTCCGTGGCCTTCGCGATCGGCGTGATCCGGCTGGGCCGCCGGCAGGTCCTGGTCCAGGAACTCCCCGCGATCGAGGGTCTCGCCCGCGTCGACACCGTCTGCCTCGACAAGACCGGCACGCTCACCGAGGGCGGCATGGACGTCACCGGGCTGCGGGCGCTCAACGGGGTCGACGAGACGTACGTACGCAAGGTGCTGGGCTCGTTGGGCGAGTCGGACCCTCGCCCGAACGCCTCCCTCCAGGCGATCATCGACGCCTATCCCGACAGCGAGGACTGGCGGTGTGTCGAGTCGCTGCCCTTCTCCTCCGCCCGCAAGTACAGCGGGGCGGCCTTCAGCGAGGGCGACGGGGAACTGAGCACCTGGCTGCTGGGGGCGCCGGACGTGCTGCTCGCCGCCGACAACCCGGCGTTGGCCGAAACCGTACGCCTCAACGAGCAGGGACTGCGGGTGCTGCTGCTGGCCCGCGCCACCCGGGACCTCGACGACCCGGAGGTGGCGAAGGGCGCCGGCCCCACCGCCCTCGTGGTCCTGGAGCAGCGGCTGCGGCCCGACGCCGCCGACACCCTGCGCTACTTCGCCGACCAGGAGGTCCGGGCGAAGGTGATCTCCGGCGACAACGCGGTGTCGGTCGGCGCGGTGGCCGCGAAGCTCGGCCTGAGCGGTACGACGGTGGACGCGCGCCGGCTGCCCGCGGAGCGCGGCGAGATGGCCGATGCCCTCGACGAAGGAACCGTCTTCGGCCGGGTCACCCCGCAGCAGAAGCGGGACATGGTCGGGGCGTTGCAGTCACGCGGGCACACGGTCGCGATGACCGGGGACGGCGTGAACGACGTTCTCGCCCTGAAGGACGCCGACATCGGTGTCTCGATGGGCTCGGGCTCCGAGGCCACCCGTGCGGTCGCGCAGATCGTTCTCCTCGACAACAGCTTCGCCACACTGCCCTCGGTGGTCGCCGAGGGGCGGCGGGTGATCGGCAACATCACCCGAGTCGCCACCCTGTTCCTGGTCAAGACGGTCTACTCGGTCCTGCTCGCGGTGTTCGTGGTCTGCTGGCAGGTCGAATATCCCTTCCTGCCGCGGCACCTGACCCTGCTGTCCACCCTCACCATCGGCATCCCGGCCTTCTTCCTGGCCCTCGCCCCCAACAAGGAACGGGCCAGGCCCCACTTCGTCCGCCGCGTGATGCGCTACTCGATCCCGGGTGGGGTGGTGGCCGGTGTCGCGACCTTCGTGACGTATCTGCTCGCCCGCCACTACTACACGGGTCCGGGCTCCCTGGACGCGGAGACCAGCGCGGCCACGCTCACCCTGTTCCTGATCTCGATGTGGATCCTGGCGATCATCGCCCGCCCCTACACCTGGTGGCGGGTTGTCCTGGTGGCCTCGATGGGCGTGGCCTTCGTGTTCGTACTCGCCGTACCGGCACTGCAGAGCTTCTTCGCGCTGAAGCTGGTGGGGGACGTGATGCCGTGGACCGCGGTGGGCGTGGCGGTGGTGGCGTCGGCGGTGCTGGAGTTCCTGTGGAAGTGGGTCGAGCGCCGCTTCCCGGTGTGAGCGCCCGAAGGACGGCCGCCCCACCGGTGAGACACCGGTGGGGCGGCCGTTCGGTTCCGGTGGGACTACTGCACGTCGACGTAGTCGCCCGTGGCGCTGACCGCCGGGGTCGTCGAGGTCGGTCGCGGTCGATCGAGGTACCCGCGAAGGATTGACACGCTCCTCGCCCCGAAGGGGCGAGGATTCTGGCCTTCTCGACTGGTTGCTGTGCCGCTACGCGGCACGGTTTCCGGTCGGGAATCCGTGGCTTCCTGTTTCTTCGCGCTGTGCCGGGATTGCTCCTGGTCTTACCGGCGCTCCGCAGGCCGATACCGCCAGTCCAGCGGCCGTTTTCACATTGAGTGCGGCGTTGTGGTCCCGGTCGTGGACGGTGCCACAGGCGGAACAGGTCCATTCCCGCACATTCAGGGGTTTGGGTCCGTCCACAGCACCGCAGGTGGAACACGTCTGGGAGGTCGGAATGAACCGGCCGATCCTGACCAGGGTGCGGCCGTACCGTTCCGCTTTGTACTCGAGCATGCTGATGAACTGTGCCCATCCGGCGTCGTGCACCGACTTGGCCAGCTTCGTGCGGGCCAGTCCCGCCACCGACAGGTCCTCCACGGCGATCCCTTGGTTCTCGGAGATCAGCTTCGCGGAGAGCTGGTGGTGGAACTCACGGCGTGCGTCGGTGACCTTGGCGTGGGCGCGGGCGACCTTAAGGCGGGCCCTGGCCCGGTTCTTTGATCCCTTCTGCTTGCGGGACAGTTCCTGCTGGGCCTTCCTCAGCTTCTTCTCCGCGCGCCGCAGGAAGCGCGGGGAGTCGATCTTCGTGCCGTCGGAGAGGACCGCGATGGGGGTCCCCCCGGACGGAGTCTGGGGGAGGGTGAGGCCGAGATCGATGCCGATGGTGCGGTCGGTCTGCGGCATCCGGGCCGCGTCGGCGGCGGGGTCGGTGTCGATGACGAAGGAGGCGAAGAATCTGCCGGCCGCGTCCTTGACGACGGTGACGGAGGTGGGGGTGGTGGGCAGGGTGCGGGACCATTTCACCTGCACCGCGCCGATCTTCGGCAGGCTCAGACGGCCACTGCCGGTGATGTTCCAGCGGGCGTTGGCGGTGAACCGGATCGACTGCCGCGTGTCCTTGCGGGACTTGAAGCGGGGCGGGCCCACCTTCGGTCCCTTGCGGGTGCCCGTGAGGGAGGCGAAGAAGTTGCGGTACGCGGCCTCGGCGTCGCGCAGGGACTGCTGGAGCACCACCGCGGAGACCTCACCGAGCCAGGACCGCCCGGCTGTCCGTTTCGCCTGGGTGATCAGGCGCGTGGACAGCTGACCGGCCGTCGGGAACGGCAGCCCGGCCTTACGGGCGTCTTCACGGGCACGCACGGCGTCGTTGAACACGACGCGGGCGCACCCGAACGCCCTGGCCAGCGCGGCCTGCTGAGCGACATCGGGGTACAACCTGAAGGCGTACCGGAGCTGCATGACGATCACAGTAGGCAAATCGAACCCACGCCGTCACCGGGAACATGTGAACGACCCGTCACCGTCACAAGCAGGGTCCGGCTCCGCCGAACACCACCGCGACGCTCCGCGTCGCAACCCCAGGATTCGCTTCACCCCCGGCCTGAAGGCCGGAGCACTGCGAATGAATCCCGGTAGCGGTAGTAGCCGTCGACCGTCGCCGTGGTGGTCGTCTTCAGGGCGCCCATGGAGGACGACTTGATGGTCTTCAGCGTGGTGTAGGTGCTGGAGCCCTTCTTGCGGAACTGGAGCTTCACCGACTGGCAGGGTGAGACGTAATCCGGTCAGATTCTGATTCTTTTGCGACCGGATTACGTCTCCATGGGATTACTCCACGGCCGGAGTGCTGCCGTCGCTGCTACTTCACGCCGACGTAGTCACCCGTCGCGTTGGCCGCCGGGGTCGTCGAGGTGCCGACGAAGGAGAAGCGGTAGTAGCCGGACACCGTCGCCGTGGTGGTGGTCTTCAGGGCGCCCGTCGAGGACGACTTGATGCCCTTGACGTTCGTGTAGGTGCTGGTGCCCTTCTTGCGGAACTGCAGCCGCACGGACTGGGTGGCGTAGCCGTGGTACTTGCCGTCGTCCCAGTTGGCGCGGGTCAGCGTGCCGGTGACCGTGAGGGTCTTGCCCTTCTTCACCGGCTCCGGGGCGGCGTTGACCGTCAACTTGGACAGACGCTGGAGCGGCACCTTGGCCAGGTTGTCCTGGTCGACGTAACCAACCTTGCTGAGGTCCACGTTGTCGGAGGTCGGGTCCTGACCGTTGAGGGCGATGGCGTAACCGACCCCCTTCCAGGTGGTGGCGTCGGCGTTCGACAGTTCCTCGTCGGCGTAGACGTCGATGGTGCCGGTGCAGCTCGCGGTCGTCGTCGAGGTGTCCGTGCAGGTCGGCCAGTCGTCGCCGAACAGCTCGTTCGTCGGGTTGTCGAAGGAGCCGCGGTAAATCTCGACGTCCATGAGGAAATCGTCCGCGTGGATGTCGATGTCGGCGGCGTGCGTCACGGTGAAGGTGACGGGGGCCTTCGTGTGCGTGGTGGTGCCCGCGACGATCGGCTTGCCGTTGTTGACCTTCACGTTGGAGAAGGAAAGATCCAGCGTGTACGGCACACCGGTGTCGTCGGCGGTCGACGCGGTGTACGCCGACCGGCCAGCGGTCTTGTGCTGCGCCTGGACGAGCTTCGCCAGGTCGGAGGGGCTGTAGGAAGATCCGCCGGCGGCCTGCGAGGCCGGCACGGCGAGAGCGGAGAGGGCCAGGGCGCCGGAGACGGCGGCCACGGTGGTGCGTATGCGCATGTGCTTCCTCGGAGAAGGGGAGGGAAGAGAGGAGGCGTGGGGGGTGGTGACGGGGCGAAGGCATTCCCTTCGCCCCGGAAAGCCGAACTACTTGACGTCGATGAAGTCGCCCGTAGCGCTGACCGCGCCCGTGGTCCCGTTGCCCGCGAAGGAGAAGCGGTAGTAGCCGTCCACCGTCGCCGTGGTCGTCGTCTTGAGGGCGCCCGTCGAGGACGACTTGATGCCCTTGACGTTCGTGTACGTGCTGGAACCCTTCTTGCGGAACTGCAGCGCCACCGACTGGCTGCCGTAGCCCGAGTACTTGCCGGCGTCCCAGTTGGCGCGGGTCAGAGAGCCGGTGACCGTGATGGTCTTGCCCTTCTTCACCGGCTCCGGGGTCGCGTTGGCCGTGAGCTTGGCCTGGCGCAGCACCTTGAAGGTCTTGACGTTGTCCTTCTGGACGTAGTCGGCGTCCTTGCCGGAGGCGATCCCCCAGACCTTCCAGGTACCGGCGACCGCGTTGATGGCGTTGTAGCCCGGCTCGAAGTCGAAGGACGCCTTGCAGTTCGAGGTGGTGGCGTTCACAGCGGTGCACGTGGCGTAGTGGTTGCTGCTGTTGGCCACGGCGCCGCTGTCGGACGTGTCGAAGGTGCTGCCGTGCCACAGGATGGCCATGGCCGACTTGACGCCCGAGTCGTCCTTGGCGGTGAAGGTGACCGTGATGGTCTTCGTCGAGGTCGCAGCGACGACGACGGACTTGCCGCCGTTCACCACGACGTTCGAGATCGTGGTGTCGCCGGCGACCTCGTCCGCCTGCGCGACCGGCACGGCGAAGGCGGACAGGGCCAGGGCGCCGGTGATGCCGGCCCCGATGGCTCGTATGCGCATGAGTTCCCCACGTTGGCAGAGGCCCCGACGGCGGTCGTCCCCCACGGTTCGTCCTGCCACCGGGGCCCGGTTGATCAGTGAGTCTTGTGACTCCCGTGATCAGACTCGGGAGATGGGGGAACGGTTGTACGGAAGTCGAGGAATTTGCGTGAAGAGGCTCCTGTGCGAGGAGGGTCAGTCGAACCAGCGGTCCCGGGCCAGTTCCTCCGTCCGTGACGGGTCCTCCAGCAGGGCCGCCACCTCGAAGCGGCGCGGCCACTGGCCCGCTGCCCAGGCGAGGCCGGCGGCGACGCCCTCCAGGGTGGCGGCGTGCAGGACGCCGTCGCCGGTGAGCCGCCAGTCGATCTCGACGCCGTCGACCACCAGCTCCTCGTGTTCGACGTAGGTCTCCGGGGTGCGCGGGCCGAGCAGGACGCGGACCGGCTCGGGGACGTCGTGTTCGGTGCCCTCCGAGTCGACCGAGCCCGTCACCGACTCGCTCAGCCGCCGCACCTGGAACAGTTCGGCCAGTTCGGCGGCGCGGGCGGGCCGTACCGGGAGCAGCGGGACGCCGGTCGTGAACGGCAGCAGGTCCGGGGAGTCGACGACCACCGCGTCGGCCGCGTCCACGACCTCCACCCGGCCGTCGACCACCGCCCGCAGCTCGTCGGGGAGGGTCACCTGCTCGGGGTCCAGGTCCGCCAGCGCGCCGTACAGGGCGTGCAGTTGGGCGCCGGTGACCGAGCGGTCCGGGTCGGCCAGGCGGTCCAGGAGTTCGGCGGCGCCGCCCGGCTCGTCGAGGAGGGCGGCGACCGAGGTCCGTACCCCGAGCGCCCGCAGCACCTGCTCGTCCTCGAAGCCGGTCGCGTCGGCCTCCTCGTAGAGGCCGCGCAGCAGCGGGTCGCCGCCCGAGGCCAGCAGACCGGCGGGGCGGCGGCCGTCGAGGACGGGGTGGCCGCGCAGCCACCACGCCGTGTACGGCCGTACGACCTCGTGGGTGCCGTCCGGCAGCAGGATGCGGACCGGCTGGGTGAGGGCGTCCCGCAGCGGCGGTTGGGCGAGCAGGGCGAGGGCCTCGGGCCAGTGGTCCTCGTCGACGAGGTCGAGGTCGCGGACGGCGATCAGCTCGGTGGCGACCGGGGGGACGGGTGTGTCCGGGAAGCGGTCGAGGATGTCCTCGCACCAGACGTCGACGGCGTCAAGGAGGCCGGCGTCATCAGGTTCCGCGAAGTCGCCTTCGCGGGGCTCCAGTTCGTCGGGGTCCAGGACGACGTCGGTGGCGCGGACGAGCGCGAAGTTCGCGAGCACCCCGCAGGCGGCCAACGGCTGTTCGCCCCACTTCTCCGCCAGTTCGGCGTCCACGGCGGCCAGTTCGTCCTCGCGGATCACCCGGGCGAACGGGCTGCCGGGGAAGACGAGTTCACCAGCGGGGGCCGGCTCGCCGTCCTCGTCGGGCAGGGCCAGGGCGCCCAGCCAGGGCTCGTCGCCGGGTTCCAGGCCCGCGTCCCTGACCAGGGCGAGGACCGTGTCCGCCAACTCCTCGGCGTCCGGGGCGTCCTCCTCCCAGTTCACGGCTCCCTCGTCGTCCAGGGAGGCGGCCACGGCGGCCCGTACCTGCGGGGTGGTGAGGACCGCACGCGGGCTCGCGGGAAGCGCGCCGAGCTTCTCCAGGAGGGGGTGGGCGGCGTCCCGGTGGGCGACCTTGAGGCCGAGCCGGGCGAGGACCTCGGGGTCGATGGCCGCGTCCGGGGTGGGGATCAGGACCTGGCGCGGACCGATGGTGGTCCGTCCGTCGGCCAGCGGCACGGGCAGCCCGGACAGCCGTTCCGGGTCGACGCCCGCGAGGCTGTCGTAGAGCCGCCACCACCAGTCCGGGTCCTTCTCCAGGCCGGCGAGGCGGTCGACCGCGTCGGCGAGCGGGAGACGGGTGACGGACAACGTCCGCAGCTCGACGCGGCGTTCAAGACCGGCGGGCAGGAGGGTGGGGAGGACCTCGGCGAGTACGCGGACCGTGTCCGCGCCCGCCCCTTCCACGATCTCGGCGTCACGCGGCCGCAGTGCCTCCGGGAGTTCGCTGTCGTCGCCGGCCTCGACGGCGGGCGGCAGGAACGCGGTCCGTGGCAGCCGCTCCAGGATCGCCTGGCGCAGCGCGCCGTCCAGCTCGCCCTTGCCGAGCGGGCCGGGCACCAGGTGGATGATCCCCTCCCCCACCGGCCGCCAGTCGGCGAGGAGTTCGGCGTACGCGTCGGCCGCGCGCTGCACCAGGAAGTCGGTGAGCGGGCCGGGGGCGGTGTGCCGGCGGGTGGTGTCGAGGGGGAAGGACGCGATGAGGAGGGCGGGGACGCCGAGGGGCTCGTCGCTGGGGGTGGGGGCGTGCAGGACGGCGGCGGTGCGCGGCCGGTCGGGAGCGCCCGCGCCGTCCGTGGGCACGGCCCAGGTCAGCGACCAGTGCGGGCGCAGCCGCTCCTCCACCGGCCGGTCGGCCAGCAGCTCCGGGGTGAGCGAGCCGTGCGCGGAGACGGTACGCCAGCGGGTCGTGCCCTCCTGCGAGTCGTCTACGACGGTGAGCGCGCCGTCGGTGCCGCGGCGCAGGGTGCGCACGGTGTCGCCGCTCTCGATCACGACCTCTTCCAGACCCGGCAGGGCGAGCAGGAGGGCGTCGTCGACGGCGGCGAGGAGGCGTTCGGCGAGATCGGTGGCCGCCGTGTCCCTGAGCGGCAGGATCACGACCGTGTCGTACGGGTCCGGGGCGGTGCCCTCGGCGGCGAACGGGAGCCTGAGCAGCGGCACATGGCCGTCCCGGCGGCGAATCTCGTCCCCGAGCCCCGAGCTGTGGCCTGCGGTCTCCTCGGCCAGCTCCCGGGCCTCGGCGAGCGACCAGCGCACCCCGCCGTGCCGCCCCACGACCGCCGGCTCGTCGGTGACGGCCAGCACGGCGGCGAAGCCGACGCCGAACCGGCCGACGGCACTCTCGGTCTCCTCCCGCTTCGCGGAGGCGCGCAGGGTGGAGAGGGACTCGACGCCGGCCGCGTCCAGCGGGGCGCCGGTGTTGGCGGCGAACAGGACTCCGTCGCGGAGGGTGAGCCGGAACCGGCCGGGGACTCCGGCGCGGGCGGCCGCGTCGGCGGCGTTCTGGGCGAGCTCCACGACGAGCCGGTCCCGGTAGCCGCCGAGGACCAGGTCCTCCTCGGCGTTGGCGTCCTCACGGAACCGGGCGGGGCTGGTGGCCCAGGCGTCGAGGACACCGCGGCGCAGGCGGGCGGTGCCGAAGGGGTCGGCGCCCTCGGCGGCGGGCCGCACGAACTTGCTCACGTTCACTCTCCTCGTCGACGTGAGGACGAAGGTACCGCGCGCCGAGGACCCACCCACCCGCCCACCCGACCCGATCAGCCGAGAAGCGGACACCCGACCCCCGGTCCGACACCGACGGCGGCGGGCCTCCCCGTGGCGCCCTACATGATCATCCTCTACGCCCTGACCGAACGCCTCGCCCCACCGCGCCGTGTCACGACCGCGATGACGCTCCTGTGCGCCGCCGGTCCGCTGGGCACCGCGGCCGGCCAGGCCGTGCCGGGGCCGCCGGCCGAAAGCCACGGCCCGCGGGGTGCCCTGCTGGTGGCCGTGGGGGCGGCGGCCGGCGCGTTCCTGCCGGCGCTCGGGAACCGGGGTGACGGCGACGGGGCTGAGGGGCCGTCACTACAAGAGGGAGCGGCTACGAGTGGCCCAGTTCCGCCGACGTCTCGTCCTCCGTCGCCGGTACCGAGCCGGAGTCGGAGGCGGGGCGGAGCGGGAAGGGGTCCACGCGGGTCTCGTCGATCACCGGGGGTGCCACCACCGGAGGCTTCGGCATGACCGCGGCCTCCGAGTGGCCGCCGCAGCCGTAGGCGAAGGAGACGACCCGGCCGTCGGCCGGGGAGAACTCGTTGGCGCAGACGCCGAAGGCCTGGCCCAGGGAGCCGCCGATGGGGGTGAGGAAGCCGCAGCTGACGCACGTCGCGGGGGCCGCCTGGGCCATCGGGGTCTTGGCGCCGAACGACTCCTCCCAGCGGTCGGCGGCGATGTGCAGGCCGTAGCGGGACAGGACGCGGGCGCGGCGCATGCCCAGTTCCTCGGCGACCGAGGCGATCGTGCCCCGGGAGGGGACGGTGGGCAGATGCGCGGGCGTGCCCGCGGTGACCTCGGCGTCCTCCGCCTCCGCCAGCTCCTCCATCTCCTCCGAGACCGGAGAGTTCGGCTCCGGTCCGTCCTCGCCGGTGTAGCCGGGCTCCAGACGGAGGTCCTCGGCCTCGGTGGGGAGCAGGTCGCCAGGGCCCATGTCGCCGGGGCGCAGCCGCTCGCTCCACGGCACCCACTCGGGGGCGAGGAGGGCGTCGGAGCCGGGGAGGAGGACCACCTCGTCCAGCGTGACGATCTTGGCGCGAGAGGCTCGGGCCACCGTCACGGCCCAGCGCCAGCCGCGGTACCCGAGTTCCTTGCACTCGAAGAAGTGCGTGACGACGCGGTCGCCCTCCGCCACCGCTCCGGCGTGCTCGCCGACCACTCCGGGTGCGGCGGCCTCCTCGGCGGCGGTCCGCGCGAGGTCGACCGCCTCGGCGCACAGACGGTCGGGGGTGCGGCTTCGCGTTGTCGCTGCGCTCACAGGTATCGCTTCTCTCCTACGCCGTCTCACGAGTGCGGCTGCCTCCGGCGGTGGGGCGGACGGAGCGGACCTGTGGGCCGCATCGACGTCCGCGTCCGATCGCTCTCGGGCGCACCTCTGCCATCCATTGTGCTTTATGGCTGAGATACGCACGCTACCCCGTCGCCGGTAGTGGGGGACAGTCCGCCGCGACGCCTGCGCGGCGGCGGGGGGCCGACAGCCGGGGGGGTGCCGCGTCGGGCTGTGGGGTCCGCGCGGGTGGGTGGGGGCTGGTCGCGCCCACGCGGCGGAGCCACGATCGGTACAGCCCCGCGCCCCTGGAGGGCCGCTCCACTCGTGCACTCTCCGACTCGCTTGGTTACAAAGTGCACTAGGAACTGTCGTCTCAGGGCACTATGAACGACGTGGCAACCGCGAAGTCCCCCCAACGCACCGTCGGGGTCGGTAGCGGTGCGGGCCGGGTGCGCGGTGCCGTCCGCTCGGTCGGGCGTGCCCTGCACTTCCCCGTGACCGGCACCGCCCGGGGTATCCGCAAGGCCACGCACGCGCACGGCGCCGGTGAGTCCGGCCTCGGCAAGCTGATCGAGCTGCACGCGGTCAACGGCGCCGGTGATGTCATGATCACCGTCGCTCTGGCCTCCACCGTGTTCTTCTCCGTGCCCACCGACGAGGCCCGGGGGCGGGTCGCGCTCTATCTCGCCATCACCATGGCGCCCTTCACCGTTCTCGCCCCGGTCATCGGCCCCCTTCTCGACCGGCTTCCACACGGCCGCCGCGCCGCGATGGCCGGCGCGATGCTCGCCCGGGCGCTGCTCGCGCTGATCATCTCGGGGGCGGTGGCCGGGGGCAGCCTGGAGCTGTATCCGGCCGCGCTCGGGGTGCTGGTCGCGTCCAAGGCGTACGGCGTGGTGCGCAGTGCCGTCGTGCCCCGGCTGCTGCCGCCCCGGTTCTCCCTCGTGAAGGCCAATTCACGGGTCACCCTCGCCGGGCTGCTCGCCACCGGTGTGGCCGCCCCGATCGGGGCCGGGCTGCACGCCATCGGCGACCCCTGGCCGCTCTACGGTGCCTTCGTGATCTTCGTGGCCGGTACGTTTCTCTCCTTCACCCTCCCCCCGAAGGTCGACTCGGCCAAGGGCGAGGACGTGGCGCTGCTCGCCGCCGACGAGGAGCATCTGCACGGCCCGCTCCGGAAAGAGACGAAGCGGCCGGGGCTGCGGACGGTCGGGCCCGCCGTCACCCACGCGCTCGGCGCGAACGCGGCCCTGCGCTGTCTCTCCGGCTTCCTGATCTTCTTCCTGGCGTTCCTGCTCCGCGAGCACCCGCTGACCGGCGAGAGCGCGGCGGTGTCCTTAGGGATAGTGGGCGTCTCCGCGGGCGCGGGCAACGCGCTCGGCACGGCGGTGGGCGCCTGGCTGCGCTCCCGGTCGCCGGAGATCATCATCGTGACGGTGGTCGCCGTGGTGCTGGGGACGGCGATCGTCGCGGCCCTGTTCTTCGGCGCCTTCCTGGTGGCCGTCCTCGCCGCGGTGGCCGGCTTCGCGCAGGCGCTGGCCAAGCTGTGCCTGGACGCGCTGATCCAGCGGGACGTGCCGGAGCAGGTGCGCACCTCGGCGTTCGCCCGCTCGGAGACGCTGCTCCAGATGGCCTGGGTGTTCGGCGGCGCGGTGGGCATCGTGATGCCGCTGAACGGCACCCTGGGCCTGGTGGTGGCCGCCGCGATCGTGGCCGCCGGCTGGCTGACCACCCTGCGTGGCCTGGTCAGCTCGGCCCGGCACGGCACCCGTACCCGGCCGAGGGTGGCCTGAGGGGCGCGGCTGGCGTAACGAACCGGGCACGCCGTACCCCACATGGGGAGCGGGCCGGGTGCTCCAGATAGCCTTCGGCCATGACCACGCTGCAATCCCGCTCGCGACGCCGCCGCGTCGTCGCCGCCGCCGGCGCCGTTTCCGCCGGACTGCTCGTTCTGTCGGCCTGTGACAAGCCGACGCCGATCGCCACGATCACCGTCGGTACGAGCTCGGTCAACTCCGAGGCCAGCTGCTACAACGACGGTAAGGCCCTGAACACGGCCTCCCTCGCGAACTGCCTGAAGGACACCGGGATCAAGTCCATCAAGGTGGACCCGGACGCCACCGTCCGCTTCGGCGTCGACCCGAAGATCGCGGACAACGGCTGGACGATCCTGATGAACGGTCAGGCGCTCACCGACTCCAGCACCAAGACCTACCGCACCATCCCGGGCAGCGTGTTCTTCAACGCCCAGTACGGCGCCTCCGGCAACTCGACCCTCGTCTCCATCAAGGAGGGCGGCAAGTCGGTGCTGGGCCTGTGGTCCTTCAAGCTCAAGAAGGACGCCTGACCACGTCCGCCGTACGCATCCTCGTGGCCACCGCGGTCCCCGCCGAACGGGACGCGGTGGCACGGGCGTTCACCGACGCCACGACCGAGGTACGGCTGCCGGGCTCGGCCCTGCTGCACCGCACCCGCGGGGGACGCCAGGGGTACGACCTCCTCGCCGCCGGGGTCGGCCCGGCCCTGGCCGCGGCCGGTACCGCGACCGCCCTGACCGCCGCCGCACTCGACGGCCGGCCCTACGCCCTGGTCGTCTCCGCCGGGATCGCAGGCGGTTTCCAGCCTCAGGCGCCCGTGGGCTCCCTGGTCGTCGCCGACGAGATCACCGTGGCGGATCTCGGCGCCGAGACGGCCGACGGGTTCGTACCGGTCACCGACCTGGGTTTCGGGACCGTCAGCCACCGTCCGCCGGATCCACTCGTACGAGTCACCGCCGAGGCGACCGGAGCACACCCCGGAGCGGTACTCACCGTGTCCACCGTGACCGGCTCGGCCGCCCGCGCGGCCGAACTGCGCGCCCGGCACCCGCGCGCCCTCGCCGAGGCCATGGAGGGCTTCGGCGTGGCCGAGGCGGCCGCCGCGCACGGCGTGCCCGTACTGGAGATACGCGCGGTCTCCAACCCCGTCGGCCCCCGCGACCGAGCCGCCTGGCGCATCGCGGACGCCCTGGCCGCCCTGACAGAGGCCTTCGGGAAGCTCGCGCCCGCTTTGGAGAGTTGGAACCCACATGACCAGTGAGCCCCTGCAGATCGCCTACTCGCCCTGCCCGAACGACACCTTCGTCTTCGACGCCCTCGCCCACGGCCGCGTCCCGGGCGCGCCCGCGCTCGACGTGACCTTCGCGGACATCGACATCACCAACGGCATGGCCGAGCGCGGCGAGTCGGACGCGCTGAAGGTGTCGTACGCGGTGCTGCCGTACATCCTCGACGAGTACGCGCTGCTGCCCTGCGGGGGCGCGCTGGGCCGGGGCTGCGGGCCGCTGGTGCTGACCCGCGAGGCCGGGGTGGACCTCACCGCCCGGACCGTCGCCGTACCGAGCGAGAAGTCCACGGCGTATCTGCTGTTCCGGCTCTGGGCCGCGGACACACTGGCGGCCGGCGCAGTCGGCGAGATCGTGGTCATGCCGTTCCACGAGATCATGCCGGCCGTACGGGACGGGAAGGTCGACGCGGGGCTGGTGATCCACGAGGCGCGCTTCACCTACCAGAACTACGGGCTGCACAAGCTCGCCGACATGGGCGAGCACTGGGAGACCACGACGGGCCTGCCGATCCCGCTCGGCGCGATCATCGCGAAGCGTTCGCTGGGCGCGGAGACGCTCACGCGGCTCGCCGAGTCGATCCGTACGTCCGTCCACGCGGCCTGGGACGACCCCGAGGCCTCCCGGCCGTACGTCATGGCCCACGCCCAGGAGATGGACCCGGCCGTCGCCGACCAGCACATCGGGCTCTACGTCAACGAGTTCACCTCGGAACTCGGCGAGGACGGCTACGCGGCGGTACGCGGACTGCTCACGCGGGCGGCAGCCGAGGGACTCGTCCCACCCCTCGGTCCGCACGCACTCGATTTCCCGTAAGCCTGCTGCTTGTCTCTACTGGTCGGGCCCGTCGCCGTCGGTGAGACGGTCGGCCCACGGCCACCCGGCCAGGGCCAGCATCCCCAGGACCTTCCAGATGAGGAAGCCGGCCAGCGGCAGCTCGACGCAGACCGCCAGCCCGGCCGACATCCACACGTCCGGGGTACCGAGGGCGAGCGACACGTCGAACCACGCGTCGCACACCAGCAGCGCCCCCGTGGCGACGGCCGCCACCGCGACGGGCCGGTGCCGACGCCACCCGAGCAGGGCGGTGACCGCCATCGCGAGCACGAGCAGAACGTCGAAGCCGACCCAGGTGGTCCGCCATTGGCGGACCGCGTACCCGGACGGCAGGGTGAACGCCAGCAGGATCGTCCACGGAACGAGGCCGATGGCGCAGACGACGATCAGCTCCAGGGTGTGGCGCCGCTGCCGCCGAATCCGCTCCAGCAGTTCGGGCGACGGCCTCCCGGTCCGTATGTCGCTCACTTCGGCTTTCCCGGCGCCCTACACGTCCAATTGGTCGGCGACCGCGCGCAGCAATCCGGCGATCTTCGCGCCGGCGGCCTTCTCGGGGTAGCGGCCGCGCTCCAGCATCGGCGTGATGTTTTCGAGCAGGGTCGTCAGGTCCTGCACGATCGAGGCCAGCTCGTCCGGCTTCTTGCGCTGGGCGGCGGCGACCGACGGGGTGGGGTCGAGCAGGACCACCGACAGTGCCTGGTCACCGCGTTGACCGGCGACGACGCCGAACTCCACGCGCTGTCCGGGCTTGAGTGCGTCGACCCCGTCGGGGAGAACCGAGGAATGGACGAAGACGTCACCGCCGTCGTCACGGGAGAGAAAGCCGAAGCCCTTCTCACTGTTGAACCACTTGACCTTGCCGGTAGGCACGTCTGTCCTCGTCCTCGTATCTCGTCGGAAACTGCTCGGTAAACTTCTGAATGCAACAGCTCGGGAACGGCTCTTGATAGCACTCGGGCGGGTCGACCATGACCCGCCGGTACCAAGGCTAATGGTCTTCGGGCGCGTGACAAGACGTCGCCCGGTTGTTCCTTCGGGCAGGGAACTACCCTGGTCGAGTGCGTGACAAAACCCAAGCGAATTCCGCCGCTCCCGGTGACCGACTGATCCGCGCCGGTGCCGTGGTCTTCTTCATCGGTACGGTGGCCACTCTCGTCACCGTGATACCGCTGTTCCTCGGTGCGAAGCCTTTTCCGACGTACATGTACGTGCTGAGCATGCTCATGGGCGTCGGCTTCCTGGTCGCGGGCGCCGGAGTGCTCCAGTCGATCGCGGCGGGGCGCCGTCAGGCGAGGGAGGCGTCCTCGCGGTAGCCGGCCAGCCAGGCGGGCAGCTCGGTGAGGTCGCCGAGCACCACGTCCGCGCCGGCCGCGCGCAGCTCCTCGGCATCGCAGGGCCCCGTGGCCACGGCCACGGACAGGGCTCCCGCCTTACGGGCCCCGCGGACGTCTCCCACGTGGTCGCCGACGTACACGCCGGCGCCGTGCTCGCGCAGCGCCTCGGCCTTCTGCTCGGCCCACAGGTCGCCGACGACCGCGTCGGGGACTATGCCGAGGTGGCCGAGGTGCAGCTTCGCGTTGGGCTCGTACTTGGCGGTGACCACGACGGCCTTGCCCCCGGCGTCCCGCACGGCGGCGATCGCCTCCCGCGCGCCGGGCATGGCCGGCGTCGCGGCGATCGCGATCTCCGGATACATGGTCCGGTACAGATCACTCATCTCCGCGATCCGCTCGGCCGGAAACCAGTGGATCAGCTCGTCGGCGAGCGGCGGCCCCAGCCGGGTGACCGCCAGATCGGCGTCGATGTAGGTCCCCGTGCGCTCGGCCAGGGCCGTGTAGCAGGCGTGGATCCCGGGCCGGGAGTCGATGAGGGTCATGTCGAGGTCGAAGCCCACGGTGAGGGCGCGGTCAGTCATGTGGGCCATTGTGCCGGGGTGGCGTGGGCCGTCGAACGACTGCGAGCCGGTGGGGCCGTTCGCGCAGTTCCCCGCGCCCCCAAGAAGGCGGGTCCGCCGGTCCCCGGTGGCGTGGGCCGTCGGACGACTGCGAGCCGGTAGGGGCCGTTCGCGCAGTTCCCCGCGCCCCCAAGAAGGCGGGTCCGCCGGTCCCCCCTGAAGGGGCGCGGGGCTGTATCGACTTGCGGCTCCGACCGCGGCACCCCTACCGCGCTCTCTGCGACCGCCAGACCAGATACAGGGCCGATGCCACCGCCGCCCCCCGCACCACCCACGGCCAGGTCTCGCCCAGCGCATCGCTCATGTGCCCCTGGGCGATCGGGTCGCCCCACCGGCCGACGCTGCGGCCCCACAGCCACACCACCCCGGCCGCGACCGAAAGCCCCGGTACCCACATCACCGCCAGCTTGGTCTCCGCAGGAGTGAGCCTCCGGGAGCCGTACGCGATGAGCCAGCCGAGGAGCAGCGCGAACCAGTTGCCGAGCACGGCACCCACGACAAGCGCGGCGGCGGCGAGCAGCAGCAGGGGGTTGCTCCAGCCGGTCGCGGGCCGAGGGACGCCGCGGAGGCGAAGGCGGCGCGGAGCGGGCGGCACGGGCTCCTCGGCCTCCACGACCGGCTCGACGGCCTCCTCCTCCGGCTCCTCCTTCCGCAGCCGCGGTTTCCTGAGCATCTCCGGGATCTCCACACCGCCCACGAACCCCGGTACGGCGTCGCCGTCCCCGAACGGGCTGCTGTCCACCCGCCACCAGTCGGCGGGCATCGGGCCGTCTTCCGGCTCGGTGGGCCGCGGACGCGGTACGACGCGACGCAGGTCCTCGCTCCCGGAGGGCGCCCCGGCCTCCCGCTGGACGGGAACCGCCGCCGACGGTGGCGGCGGCGCGGTGTCCGTCGTACCCCCCGCCGCCTCGACGACCTCGTCGGGCGTGCCCAGCCGGTTCAGGATGCGCCGCACGGCGGCGGGACTGTCGACGGACGCCTTGGCCCGGTGCCGGTCGATCTCGTTGCGCAGCCCCGACACCAGCCGCATACGGTCGGCCGACGACAACTGGCGCTGGTGCGCGATGTCCCCGACACGGCTCAGATACTCGTATACGACCTGGTCGCTCTCGATACCCACGAAGTCCCCTCCGGGGCCGGCGCGTTGGTGAATACCCCGTCCAGACGAAGGTAGCGCAGGCCACCGCTCATGTCGGCCGGCACACCAGCGGGTAACGCGTCTCCGAGCAGGGGCGGTTGCCGTACTCGCGCAGGATGTCCTTGCCGCCCTGGTCGGTGAGGTAGCGCAGGAAGGCCGCGGCGATGGAGCCGGCGGGCGGTTCGCCGAAGGTGTAGGCGTACTCGGTCTGCCAGTACGGATAGGTGCCGTGCTCGACGCCTTCGAGGGTGGGCGGCATGTCGCCGATGTTCAGCTTGACCAGGTCGGCGGAGGTGACGCCGGCCGCCTCGCTGTAGCCGAGGGCGCCGTGCTGGGCGGCCGCGGTGTCCAGCATGGTGTCGGTGCTGTCGACCTCGCAGACGCCGGGCTTGGCCGGGTCCAGGGACGCGCAGTCGCCGTTCGCGGCGCCGGGCACGGGCTTGCCCGCGAGGACGCGTTCCTGGAGGGCGTTGCGGGTGCCGGAGTCGGAGTAGCGGTTGATGAGGTGGATGGGGAGGTCGGCGCCGCCCACCACGGACCAGTTGGTGATCTTCCTGGCGTAGATGTCGCGGATCTGCTGGAGGGAGAGGTTGCTGACGTGCGCGTCCTTGTTCACGACGAGGGTGAACAGGGAGTAGACCACCGGTCGCGGCAGATCCTGGGGGTGGCCCTTGCCGGCCGGGCCGTCGGTGAAGGCGAGGTGGTCGCCGAGTCCTTCGTCGCCGGAGATCCCGGCGTCCTTGCCGGCCTTCTCCAGGGCGGTGAGTCCCGCCCCGCTGCCCCGGAACCCGCCGTCGCTGACGGGGATGTGGGCGCCCTTGGCCGAGCACAGCCGGGTGTACTCCTTCGCCGCCGCGGTCACCGCCGGTTCGAAGGCGGTCGAGCCCGACAGGTGCAGGGTGCCGCCGACGCAGTCGAGCGGCGCGGGCCTGGCGGGGAAGAACAGGGTCAGGCCGGCCTGTAGCACGACCGCCGCCGCCAGCAGGGCCATGCCGCCCAGCGCCGCCCCGGAGGCGAAGGTGTGGCTCTCGGTGTGGGCAAGCTTGAGCCGGGCCAGCCAGCGCAGCCAGGCGAAGGAGTGGTCCATGCCCCCGGTGACCGCGGCCTGGAACTCCGGCTGCGGGAAGGGCGCGTGCGGGCTCCCGCCCCGGCGCTCCAGCACCGCGAGCACCTTGTAGTGGGCGCCGGGGTTCAGCGTCACCTTGGGCAGCCGGATGACACCGGCGCCGTCCTCCCAGTCCTTCCCGAAGCCGTCGGTCTCCTGGGTCCTGCCGTCGCGGGTGGTGACGAAGAAGTGGCGGAGCGTGGGCTGGCTGAGTTCGGTGACCGCCATGCCGACGACCCGGCGGTCCCGGAACATCACCCGGATTCCGGTGTGGTCGTCGGGCGGGGTCAGATAGTCGCCGGGGACGATCTCCCGCCAGCCGGCGTTCTCGATCCGCACCAGCACGAACGACGGCTCCACCAGTTCGTGGCCGTCGTCCCGCATCCGTGCCAGCACGTCGGCGCTCGGCGCGTGCGCGGTGTCCGTGGCCAGGGTGTCCATCTGGAGGCGGTAGCCGAGCCGCTTGCGGCGGATGACGACGAACTCCCAGAAGAACGCCAGCACCGGGATCGCGACACTGACGATCGCGACGACGTTGTTGAAATCGAGCTCGGCGCCGAAGGCTCTCACGATCGCATCCCCCGAATCCCCGTGACCGGTCCCACAGTTGACTTCACGCGGTGGCCAGGGAGCCCAGGGTGACGAGTGCGAGGCCAGTGTTGCCGGAACTGCCGTGTTCCTCCTGCCGAAGTTCATGTGAGGGACATCTACGAAACGCTCCGTTCGCCCGGTGGCTGCCCTGTACACAGAAGAGGCCGCGGGACAGGTGATCCCGGTCCCTGCCCCGCACCCGCTACCGTGGGTCGGATGAGCAACCCGGCCACCCCGCCGCGTTCCCTCGCGGAGGCGCTTCGCGCCAGGGACGACGCCTCCCTGGCCGTACTGCTGCGCGCCCGCCCCGACCTCGTCACCCCCGTCCCCACCGACCTCACCCAGCTGGCCACCCGGGCCGGCACCCGCGCCTCGGTGCTGCGCGCCCTGGAACGCCTGGACCGCTTCGCCCTGCAGACCGCGGAGGCCCTCGCCGTGGCCGGCGACCCGGCGTCGTACGGTGAACTGCTGGGCCTGATGGCCGGCGACGGCGGGGACCCGCTGGTCGCCGCCGCCCTGCCGCGCGCCCTCAACACACTCCGCGACCAGGCGCTGGTGTGGGGCGACGACGACCGGCTGCGGCTGGTGCGGACCGCGCGCGAGGTGCTCGCCCCGTCCCCGCAGTACCCCTCGCCGACCGGGCTTGGCCCGACCGTGCGGGAGGCCACCTCGGGCATGTCGCCGGGCCGGATCCAGGAGATCGTCACCACCGCCGGGCTGCCCTCGACGCATGACTCGGTGTCCGCGGCGGACGCGCTCGGCAAGCTGTTCGGCCACCGCAAGAAGATGGCGAAGCTGCTCGCCGCGGCGCCCGCCGAGTCCGTCGAGGTCCTCTCCCGGCTGGTCTGGGGGCCGCCGTACGGCCAGGTCACCCCGGAACCGGCCGCCCATCTGCGCTGGCTCCTCGACCGCGGCCTGCTGCTGCCGACCGCGCCGGGCACGGTCGTCCTCCCCCGCGAGGTCGCCCTGCACCTGCGGGAGGGCCGGGCACACCGCGAGCCGGAGCCGGTGCCGCCCGCGGTCGAGCCGACGGCGACGCACCGTCCACAGGTTGTGGACGCGACGGCGGCCGGGCAGGCGTACACCGCGCTCGCCACCGTCGAGGAGCTGCTGAAGGACTGGGACGAGGGCGGACCCGCCGTGATGCGGGCCGGCGGCCTCAGCGTCCGGGACCTGAAGCGGACGGCCGTGGCCCTGGACCTGCCCGAGCCTGTCGCCGCCTTCTGGGTCGAGCTGGCGTACGCGGCCGGGCTGCTCGCCTCCGACGGCGAGGCCGACGAACGCTACGCGGCCACCCCCGTCTACGACGAGTGGCTGGACCGCCCTCCGGCCGAACGCTGGGCCCAGCTCGCCCAGGCCTGGCTCACCGCGACCCGCGCCGCCGGCCTGGTCGGCGGCCGGGACGCCAAGGACCGCGCCCTGTCGGCGCTCGGTCCCGGCCTCGACCGCTCTGCGGCGCCCGAGGTACGGCACCGGGTGCTGGCCCTGCTGGCCGGGCTCCCGGAGGGCACCGCCCCGGCCGCCGCCTCGGTGCTGGCCCGGCTGCGCTGGGAACGCCCGCTGCGCGGCCCGCAGCAACGGGACGACGATCTGCGCGGCCGCCTGGCCCGCTGGACCCTCTCGGAGGCCGAGCTGCTCGGCGTGACGGGACGCGGGGCGCTGTCCGCGCACGGCAGGGCCCTCCTCGGCGCGCCGACCGTGGAGAAGGCCGCTGAACGGGCCGCTGAACGGCCCGCCGGCCCCGGTGACAAGCTCCCCGTGCACCATCACCGTCCCGCCGCCGCCCTCGAACCCCTCTCCCCGCCCGAGCAGGCCGTCGCCGCCGCGGCCGCCGGCCGTCTCCTCGCCCCGCTCCTGCCGGAGCCCCTCGACCACGTCCTGCTCCAGGCCGACCTGACGGCGGTCGCCCCCGGCCCGCTGCAACGCCCGCTCGCCGACACGCTGGGCGTACTGGCCGACGTCGAGTCGAAGGGCGGCGCCACCGTCTACCGCTTCACGCCCGCCTCGGTCCGCCGCGCCCTGGACGCCGGCCGCACCGCCACCGACCTGCACGCCTTCCTCACCACCCACTCCCGCACACCGGTCCCGCAGCCGCTCGCGTACCTCATCGACGACGTGGCCCGCAGGCACGGCCATCTGCGGGTGGGGGCGGCCTCGGCGTACGTCCGCTGCGACGACGACACCGTCCTGAACGAGATCATGGCCGACAAGCGGGCCGCCGCCCTGCGCCTGCGCCGCCTGGCCCCGACCGTCCTCTCCACCCAGGCCGACCCCGCCGCCCTGCTGGAAGGCCTGCGCGCGATGGGCTACGCGCCCGCCGCCGAGTCCGCCGAGGGCGACGTCCTGATCACCCGCGCCCACGCCCACCGCACCCCGCACCGCACCGCCCCCGAGCCGGTCCCGGACGGCCCGCCACCGCCGGACGGCACCCTCCTCGCCGCCGCGATCCGTGCGATCCGCGCCGGCGACCTGGCCGCCACCACCCCGCGCAAGCCCACCGGCACCGCCGTCCAGGGCGGCGAACTCCCGCGCACCACCGCCGCCGAGACCCTCGCCACCATGCAGGCCGCCGTCCTCACCGGCGACACCCTCTGGATCGGCTACGTCAACGCCGAGGGCACCGCCAGCCAGCGCGTCATCGCCCCGATCCGCGTCGAGGGCGGCTTCGTCACGGCGTACGACCACACCGCCGACGAGGTACGCACCTACCCCCTGCACCGGGTGACGGGGGTGGCGGAACTCGCGGCGGAGTAGCGAAGTGGCTGGTATTACTCGTGCATGCAGGAAGAGACCGCACGATCCGCGATCGACACGTTCATCTCCGCGTTCAACGCCTCGGACGACAGCTATGTGACCGCGCTGCTCTCCCAGGCCCTGACCTCGGACGTGGTCTTCTGGGGGCCGCTGGGCCGCAGCGAGGGCATCGAGGCAGTCGAGCGGTTCGTGCTGGACATCCGGCGCCACCCGGCGGGGACCGGCACGATGGTGCGCTGCTCGGCGGTGGACATGCCTGACGAGTGGGCCCGGTACCAGTGGGTCTTCACCACGCCGGACGGAGGCCCCCGCCTGGCGGGGACGGACGTCGTCCATCTGCGGCGGAGCCTCATCGACCAGGTCATCGTCTTCGCGGGGGAGATCGAGCCGGCCCACTGATCGAACCGTCCGGCTAGCAGTCCCGGACCGGTGCGTCCGCAGGCAGGGCGAAGTGGGCGCGGGCCAGGGTCTCCAGCCCGGTGGACTCCATCTCCTCGTCAAGGCGGGACTCGGCGGAGGCGCTGAAGTGGCTCGCCGTCCACTCGCCGTAGCCCTCGCCGTCCGGGGGCTCCTCCTCGGAGACAACGCCGTAGCCGCCGTGCGCCGAGTCCCGCTCCAGCCGGACCACCTGCGGTATCTGCGCGCCACCGCACTCCACCAGAGCGCCGGCACGCTCGCCGAGCTCCAGACACAGGGTGTTGACCCCGGCCCGCACCTGGCCCCCGCTCTCCGCCAGGTCCAGCGCCTCCGCCCGGCAGAACCACCGCGACCTGAGAGCGGCCTCGCTCTCCCCGGCACCGGTGCCGGCGGACTGCGCCACGAGCCGGGCCTCTATCGCGGGCCGCACCTCGGCCCACAGACCGGCGTCCACACCGGCCGACCCGTGCGCCCACACCGCCGTCACCACCAGCACCGCCACCGCCCCGGCGCCTGGCCCCCAGATACGTACGGACGTCACCCCACCCCTCCTCACCGAGCCGCCACGCGCGCTGCGCGGCTCCCCCCGGACATGACTCCCGAAACGGACTCAAGGTTGCACCGGGCGCTCGCTCGCCCTCGGAAGGCACGTTCTGTCGAGCGGCGCACGTGATCGCTCGGGCAGGGCCTTGGCCTCGGCGACCTGACCGGGGGTGAACGGGCCGGGCGCCCCGAGCGCCTGCGGTCGGCCAGGGCTGGCAGCCGGCCGTCGCCGAAGCGGTTGCGCCAGGTCCGCACGGTGTCCAGGTGCAGGGCAGGCCCGTCTCGCGGGCGATGTGCGCGTCCGGTGACGTCGGCGTCAGCCCTGGCTGTCGGCCGCCTCGGTCTCCTGGCCGCTCTCCTTCACCGCCGCTGCCGCCCGCCGCATGTGCCCCTCCTCGCCGAAGTGCACCGACAGACGCGACGTGTCCAGCTTCTTCCCACCGCGCCGCGCGGGAGCCACCTCCACGTAGCCGCCCGCGTTCAGCAACAGATCCCGCTTACCGGCCACGTCCGAGCGCTTCCACTGCTCAGCGTGCGTCTCTCCGGTCGGCTCCGCCTTCACACCGCCGGGCTTCGCCGTACGCTGCTTCTCCTTCAGGGACGCCAGGCGGTCCTCCAGCTTGGCGTACTGCTCTGCGTACCGGCTCGCGCCATCTTCGCCCCTGAACAGGCCCCGGTCGTAGCGGTCCTTCTGCAAGTCGGCCAAGGCTTCCTCGGCCTGCCTGATCTGCGGTCGGAAGTCCTCGCCCACCTCCTGGACCATCCGCATCACGGGAAGGTGCCCGTACTTCGCAAGGAACTGCTCGGTGACGTACTCCTCGGTTGTCACCCCCGCCACGGTCGGCCCGTAGCACTTCTCCCCCGGCTTCTCCTCCCCCTTGGCCGCCCGCTGGCGGTACTTCAGGGGGCCGATGCACCTGTACCGGAGCTGGCCGTTGCGCCCGCTGAAGGTGTACATGCGCTCACCGCAGACTGCGCAGTGCAGGATGCCGCGCAGCAGCGATGTCCCTTCCCGGCGCTTCTCCCCGGGATTGGCCCGGCGCTCCAGCTCGTCCTGAAGCGCCTGCCAGGTGTCCGTGTCGAGGATCGGCGGGCGGTTGACCAGGGGCAGACCGTCCGTCCGCAGGATCGGCTTTCCGTCCTCGACGACCTGGCCGAGCAACTGGGGATTGCCCAGCAGGCTGCGCAACGTCGTCGTGTACCACTGCTTGGAGTCGCTGCGCTTGCCCGTCGTCTGGCGTGAGGTGTGGCCAGGGGAAGGAACACCTTCCTTGTTCAGGCCGTTGATGATCTGCATGAGCGAGTCCTTGGTCAGGACCCGCTCCACGATCTTCCTGATCGTCTTGGCCTCGTCCTCGTTGACCGCGAGAACCTTGCCCGCCCCGTTGGGGTTGGGGACGACCATGTACCCGTACGGGACCCGGCCTCCGGTGTAGCGACCCTCGCGGCGCAGGTGCTCGTGCGCGCTGGACACCCGCATGCCGATGGTGTCGGACTCCAGCTCCGCGAAGACGGCGATCACCTTCGCCATGGCCCGGCCCATGGACGACGTGAGGTCGAGCGGCTCCGTCGCCGACGCGAGCGCAACGCCCTGGTGCTCGGCGAGTCGCATGATCTCCGCGAAGTCGACCGTCGAGCGCGCGAGCCGGTCGATCTTGAAGAACACGATCACGTCCAGCTCGGCGAGCCTGGTCAGGATGCGTTGCAGTCCCGGCCGGTCGAGCCCGCGCGAGAAGCCCGAGACATCGATGTCTTCCTCGGCGGCTATGACCTCCCAGCCGCGTGCCTCGCACAACGCCTCACAGGCCGCGCGCTGGCGTTCGGGCGAAGTCGTCTCGTCGGTCTCGCGCGATAGGCGAACATAGATAGCGGCGCGCATCCCCGGCGCGCTGGCCGGGACGCCCTTCCGGCGTCGGGCACGGGGCATAGCCCGTGCTGTGACAGACGTTGTTTCTGTCATGAGACGACCTAATCTCCGGAGGTATGTGTGTCCTGCCTAATCGTCCAGTCCGACAAGACGCTGCTCCTGGAAGTCGACCATGAGCGGGCGGACGACTGCCGTCGGGCGATCGCGCCCTTCGCCGAGCTGGAGCGGGCGCCGGAGCACATCCACACCTACCGGGTGACCCCGCTGGGGCTGTGGAACGCGCGGGCGGCCGGGCACGACGCCGAGCAGGTCGTGGACGCGCTGGTGGAGTACAGCCGCTACCCGGTGCCGCACGCGCTGCTGGTCGACATCGCCGAGACGATGGACCGCTACGGCCGGCTGACGCTCTCCAAGCATCCGGCGCACGGGCTGGTGCTCACCACCACCGACCGGCCGGTCCTGGAGGAGATCCTGCGCTCCAAGCGGATCATCCCGCTGATCGGCGCCCGTATCGACCCCGACACCGTGGCCGTGCACCCCTCCGAGCGCGGGCAGATCAAGCAGACGCTCCTGAAGCTGGGCTGGCCCGCCGAGGACCTCGCCGGATACGTGGACGGCGAGGCCCACCCGATCGAGCTCGCCGAGGACGGCTGGGCGCTGCGGCCGTACCAGAAGCAGGCCGTGGAGAACTTCTGGCACGGCGGGAGCGGTGTCGTCGTCCTGCCGTGTGGGGCGGGCAAGACGCTGGTCGGTGCCGGGTCCATGGCACAGGCCAAGTCGACGACCCTGATCCTCGTCACCAACACCGTCTCCGCCCGGCAGTGGAAGCACGAGCTGGTGAAGCGGACGAGTCTGACCGAGGACGAGATCGGGGAGTACAGCGGGACGCGGAAGGAGATCCGGCCCGTCACGATCGCCACGTACCAGGTGCTCACGACGAAGCGGAAGGGCGTCTACCCGCACCTCGAACTCTTCGACTCCCGCGACTGGGGTCTGATCGTCTACGACGAGGTCCATCTGCTGCCGGCTCCTGTCTTCAAGTTCACCGCCGACCTGCAGGCGCGCCGGCGGCTGGGGCTGACGGCCACTCTCGTGCGTGAGGACGGCCGGGAATCGGACGTGTTCTCTCTCATCGGGCCCAAGCGCTTCGACGCTCCGTGGAAGGAGATCGAGGCGCAGGGCTATATCGCGCCCGCCGACTGTGTCGAGGTGCGGGTGAACCTCACGGACTCGGAGCGGCTCGCGTACGCCACCGCCGAGACCGAGGAGAAGTACCGCTTCTGTGCGACCACCGCGACCAAGCGGAAGGTCACGGAGGCGATCGTGCGGCGCTTCGCGGGGCAGCAGATCCTGGTCATCGGCCAGTACATCGACCAACTCGACGAGCTGGGCGAGCACTTGAACGCCCCTGTCATCAAGGGCGAGACCTCCAACGCCCAGCGCGAGAAGCTCTTCGACGCCTTCCGCGAGGGCGAGATCAGCGTGCTGGTGGTGTCGAAGGTCGCCAACTTCTCCATCGACCTCCCGGAGGCGACGGTCGCCATCCAGGTGTCGGGCACCTTCGGTTCCCGCCAGGAGGAGGCCCAGCGTCTCGGCCGGGTGCTCCGCCCCAAGGCCGACGGCCACCAGGCCCACTTCTATTCCGTCGTCGCCCGCGACACGATCGACCAGGACTTCGCCGCCCACCGGCAGCGGTTCCTGGCGGAGCAGGGCTACGCCTACCGGATCATGGATGCGGACGAGCTCCTCGCGGAGGGTGCGGAAGGCACGGAAGGCTGAGGAACCGGCAGGGTGCGGCTGTGCCGTCGTACGGCGACGGCCGCGACCGCCAGCAGCGCCAGCCCCAGGAGCGGGTACGGCGCCGCGAACGCCTGCTGCCACCACGGGAGGTGCAGGTCCCGGTCGCCCTCGTGCGGCAGCAGCCACATGGTGCGGGCGGTGAAGAGCGCGGCCGTGGTGAGCGCGAGGGCCGTTCGGGCTTCTGTCAGGAGTACCGCCAGCAGCGGGACGCACCACACCCAGTGGTGGGACCAGCTGATCGGGCTGACCAGCAGCGCCGTGAACGCGGTGAGCAGGATGCCCCAGCGGTCGCCGTGGGTGCGGTGTTCGCGGTGGGCGCGGGTCGCCAGCCATAGGCCCGTCGCCGCCAGGGCGGTCGCCGGGAGGGCCCAGGCCAGGCCCGGTGCCTCCGTGCCCGCCACCCTCGCGATCAGGCCTTGGAGGGACTGGTTGTCGACGATCCAGGCCTTGCCGACCCGGCCGGTCTCGAACAGGCGCCGCGTCCAGAAGTCCACGGTCGCCGCGGGGAGGAACAGGGCGCCGAGCACTGCCGTACCGGCGAAGGACGCCGTCGCAACGCTTGCCTCCTTTCTGCGTGCGGTGAGGAACAGGTAGGCGATGAAGATCGCCGGGGTGAGTTTGACGCCCGCCGCGATGCCGAGGGCCAGGCCCTTGGCGCGGGCGCCGGGCGGGCGGGTGAGGTCCCAGAGGACCAGGCAGGCGATCGCGAGGTTGATCTGGCCGAACAGGAGAGTCTGGAAGACCGGCTCCAGCCAGAGGGCGAGCGCGGTGGCCGTGCACAGCAGCGGGAGGGGCGCCGTGCGGCCGGCCAGACGGGCGGAGAGGGCGACGAGCCAGGCGAGCAGGAGCGCGTTGCCCGCGAGGAAGGCCATCTTCAGGGCCGGGACGGGGATCCAGGTCGTCGGGACGAACAGGACCGCCGCGAAGGGCGGATACGTCGCCGGCAGCCGCCACTCGGTGACCGTGAAGCCGTACAGGTCACCGCCGTGGACCACGGCCTCGCCCTCGGCCCGGTAGACCAGCAGATCGGCCATCGGGGCGTGCAGCAGGACGCAGAGGGCGGCGAAGGAGGAAAGGGAGACTGCCAGGAGGGAGAGGGCGAGAGGGAGGGTGAGGGAGGGCAGGGGGCATGACGTCACCGTCCGGTTCGGCACGGAGGTGACCCTATGACGTCACCTGCGGCGTATGCCCGCTTCCTCGCCGTACTCGCCGAGTATGACGACGCTGAACGCCGCGCTGACGAAGACCTTGACGGCACGCAGGGCGTCGCCCAGACGGTGGTGGGGATGCGGGACTCCGTCCAGGGCCGTGGCGCCCGGTGGACGGCTGGGGGTCGGGTTGATGGTTGCTGCGCTCATGCCTCAATGGTGGAACTTCGGACCCAAGTACGGCATCGGTCCACGGGTCCAATTTTCCGCTCCCGCCAGTCCACCCGCCGATGGACCCCACCCCCCACCTCATCCCCACCCCACGAGTGACACACCCCCTAGGAGACCGAACCCCCTGCCCTGGGGGCACGACGCCATCCGCCCAGCTCAGCGCGCCGTACCCACCCGGGCTCACCACGCCACGCCCACCCTGCCGAGCGCGCCACGCCCCCGGCCCAGCGCCGCGTCCACCTCGCAGGACACCCCGCCCGCCCGGGGACGGCGAAGAGGGTGGCCGCTTTGTGCCGTCGAGTCACTGCGGCGCCGTGGGGGCTGATCGCGCAGTTCCCCGCGCCCCTAAAAGGAGCGCCAGAGCAGTGCGCCCTTCAGGGGCGCGGGGAACTGCGCGACAAGCCACAACGCACCCGCAGCCGCCAACCACACAAAGCGGCACCCCCGTCGGCGCACTCAGGCCGTGCGCGCGGTCCCCGTCCCCTTCTCCGCCCCCCGCGCCGGAAATCCATTGGCCTCTTCCGCCCCCGTCTCACTAGACTCTCCGCTCTTGCCCGCCTCCTTCCCCGGAGTGCCGTCGGCCGGACGGAAACCGGTCGGCTGACCGCCACCTGTGCGCCATCCACACCTGAGCGCCATCCACTCGCAGGCCTTCGGAGGCATCCCCTTGTCCACGCCCGCCCACGAGCCGCTCGACGCCCCGCTCTCCGACCCCCTCTCGCGCGAGCGCGCCCACCTCGCAGGATCCCGTGCCGCGCTCCGTGCCATGCGCGAGGACGTCGAGTCGCTGGACATCAGCGACGTGACCGCGAACTGGGTCAACGCCGAGGTTCTCGCCCGCCAGATCGACGAGCGCATCAAGGCGCTGGCCGACCTCAGCGACACCCCGCTGTTCTTCGGCCGCCTCGACTACCTGCACGCCCCCGGCGCCGACCAGGCCGAGGGCGCGTACGGGGAGCGCTTCTACATCGGGCGCCGGCACGTCCACGACCACGACGGCGACCCGATGGTCATCGACTGGCGGGCGCCGGTCTCGCAGCCGTTCTACCGGGCGTCCAAGAAGGACCCGATGGACGTGGCGCTGCGCCGCCGCTTCGGGTACACCCGCGGCGACATCACGGCGTACGAGGACGAGCACCTGTCCGACCCGGCCGAGGCGGCCCGGACCAGCAAGCTGCTCCAGCAGGAGATCGAGCGTCCGCGTGTCGGCCCGATGCGCGACATCGTGGCGACCATCCAGCCCGAGCAGGACGAGATCGTGCGCAGCGGGCTGGGCGGGACGGTGTGCGTGCAGGGCGGTCCGGGGACCGGAAAGACCGCCGTCGGCCTGCACCGGGTCGCGTATCTCCTCTACGCCCACCGCGAGCGGCTGGCCCGCACCGGCACCCTGGTCATCGGCCCGAACCGGTCCTTCCTCCACTACATCGAGCAGGTGCTGCCCGCACTGGGCGAGCTGACGGTGCAGCAGGCGACGGTCGACGACCTGGTGGCGAACGGCGTCGACGTAAGCGGCACCGACACCGCGCCCGCCGCCGTCATCAAGGGCGACGCCCGGATGGCGGAGGTGCTGCGCAGGGCCGTCTACGCGCACGTCACGATGCCCGGCGAACCGGTCGTGGTGGTACGCGGCTCCCGGCGCTGGCGCGTCCCGGCGTACGAACTGGAGGGCATCGTCCGGGAGTTGCTGGACCGTGGCATCCGGTACGGCGCCGCGCGCGAGGCCCTGCCGCAGCGCATCGCACACGCCGTGCTGGTCCAGATGGAACGCTCCGGTGAGGCCCCCGACGACCGGGTGCAGGACTCGGTGGCCCGCAACGCGGCGGTGAAGGCGGCCGTCAAACAGGTCTGGCCGCCGGTCGACCCGGCGAAACTCGTGCTGCGCCTGCTCACGGACGCGGACTTTCTCGCCGTACACGCGGACGGGATCCTCACCGCTGACGAGCAGAAGACGATCGTGTGGGCGAAGGCGGTGCGCAGCGTCAAGTCGGCCAAGTGGTCGCCCGCGGACGCCGTGCTGATCGACGAGACGACGGATCTCGTCCAGCGGACGCACTCGCTCGGCCATGTGGTCCTGGACGAGGCGCAGGACCTGTCCCCCATGCAGTACCGCGCGGTCGGCCGCCGCTGCACCACCGGCTCGGCGACCGTCCTCGGCGACCTGGCGCAGGGCACTACTCCCTGGGCGACACGGAGTTGGGACGAGGCCCTGGCCCACCTCGGCAAGTCGGACGGTGTGATCGAGGAACTGACCGCGGGTTTCCGCGTCCCGACGGACGTCATCACCTACGCCTCCCGGCTCCTCCCGCACATCGCCCCCGGCCTGACCCCGGTGGCGTCGGTCCGTGAGAACCCCGGCTTCTTCGCGGTGCGTACGAGTGCCGGCTCCGCGGACGTCGTCGCGGCCTGCGCGGAGTTGCTGCGCAACGAGGGTTCGACCGGTCTGATCGCGGCGGACGCCCGGATCCCGGCGCTCGCGGAGGCGCTGGCAGCGGCGGGGATCGGCCACCTGGCCCCCGGCGAGGAGACGACGGAACAGACCCGTCTCACCCTGGTCCCGGCGTCACTCGCGAAGGGCCTGGAGTACGACTACGTGGTACTGGACGAGCCGCAGGCGGTCGTGGACGGCGAACCCGACGAACGCACCGGCCTGCGCCGCCTCTACGTCGCCCTCACCCGAGCCGTCTCCGGCCTGATCGTGACCCACACGGCCCCGCTGCCGCCTCAGCTGGCCTGAGCCAGCTCGCGGAAGCAGCCCCGCAGGGTGCGCGGTTCGCGCCCGAGGACCGCGGAGAGGACCAGCGAGTTCCCGCCGGGGAAGCCATGGGTGTCGTAATGGCGCATCATCCGTACGAGCCCGTCCCGCTCCGGTCCCTCGGGCATCCGCGCCGCCCACTCCTCCAGAGGGGTCACCTCCGCGTGGACGGGCCGCCCGGGTTCCTCGCTCGCGATCGCCGCCATCTCGACCCGGTCGACCATGCCGGGGGCGCACAACTCGAAGGTGCCGTAGGAGAGCCGGTCACCGGTGAGGGCGAGGGCGGCGCGCAGGCTCGCGGGGTCGTTGAGGTCACCGAGCGCCGTCTCGGCGGCCCCACGCGCGAGGGCGTCCTCCGCGCGTCGTTCGTCGCGGACGAGCGCGCGGACGTGCGCACCGCGCTCGACCAGCTCGGGCAGTACGGCCCCGGCGTCGGCACCGGTGGCCCCGACCATGAGTACCTTCATGCGGCCCGCGTTCCCAGCACACCGCGGCATGCTCGACCGCTGTACACCGCGGCCTATTCGGGCAGCGCCGTCACCAGGTCCAGTGCCCGGCGCCAGTTCCGGACCGCCTCCGCGGACACCGGTCCTTCCCAGCCGGCCGGCCGTGCCGCGCCGCCGATGTGGAACGCGTCGAGCCCGGCTGCCCGAAGCTCGGTGACATGATCGAGCCGCAGGCCGCCACCCACCAGGAGCGTCTGCTCGTACCCCGGCTCGCCGCGGCGCCGAGCCTCGGCCAGGAGGGTGGGCAGCCCCTCGTCCACGCCGGTCGCCGCGCCCGCGGTGAGGTAGGTGTCAAGGCCCGGAACGTCGGCGAGCTGCTTGCGCAGCGCGTCGCGGTCGGCGGCGCGGTCGATGGCCCGGTGGAAGGTCCAGCGGCAGCCCGCGAGCTCGGCCGCCACGCGCTCCACGGCCGCCAGGTCCACATCCCCGTCCGCGCCGAGGAACCCGAGCACGAACTGGTCGGCCCCCGCCGCCCGCAGCTCCCCGGCCACCCCCACCAGACGGTCGACGTCCCCCGCGGCGAACCCGTCCGCCAGCCGCACCATCACGCGCAGGTCGATGTCGACGGCGGCCCGGATCGCGGTGAAGGTCCGGGGCGGCGGGGTCAGCCCGTCGGCCGCCATGTCGGTGACCAGTTCGAGGCGGTCCGCGCCTCCGGCCTGGGCGGCTACCGCGTCCTCGGCGTCGAGGGCGATCACCTCCAGGACTGCACGCGTGCTCATAGGGCCCCTTCCGTGGTGTTCCCCGTGTACCCAAGGCGCGGTCGGCCGACCAGCAGGCCGACCGACCGCAGGAGGTCTAGTCCAATCAAAGAGTACGTGGGGTCCGTATACGGCCGCGAGACCGCCTTCGGCCGCTCACCCGAACAGATTCAGCTCCTTCGCCTCCGCCCCCATCAGCTCGTACAACGCCCCGTCGACCGCCCGCCCCGTGTACAGCCGTACGAGCGTCGCCGTGTCGCCGATGAAACGGGCCGGTGTCCGCGTGCCGCTCGTCGCGCCCAGTTGCAGCGGCTCGTCCACGTCGTCCAGGTCGGCGTGCAACCGCAGCCGGCCCCGCTCCCGGGTGACCCGGGCCAGCAGCGAGAGCGCGTACGGCCCGCCCGCGCCGGTGTAGGCCCCGGGCTCGCCGAGGGAGTCACGGACGTCACCGGCGTGCACCCACTCCCCGAAGGCGATCCCGTCCAGGACCCCGTCGGCCCGTCCCGCGATCACCTCCCCGGCTTCGGTCATCCCGCGCTCCAGCTCGTCGAGGACCCGGGCGTTCGTCCAGTCGGCGCGGTCGGCGATGTCCCGGTCGTTCGACTCGGGTGAGAACACCCCCTTCTCCAACCGGCTCTCCACCACCCGGATCAGCGCGGCCGAACAGTGTGCGAGCACATCCCGCACCGTCCACCCCGGACACGCGGCGGCCGGCAGCGCGAAGTCCGCGTCCGGCCGGGAGCGGAGGAGCGGGAGCAGCGCGTCACGCTCGACGGTGAGCAGACGTCCGGGCAGCGAGGGATCACGTACGTCGTCAGCAGCAGTCATGTCCTCCACGCTAGGGGCATGTCGGTGGCGCGCGGGAGAATGGGCGCATGGCCGATCTCCAGGAACTGCGCTTCCGCTGGCGGCGCGCCCTCCTCATGGCGCGGGGCGACGACCCGCGCCACCCCGACCCCGACCCGTACGCCGACGCCCTCCTGGACCGCTGGCAGGAGCCCCAGCGCCGGTACCACACCCTGGCCCACCTCACGGCGGTCCTCGACCACATCGACGTCCTGGAGGAGCACGCGGACGACCCGGATCTGGTGCGGCTCGCCGCCTGGTTCCACGACGCGGTGTATCTGCCGGACCGCTCGGAGAACGAGGAGCGCTCGGCCCGTCTCGCCGAACGGGCCCTCCCCGAGGCCGGGGTCTCCGAGGCCGGTACCGCCGAGGTCGCCCGACTGGTCCGGCTCACCGTCACCCACGACCCGGCCCCCGGCGATCGCAACGGCGAGGTGCTGTGCGACGCCGACCTGGCGATCCTCGCCGCCCCGCCCTCCGCGTACGCCGCCTACACCGCCGAGGTACGCGAGGAGTACCACTTCGTCCCGAACGACGCCTTCCGGGAGGGCCGTTCCGCGATCCTCCGTCAACTGCTCGGTCTGCCAAGGCTCTTCAGGACGCCGTACGGCCAGGCGGAGTGGGAGCCGACCGCCCGCTACAACCTCGCCGCCGAGCTGGAAATGCTGTCGACCGCACAGGATCCGGCGTCCTAGGGTGCGACCCATGCGTGAAACGGGCGGGGATCAGATAGCAGAGGCCGTCGCGAGCTGTGTCGCGGCGCTGCGGCCGGCGGTGGACCGGGACTGGACGGAGGTGAAGGCGGGCAGGCTGGAGTGGAACTGCCACGAGACGGCGGTCCATGTCGCCGACGATCTCGTCGCGTACGCCGCCAATCTGGCCGGGCGTGCCCAGGACGCGTACGTGCCCTTCGAGCTCAAGCTCGACGACGGCACCGACAACTCCGGCCTGCTGCACGTGGTCGAGACGACCGGCGCCCTGCTCGCCGCCACCGTCCGGACCACCTCGCGCGCGATCCGGGCCTTCCACCCGTACCCCTTCCGCAGCGCGGACCGCGTCGGCTTCGCCGCGATGGGCATCGCCGAGGTGCTGCTCCACACGCACGACATGGCGGAGGGTCTGGGGGTCCCCTACCGGCCGTCCGACGAACTGGCCGAGTCCGTCCTGACCCTGCTCTTCCCGCATGTCCAGCCCGGTCCGACGCCCTGGGAGACCCTGCTGTGGGCCACCGGCCGCGGCGAGCTGCCCGGCCGCGCCCCGGTCACCGAGTGGCGCTGGCGCAACAACCTCGTCATCCCCGCCGAACGCCTCGACCTCGTCGGCATCCGCCCCGCCGAGGCCCGTGACCTGCGCCTCGGCGGCGACGGCGGCTTCGAGTGGATCGAGGGCGGCCCGTACGAGGGCACGCGGGAGGCCGCCGGTTTCCTGCTGAAGGCGTACGAAGGGGGCGTGCTCCGGCCGGAGTTCGGTGTCTTCGCCCTGGTCCGCCGGGAGGACGGCCGCGCGGTCGGCGGCCTGGGCTTCCACTCCGCGCCGGACGAGGAGGGCCGCGTGGAGATCGGCTACGACCTCACGGAGTCCGCCCGCGGCAACGGCTACGCGACGGAGGCGCTGCGCGCACTGGCCGACTGGGCCCTGGCCCGCGACGACGTGACCTCCCTCTTCGCGACCGTCGAGCCCGCCAACATCCCCTCCCTGGCGGTCGTCTCCCGTGCCGGCTTCACCAAGGTGAGCGAGGACGGGGAGGGGCTGGCCTTCGAACTGCGGGGACGGTGAGCGCGGTTATCGGGGCACGTCGCTCTTGCGTCTGCGCAGCCCCGCCCCGTGCAGCAGCCGCACCACCTCGCGGCTGCTGACCTCCACCGCGCCCGCCCGCACCGCGTCCGCGTAGCGGTGGGACGGGATGTCGTAGTGGTCGCGTTCGAAGCCTCGGCGCGGGACGCCCATGTCCTCGGCGAAGACGTGCAGTTCGGCGTACGACACGTCACTGACCAGGTGGGACCACATACATCCGTGGCCCGGCCAGTTCGGTGGGTCGATGTATACCGTCATGAGAGCACCGTCACGAGGACGACATGCCGCCCGTCGCCCGGCCCAGGGAGCCGACGGAGGCGACCTTCACGCCCGCCTTGTGGCACACCCAGTGCGGGTCAGGGCCGAGCTCCGGTTCGACGTCCAGGGCGTGCGGGTCGCCGGTGCCGCACACCGGGCACAGCGGCCAGCGGCCGTACCGCTCAAGGAGCGCGTCCTGTACGTCCTGGGCGACCAGCCCCGCCACGTACCCCGCCCCGTCCGGCCACTGCTCCACCCACCAGCGCCGCTGTACGACGGAGTCCTCGACCAGCGAGACGACATCCGCCTCGGCGACCTCGCCCGCGACCAGGTCGGCGAGCACCAGGGCGCGGGCTGCGTGCAGCGCCTGTTCCAGGGGGCTTACGGGGTCCATGGTCCTATTGTGCGCGGTCTTGACCGGGTGCCCGAAACGAAAATATCTTTCAAGGATGACCGAGAGTGTGAAGGAAATTTTCGGCAACGGCCGGGGCGGGACCCCGGCCCCGGGCAACGCGCCGCCGGCTCCGGCCGCCCTCGCGGCCAAGGTCCGTACCCTCGCGCCCTCCATGACCCGCTCCATGCAACGCGTCGCCGAGGCCGTCGCGGGCGACCCCGCCGGCTGCGCGGCCCTTACGGTCACCGGGCTCGCGGAGCGCACCGGCACGAGCGAGGCGACCGTCGTCCGCACCGCCCGGCTGCTCGGCTACCCCGGCTACCGCGATCTGCGGCTCGCCCTCGCCGGGCTCGCCGCGCATCAGCAGTCGGGGCGGGCGCCCGCGATCACCACCGACATAGCCGTCGACGATCCGATCGCCGACGTCGTCGCGAAACTCGCCTACGACGAGCAGCAGACCCTCGCCGACACGGCCGCCGGTCTCGACACCGTGCAGCTGGGGGCCGCGGTGACCGCGCTCGCCGGAGCCCGGCGGACCGACGTCTACGGCATCGGGGCGTCCGGGCTGGTCGCCCAGGACCTCACGCAGAAGCTGCTGCGGATAGGGCTGATAGCGCACGCGCACAGCGATCCGCATCTGGCGGTCACCAATGCGGTGCAGTTGCGGGCGGGTGACGTGGCGATCGCGATCACGCACTCCGGGTCCACCGGGGATGTCATAGAGCCCTTGCGGGTCGCGTTCGAGCGGGGGGCCACGACCGTTGCCATCACCGGGCGGCCGGATTCCTCGGTGACGCAGTACGCCGACCATGTGCTGACCACGTCCACGGCTCGGGAGAGTGAGCTGCGGCCTGCTGCGATGTCCTCGCGGACAAGTCAGTTGCTGGTGGTGGACTGTCTGTTCGTGGGGGTTGCCCAGCGGACTTACGAGGCTGCGGCTCCGGCGTTGGCGGCGTCTTATGAGGCGTTGGCTCATCGGCACCGGAACGTCCCTCGATAGACCGTGGTACTTGATCGTCGTGGGCATGCGCGGGCCGGATGCGGCTGGTCGCGCCCACGCGGCGGAGCCGCATATTCGGTTCAGTCCCGCGCCCCTGGTGGGTGCACTCGACCGAGTCAGAAAGAACCGTTCTCCATGACCACCGAACACCGCGCCCTCCGCTCCGAGCTGGAGGCGCTCACCACCGAGGCGTTCCGGCCCGAGCTCGCCGAGATCGACACGCTTCCCACCCTCGACATCGCCCGGCTCATGAACGGCGAGGACGCCGGGGTCGCCGCCGCTGTCGCCCTGCGCCTGCCCGGGATCGCCGGCGCCATCGACGCGATCTCCGCCCGTATGGCCGAAGGGGGGCGGCTCGTCTACGCCGGTGCCGGTACCGCCGGGCGGCTGGGGGTGCTCGACGCCTCCGAGTGTCCGCCCACCTTCAACACAGCCCCCGGGCAGGTCATCGGGGTCATCGCGGGCGGGCCGGATGCCATGGTCACGTCCGTGGAGGGCGCCGAGGACTCGGCGGAGCTGGCCCGGAAGGATCTCGACGCCCTCGGAATCGACGCCGCCGACACCGTCGTCGGCATCTCCGCCTCCGGCCGCACCCCCTACGCCGTCGGCGCCGTCGAGCACGCCCGCGCCCTCGGCGCCCTCACCGTCGGTCTCTCCTGCAACGCGGGCAGCGCCCTCGCGGCCGCCGCCGAGCACGGTATCGAGGTGGTCGTCGGCCCGGAGCTGCTCACCGGCTCCACCCGCCTGAAGGCCGGCACCGCCCAGAAGCTCGTCCTCAACATGCTGTCGACGATCACGATGATCCGGCTCGGCAAGACCTACGGGAACCTGATGGTCGACGTCCGTGCCTCCAACGAGAAGCTGCGCGCCCGTTCCAGACGGATCGTGGCCCTCGCCACCGGGGCCGAAGAGGAGGAGATCGAGCAGGCCCTCACCGCGACCCACGGCGAGGTGAAGAATGCCATCCTGGTGATCCTGGCCGGGGTCGACGGGCCCACCGCCACCCGCCTTCTGGAGGAGTCCGGCGGCCGTCTGCGCGCCGCGCTCGCCACGGCGACCGGCTGACCCGCACGCTCGGGGTGTGCAGAGATCGCCGTACGACACCGCCGCCGCGCTGCTGCCCCTCGTCGGCGGCCCCGCGAACGTCACCTCCGTCGCCCACTGCATGACCCGGCTGCGGCTGGGGATCGCCGACCGCGAGAGGGTCGACGACGAGGCGGTGCGGGCGGTGCCCGGGGTGCTGGGGGTGGTGGCCGACGGGAACAGCCTCCAGGTCGTCCTCGGGCCGGGGGCTGTGGTGACGGTGACCGCCGAGTTCCAGCGGCTGCTGGGGACGGCCGGGCAGCTCGCCGCCCGAGGGGCCGAACTGCGCGAGGCCCGCGCCCGGCGCAACGCGACACCCCTCAAAACCGCCCTCCGCCGCATCGCAGACGTCTTCGTCCCGCTCATCCCCGCCCTGATCGGCTGCGGGGTGCTGGCCGGTCTCAACGGGCTCCTCGTCAACGCCGGCCTGCTGTCCTCGCTCACTCCCGCCCTGGCCGCCATCGCCTCCGGATTCATGGCCCTGATCAGCGTCTTCGTCGGATACAACACGGCGAAGGTGTTCGGCGGGACGCCCGTGCTGGGCGGCGCGGTCGCGGCGATCGTCGTCTATCCGGGCGTCGCGAAAGTGACCGCCTTCGGGGTGACGCTCGCACCGGGGCAGGGCGGTGTCCTCGGCGCCCTGGCCGCCGCCCTGCTCGCCGTCTACGTAGAACGATGGTGCCGGGGCCGGGTCCCCGAAGCCCTCGACGTCCTCCTCACCCCCACCGTCACCGTCCTCGTCGCCGGACTGGCCACCCTGTACGGCCTGATGTACGCCGCCGGACTCGTCTCCTCCGTCATCGCCACCGCAGCCGACTGGCTCCTCGCCACCACCGGCCCCCTTGCCGGACTGATCCTCGGCGGCCTCTTCCTCCCTCTCGTGATGCTGGGCCTCCACCAGGCCCTGATCCCCATCCACACCACCCTCATCCAGCAGCAGGGCTACACCGTCCTGCTCCCCCTCCTGGCGATGGCGGGCGCGGGCCAGGTCGGAGCCGCCCTCGCCGTCTACGTCCGTCTCCGCCACGACACCTCACTGCGTACGACCATCAGGTCCGCCCTCCCGGCCGGCCTGCTGGGTGTCGGCGAACCCCTGATCTACGGCGTCTCCCTCCCCCTCGGCCGCCCCTTCCTCACCGCCTGCGCGGGCGGCGCGGCGGGCGGGGCCTTCGTCGGTTTCTTCGCGGTGCTCGGCGACCGCGTCGGCGCCACCGCCATCGGCCCCTCGGGCTGGGCCCTGTTCCCCCTGCTGACGGGGAACAGGGGGCCGGCCCTGGCGGCGGCGGTCTACGCGGGCGGTCTGCTGACCGGCTACGCCGTCGGTTTCCTGGCCACGTACATCAGCTTCAGCGACGGTGGCCCGAGACCTGAGCCATCCATGTGACGAAGTCACCGGGGTCGTTACCGGCGCCGTGCCCGTTCACTTCCGTCACTGCAGCAGCGGTTTCTCAAGGCTCCCTGTGATGTCGATGAGTTGTCGCCAGACGTCAACGATGGCCGGATGCCCTCAACAGGGCATCCGCCGCGCCTTGTTGGCCCGCTGAACCTGCGCCCGCAGCACCTCCTCCGACGGCGCCGGCGCCAGCGACTCCCCCGGACAGTCCCACTCCCGCCCACCGGCCACGGGCCGTAGCTGCACCTTCCCGCCGAGGTGCCCCATCACCTCGCCGATCCGACCGTCCCGTACGTCCGTCACATACGTCCCGACGGGTGGCCGTTCACCGCGCACCACCGAGGCCAGCCGCTCCGCCACCCGGACGTTGCAACGCCCCAGCTCGACCAGGGCGAAGGGCTCGTCACTCGCACCGGTCACCGGATCGACGCACAACGACGGCAGCACGACCCCGGCCCCCTTCAGTGCCCTCCGCAACGACTCCACGACTTCTTCGGTCGGCCGCACCGTTCCCCACCTCCACGCTGAGTTCGTCATTCGCAACACAGCGTGGCGACCACGGCTCTAACCTGGCTAGATACGACATCCCAACAACCTCGTCCGTGGAATAGGGGGTTGCCGATGGCAGCACCGAAGGACCTGGACCCGTCGTCGTCGCCGCGAGCCCTGCTGGGGGCCGAGTTACGGCATGCACGCGAGAAGGCCGGCCTCAGCCAGACGGAACTGGGGCAACGGCTGTTCGTGAGCGGGTCGTTCATCGGGCAGTTGGAGGCGGGGACACGGCGGATGTTGCCGGACATCGCCCGGATGCTGGACGAAGTCCTGGGGACGGGGGGGTTCTTCACACGGAACTGCGCGGCGGCGGCCAAGTCGAAGTACGAGGAGCACTTCGCCGACGCGGCGGATTCCGAGGCTCAAGCCACGGCGATCAGGGAGTACTCGCCGCTGCTGATCCCCGGGCTGCTGCAAACTCGTGCGTATGCCTGGGCGGTGAACCGCGCGTACGACCCGACCGCTCCGGAGGAGACCGTCGAGGAGTGGACGGAAGGCCGCATGGAACGCACCGCTCTTCTCGATCACCCAACAAAGCCGGTGTTGTGGGTTGTTCTCGACGAGGCGGCACTGCTTCGGGAAACCGGTGGCCGAGCGGTGATGGCGGAGGCCCTGCGTCACACCGCGGCTCTGTCCCGCCGGGGCCGGGCCATCGTGCAGGTGCTTCCCTTGAGCGCGGGAGCGCACACGGCAATGCGGGGTGCTCTGAAACTGATGGAGTTCGAGGACGCCCCTCAGCTGGCCTACTTCGAGGGCGTTCACACCGGGCGGCTGGAAGACGACCCGGCCACCGTCGCCCAACTCAGGTTCGCCTTCGATCTCCTCGTGGCCTCCGCTCTGTCACAAGAGAACTCTCTGGCCCTTATGGAGGCGTTGGCGCAGGATTACGCCCATGAGGAACATCCTTGAGTACGACCAGAGCACGGCCGTATGGATCAGGTCCAGCTACAGCCAAGGCGGCGGTAACTGCCTGGAAGTAGCCGTCGGCCACCCCACCCTCATCCCCGTCCGCGACTCCAAAACCGCCCCCCTCGGCCCGAAGCTCCTCTTCCGGCCGGAGGCCTGGTCGGCCTTTGTGGAGGGCGTCAAGGAGTGACCCCGTGGTCGTGGCCCGGAGGGCGCCGTGCCAGGGCCTGGGCGCGTGCGGTGACCTCGTCCGTGGACACGGCGTCCACACTGACCAGCACGTCTTCCAGCGCGGCCAGCCACAACTGGTAGTAGCGGTACGGCTCGTCGCGCGACGACGCCGCGATCCGGGCGATCAGCGCGGCCTGGAACTGCGGCCAGGTGAACGCGCCCGCCTCGTACAGGCTGACGGCCATGCCGAACGCACGGCTCTCCCAGGGCTCGGCGAAGACCAGTTCACCGTTGGAGCGAGGCGGCGCGGCCGGGCCCTCGACCCCCAGCGGCGCGGTCACGGTGCCGTCACCTTGGCCACGCCGACCATCGCGTCCCGGGACACCAGGGGCACGAGTTCCTCCTCGGAGAGGTCCTCGGTGCCCGCCGGGCGTTCGGGCAGAACCAGCCAGCGGACCTCGCTGGTGGAGTCATGGACGGTGATCCGTACGTCGTCGTCCAGTTCGAGGCCCATCTCGGCGAGCACCCTGCGGGGTTCCTTCACCACGCGGGCGCGGTAGGCGGGGTCCTTGTACCAGCTGGGCGGCAGGCCGAGCACGGGCCACGGGTAGCACGAGCACAGCGTGCAGACGACGACGTGATGGGTGGTCGGGGTGTTCTCCACGACGACGATGTGCTCGCCCTGCGACCCCGAGAAGCCGAGTTCCTTGATGGCCGCGGTGCCGTCATCCAGGAGTCGGCGCCGGTACTCGGGGTCGGTCCAGGCCTTGGCGACGACCTTGGCGCCGTTGAGCGGGCCCACGTTGGTCTCGTACTCCGTGATGATCCCGTTCATCACCTTCGGGTCGATCAGGCCCCGCTCGGTGAGCAGTTGCTCCAGTGCCTCGGTGCGCAGGGCCGGGGGCAGACGCTCCTCCTCTGATCCGGCGGTGGTCATGCGGTGGCCTCCAGATAGCTCTCGTACATCTCCACGGTGATCGTGAAGGGTTCGGTGTCGGCGCCCCACAGTTCGCGGGAGTCGAACTGCACCGAGTAGACGTACTGCGGGTTCTCGCCCTGGAAGTGCGCGTTGGTGTCCGGGAGCACCGACGCGGGCTGTACGGCCTGGATGACGCCGGTACGGCCGCGGGCGTAGCGCGGCAGCCGGGTGTGTCCGGGGACCGGCGTGGCCCTGGGCCGTACGCGGTCGCCCGCGGCGAAGGCCGGCGGGGTGTCCAGGGAGCGCAGTGAGCCGGGGGCGGTCGGGGCGTAGTCGGGTCTGGCGGGCTCGGGGACCGGCGGCTCGGGTACCTGTTCGCCGCGTAGGTTGCGGGCGCGGGCGTCGATCGCGCCGGGCGCCAGGACCGAGCTGTCGGTGAGCATCAGTTCCCCGCCGTTGAGCCAGCGGCCGTAGTAGCCGTCGTCGAAGTAGGCGGCCCGGTCCAGGCGCTCCAGGGCGTGCCGGAAGGCGTCCGTGTTGACGCCGCCGGACGCGACACGGCTGGAGAGGATCGCGAGGGCGAAGGCCCGGCCCTGCCAAGGCTCCGCGAAGACCGGTTCGTCAGGGGCCGGGGGGTGTACGGGGCCCCACCCCGGTGTGCCGCCCAGATCAGCAAGACCGTCCATGACAGAGCTCCCCATATGGCCACGTAACGGACCACACATCTGAATCGTATGCGAAAGGCCTCGTCGATGCCCCGTGCCCGATGCTCCGTGCGGTGCCGCCGGTGGTACTGCTGGTCCTACCCCCGCATCTGGCGGCGGCCGGTTACGGAAGAGGATCATCGGCGCGGGACGGTCACCCACACCGAACGGACATCGCCGTGAGCATGATGTACCTCGCCCAGCCCGATCAGCAGCAGAAGCTCGAATGGCTCGACGGCGGCCAGTTCGCCGTCCTCCTGGACAGCGCGGCCACCGACGGACAGCTGACCGTGGGACGGTTCGGTGTCGCCAAGGGGGAGGCGCCGCCGTACCACATGCACACCCGCGAGGACGAGATCTTCATGCTGGTCAAGGGCACCGCGCTGGTGTGGTCGGACGGCCAGGAGCTGGAGCTGTCGGAGGGCGGGATCGTCTACCTGCCCAAGAACGTCCCGCACGGCTACCGGATCACCTCCGACACCGCCGACCTGCTGATGATCTGCACTCCGGGCGGCATCGAGGGCATGTTCCGGCACGCCGGGCGTGACATGTCGACGCCGCGGCCGGAGGGGTTCGAGATATCCAAGGACCTGATGGCCGAGGCCGCCGACATGTACGGCCAGATCATCCTCGGCCCGCCGCGCTGAGCCCCCGGCAAGCGCCTCTACGCCCCTCTACGAAAGGCACAGCCATTGTCCGGGCAGCAACGCCGCGACCTCGACGAGATGCTCCGGCACGCCCCGCTCGACGTCGGCGGCGACATAGCGGAGGCACGCGCGGTCTTCCACGGGATGATGACCTCGATACCGCTGCCCCCCGATGTCACGACCACGTCCGGCCGGCTCGGCGGTGTCCCCGTCGTCACGGTCGAGACGCCGGGCGGCGATCCGTCCGACGTGGTGCTGTACTTCCACGGCGGCGCGTACGCCATCGGCTCCGCCGCCGACGCGGCGGGCCTGGCCGCCGACGTGTCCCGGCGGGTGGGCGCCCGTGCCGTCTGCGTCGACTACCGGCTGGCCCCCGAGAACCCGTTCCCCGCGGCCGTCGACGACGCGGTGGCCGCGTACCGCGCGCTGCTCGACCGGGGCATCCCCGCCGCCCGGATCGCCTTCGTCGGCGAGTCCGCCGGTGGCGGGTTGACCGTCGCGACGCTGGTCGCCCTCAAGGCGGCGGGACTGCCCCAGCCGTCGTCGGCAGCGGTGTTCTCGCCCTGGGCCGACCTCACGGTGTCCGGCGCCAGCGCGACGAGCAAGGCCGACCTGGACCCCGCGCTCACCCCGCAGGCCCTGCGCACCCGGGCCCGCGACTACCTCGGTACGACGCCCGGCACCGAACCGCTGGCCAGCCCGGTCCTCGCCGACCTGACGGGCCTGCCGCCGCTGCTGATCCAGGTGGGCTCGCACGAGATCCTGCTGGACGACGCCGTCCGGCTGGCCGCCCGCGCCGCCGCCGACGACGTCCGCGTCGAACTCCAGGTCTGGCCCCAAGTCCCGCACGTCTTCCAGTCGTTCGCCGTCATGCTGGACGAGGCCGACGAGGCGCTGGAGTCGGCGGCCGCCTTCACCCGCGCCCAGTGGACGGCGGCCCGGACCCTCGCCGAGGCAGCGCTCAACATCTGACACCTGACCCCTGATCCCTGACTCCTGAACTCCTTTACCCAGATGTGGCACAGGAGTTCCACTGCGGGCGGCTCATCCAAATAATTCCGAACGATGATGCCCGCATGGCAACGACGAACAACTTCGGCATCGCCCTGCGAGGCTGGCGGGAGCGCCGTTCACCCTTGACGGGCGAGTCGGCATCCGGCGCGGACCGGCGTATCCCCGGTCTGCGCCGCGAGGAACTGGCCCGTCTGGCCGGGCTGTCCGTCGACTACGTGGTGCGGCTCGAACAGGGCCGCGCCCGAAACCCCTCGGCCCAGGTCGTCGGCGCCCTGTCCCGGGCCCTGCGCCTGGACGCCGCCGAGCGCGACCACCTGTTCCGTTGCGCCCACCTCACCCCGCCCGCCGCCGGTGACGTGCCGCGGCAGGTGCCGCCGAGGGTCCACCGGCTCGTCCGGCAACTGGGGGACGCGCCGGTCGCGGTCTACGCCGCCGACTGGACGCTGCTCAGCTGGAACCGGATGTGGACCACCGTCATAGGGGACCCTCGCTCCTACGGCTGGGACCAGGGCAATCTCGTCGCCGGGATGTTCCGCTCCGGCGGCGGCCACCGGGGCGATGCCATCGCCGCCTGGCCGGTACGGTCCTGGGCCGGCGACGAGGCCGAGGAGGAGTCACTGGTGGCCGACCTGCGGGTCACGGCGCTGGCCCATCCCGAGGACGCCCGCCTCTCCCTGCTCGTCGACCGGCTCCTGCGCACCAGCCCCCGCTTCGCCCGCCTGTGGTCCAACGGCACCGCGGGCCTCCACACCGGCGACCGCAAGACCGTCGAACATCCCCTGGTCGGCAACCTGACCCTCGACCTCGACGTCCTCACGGTCCCGGGCTCCGACCTCCGCATCGTCGTCTACGCGCCTGCCCCCGAAACCGACACCGCCGAAAGACTGAACACCCTGCGCACGACCGCCCACCGGTACGCCGACTGATCTCCCCGGTCTGTTGTCGGCGCCGTATGCCACGCTGGATCGTATGAACCACTCCCAGCTCACCGCCCTGGGCCGTGCCCTTCGCCTGCTCGGCGAGCACGGGGAGGCGCTGACCGCCAGTACGCCCGATGCCAAGCTGCACGAGGTCAAGGACGATCTCCGTCGTGCTCTCGACCTGCTGGAGGAGAGTGTCAGCGCGGCCGCGCCCAGCACCCGGTGTGCCGAGCATCCGCAGGGGCCCGTGGACGAGAGCGCCCCGGATCTGTGTCTGCTGTGCGAGACACGGCGGCGGGCCGCACGCCGGTCGGAGTTCTCGGGTGGGCCCCGGCCGGTGCACGGCGAGGCGGCCGTGGAGCCCTCGATGTCCCGTTACGGGGTGCGGGCCGACCGGCCGCAGCCCCAGCAGCGGTGGCTGCCGGAGGCGTGGAACGGCCGGGAGTGGGAGCTGTGCGGCACCCCCCGCCGCGACCGGCGCGAGGCCGAGCTGTACCTCAATGCCCAGCGCCGCGGGTCCCGGCCGGCCATGGCCTACCGGCTCGTCCACGAGTTCACCGACTACGAGGTGCTCCGGGTCTGGGGCACTCCCCTGCACGTGGACATCGAGCCCCTCGGCAACATCTGACCCGCGGCCCCGCCCGGATCAGTCGAGCAGCGGGGAGGGGGTGAATTCGTAGCCCTCCCAGAGCTTCCTGCTCCGCTCCTCCGGGTACGGCGTCACCGTCGGTGCCGTGTCCATGATCTGGGTGGGGCGGTCCTGGACGTCGAAGGCCGGCCAGCCCGGGTCTCCCGTCCTCGCGAACGCCGTCCACGCCGTGCGGAAACGGGTGGAGAGGGCCTCCGCCTCGGGGGTGACGCCCGTGCCCGCCCAGAGGAGGTTGGCGAGGTCCGCCTCGAACGTGCCGAAGAGCAGCGGGATGTCCAGGCCGTGGCAGGCGCCCAGCAGCCCGCCGTTGCCCGGGGCGCCCCAGGTCAGTTCGTACAGGTGCGCCCGGCCGCCGCCCGCGGTCTGTGCTTCCGCCAGGCGCAGCGACGGTATGCCGAAGAGCCAGTCGGTCTGTACCCGTTCGTACAGGTCGCCCGCCGACGCCTCCGGGAAGGCCGCGCGGTAGGCCTGCACCCCCGTTTCGCCGCCCGGTGCGAACAGGCGCAGGGCGCCGGTCGCCTGCTCCTCCGTGATCTTGCCGTACATCCCGCCCATGACCAGGAAGAGGCGGTACTCGTCGCGGTTGTGGCCGACGAGGAGGTCCACGTCCCGGGCGGACCCGGAGGCCAGCGCCTGCCAGGGGGTGGTGGGCAGCACCTCGCCGTCGACCACCGGGGAGAACGGTGTCATGGTCGGCGCGATCTGGCCCCAACGGCCCATGTACTGGGGCATCTTGACGCCCAGCGCCTGCCCCACGTCCGGCAGTCGGCGCGGGTCGGTCGTCGCGAGGTCGGCCAGCGTGGGGCGCAGGCCGGCCTCCGCCGCGAGGGCCTGCGCGATGTCCGCGGCCAGTTCGGTGGAGAAGAACGTGCCCGGGACGCTCTGGGCGATCGCCCGCCGGAACAGGCCGCGCGCCCTCGGCATCGCCAGCAGCGAGGCCACCGACCCGCCGCCCGCCGACTCCCCGAAGACCGTCACCTGGTCGGGGTCGCCGCCGAAGGCCTCGATGTTCTCCCGCACCCACTCCAGCGCCGCCACCTGGTCAAGGAGGCCCCGGTTGGCGGGCGCTCCCTCGATCTGGGCGAAACCCTCCATGCCGACGCGGTAGTTGAGGGAGACCACGACCACGTCGCCGTCGCGGGCGATGTGCTGGGCGTCGTAGCCGGGGCTGCCTGAGTGGCCCAGTTTGTAGGCGCCGCCGTAGATCCACACCATCACCGGGCGGTGGGCGGCCGGGTCCGGGTCGGGTGTCCATACGTTGACCGTCAGCCAGTCGTCGCCCTCGGGTGCCTCCAGCACGCCCGTGCGCCCCTGGATGCCCAGGTCCTGCGGGGGCGGCGGGCCGAAGGCGTACGCCTCACGCGTCCCGTCCCACGCGCGTGCCGGGCGCGGCGCCGCGAACCTCGCCTCCCCCACGGGGGGTTCGGCGAACGGTATGCCCCGAAAAACCGCCAGCCCGTCCTCCCGCAACCCACGCACGGCACCGGCGCCGGTACGAACCACCGGCCCCTCGGTCAGGGGGGCCGGCTCCTGGGGCACACTCGTCGTCATGATCGCTCACTTTCGACAGCTGATGGCTGCCAGGTCTTCACGGTCGGTCAGTGATGGAACGTCCGACAGTTCGCGCGAGTGCCGAACACCCGTCACCCGATCGGGTGAAAGCGGCCCCGTCTCGGGAGAAGCGGCGTTCGGCGACGAACGCCCCGGTCTCCGCCTCGTCGATCTCGTACACCGTCTCATGGGCCCGCGGATCCCGCGCGGCTCGTTCTTCGGAGCGGACATCCTGTCGTTGGTGCCGCGGGCCGTGGGGTGATCATGACTGTCTCCGAGGACACCGGCGCCATGTGGGCCGCACTGCTGATGCTCTCGGCGCTGCCCGCGGTGGGGTACGCGCTCGTCACCCGGCTCACCGGGCGGGGTCGCAAGGGGGGCGCCCCCCGGCGGCCGGGGCAGGATCCGCTCGCCCTGGCCGGTGGGGGTGCGGCGGTCGCGGGCCAGGTGCCGGCCGCGGTCACCGTGGTCGAGGGCTGGGACGGGCTGTCCACGCTGCTGTCGGCGGAGGTCGCCGGCGGCTGCTGACGCCAGCGCCCTCGTCTACGCGTACGACGCCTTCACGGGCGGAGCCGACCGTGACGCGCGGGTGCCGCGTTCCGCGCGCGGGCTCCGCCCCGCGCAGTTGCTGCTCCTGCCGTACGCGTTCGCCCTCGGGTTCTTCTGGCTGGTCGCCGGATGAACCCGAGGGCGAAGGGGGTGGGTCAGCTCAGGCTCTTCAGCGACGCCGCGTCGTACGCCTTCAGCTCGCCCGTGCGGCCGGCCAGCACCTTCGCCGCCCACTCCGGGTCCTGGAGGAGGGCGCGGCCGACGGCGACCATGTCGTACTCCTCGCGCTCCAGGCTGTCGAGAAGGTCGTCGAGGCCCTTGACCGAGGAGCCCTCGCCCCGGAACGCGCCGAGGAACTCGCCGTCGAGGCCGACCGAGCCGACGGTGATGGTCGGCTTTCCGGTGAGCTTCTTGGTCCAGCCGGCCAGGTTGAGGTCGGAGCCCTCGAACTCGGGGAGCCAGTAGCGCCGGGTTGAGGCGTGGAAGACGTCGACACCGGCCGCCGCCAGCGGGGTGAGGATCGCCTCCAGTTCCTCCGGGGTCTCGGCGAGACGGGCGTCGTAGTTGTCCGACTTCCACTGCGAGTAACGGAAGATCACGGGGAAGTCCGGGGAGACCGACGCGCGTACGGCGGCCACGAGCTCCGCCGCGAACCTGGTACGGGCGACCGGGTCACCGCCGTAGGCGTCGGTACGGCGGTTGGTGCCCGCCCACAGGAACTGGTCGAGGAGGTAGCCGTGGGCGCCGTGCAGCTCGACCCCGTCGAAGCCGATGCGCTCGGCGGCGGCCGCTGCCTCGGCGAACGCCCGGATGACGTCGTCCAGGTCCTGCGGGCTCATCGCCTTGCCCTCGCCCTCGGTGCCGTCCAGACGGATGCCGGAGGGGCCGACGGCGGGGGCGTCCGCGAACGGCGGCTGGCCCTGCTTGCGCACCATGCCGATGTGCCACAGCTGCGGGACGATCGTGCCGCCGGCCGCGTGCACCCCCTCGGCGACCTTCGCCCAGCCCGCCAGCTGCTCCTCGCCGTGGAACCGCGGGATACTGCTGCTCTGCCCGGCCGAGTCATGCCCGACGTACGTACCCTCGGTGACGATCAGACCGACACCGGCGGCGGCCCGGCGGGCGTAGTACGAGACCACGTCCTCGCCGGGGACACCGCCCGGGCTGAACTGGCGGGTCATCGGCGCCATCACGATCCGGTTGGGGACCGTGAGCCCGTTCAGGGCGATCGGACGGGAGAGGATCTCGGCCGCGCGGGAGGCGGAGGTGGTGGTGACGGTCACGTGGGGGGCTCCTCGTGAATAGGTCGTAGACCGGACGGTATGTGCACATGCATTAAGTGCACCCGTAGGTGAACGATCGAGGCGACCCCCCGCATTCCGCGATCCGGCGACCGATCCCTGTGATCCGCCGCACGCCCCCCAGCGCGTACCTTGCTTCGGGACCGGCGAAAACGCCCGAGGGCGGCACCCCCTGTCGAACAGGGGGTGCCGCCCTCGGTCAGGACGGGCGATCGACCAGGGGTCGATCAGAAGTCCATGTCACCGCCCGGCATGCCGCCCGGAGCGGCCGCGGAGGCCTTCTCCGGCTTGTCGGCGATGACGGCCTCGGTGGTGAGGAACAGCGCGGCGATGGAGGCCGCGTTCTGCAGGGCGGAGCGGGTCACCTTCGCCGGGTCGATGATGCCCTCGGCGATCATGTCGACGTACTCACCGGTCGCGGCGTTCAGACCGTGGCCGACGGGCAGGTTGCGCACCTTCTCGACGATGACGCCACCCTCGAGACCACCGTTGACGGCGATCTGCTTGAGCGGGGCCTCCAGCGCGAGCTTCACGGCGTTGGCGCCGGTCAGCTCGTCACCCTCCAGGTCCAGCTTCTCGAAGACCGAGGAGGCCTGGATGAGGGCCACGCCACCACCGGCGACGATGCCCTCCTCGACGGCCGCCTTGGCGTTGCGCACGGCGTCCTCGATGCGGTGCTTGCGCTCCTTGAGCTCGACCTCGGTCGCGGCACCGGCCTTGATGACGGCGACGCCACCGGCGAGCTTGGCCAGGCGCTCCTGGAGCTTCTCGCGGTCGTAGTCCGAGTCGGACTGCTCGATCTCGGCGCGGATCTGGTTGACCCGGCCCTGGACCTGCTCGGTGGAGCCGGCACCGTCGACGATGGTCGTCTCGTCCTTGGTGATGACCACCTTGCGGGCGCGGCCCAGCAGGTCGAGGGTCGTGTTCTCCAGCTTGAGACCGACCTCCTCGGAGATGACCTCGCCACCGGTGAGGATGGCGATGTCGTTCAGCATCGCCTTGCGGCGGTCGCCGAAGCCCGGGGCCTTGACCGCGACGGACTTGAAGGTGCCGCGGATCTTGTTGACGACCAGGGTCGACAGGGCCTCGCCCTCGACGTCCTCGGCGATGATCAGCAGCGGCTTGCCCGACTGCATGACCTTCTCCAGGAGCGGGAGCAGGTCCTTGACCGAGGAGATCTTGGAGTTGGCGATCAGGATGTACGGGTCGTCGAGGACGGCCTCCATACGCTCCATGTCGGTGGCGAAGTACGCCGAGATGTAGCCCTTGTCGAAGCGCATACCCTCGGTGAGCTCCAGCTCCAGACCGAAGGTCTGGGACTCCTCGACGGTGATGACGCCTTCCTTGCCGACCTTGTCCATGGCCTCGGCGATGAGCTCGCCGATCTGGGTGTCGGCGGCGGAGATGGAGGCCGTGGAGGCGATCTGCTCCTTGGTCTCGACGTCCTTCGCCTGCTCGAGCAGGGCACCGGAGACGGCCTCGACGGCCTTCTCGATACCGCGCTTCAGGGCCATCGGGTTGGCGCCGGCGGCGACGTTGCGAAGGCCTTCCTTGACCAGGGCCTGGGCGAGGACGGTCGCGGTGGTCGTACCGTCACCGGCGACGTCGTCCGTCTTCTTGGCGACTTCCTTGACGAGCTCGGCGCCGATCTTCTCGTACGGGTCCTCCAGCTCGATCTCCTTGGCGATGGACACACCATCGTTGGTGATCGTGGGGGCGCCCCACTTCTTCTCAAGGACGACGTTGCGGCCCTTGGGGCCGAGGGTGACCTTGACGGCGTCGGCGAGCTGGTTCATACCGCGCTCAAGGCCGCGCCGCGCCTCCTCGTCGAACGCGATGATCTTGGCCATGTGAAGTGGTCCCTCCAGGACTGGGGGTGAGTCTTCGGACCGCGCCCGCGCCCGCGACGGACGGCTCGCCGACCCGTGGGTTCCTTGCCCCACCCGGCCTGCGGGCCTCACCGACCCGGTCCATCTTTGTCACTCTCACCTTCAGAGTGCTAACGCCAATGATTAGCACTCGCCCATGCCGAGTGCAAGCGCCTCCCGCGGACTGGGCCGCGCCCCGGCCCCTCACCGGGCCGCGCCCGCGGGTGCGTCAGCGGGTGCGTCCCGGGTGCGTCCCGGGTGCATCCGCGCGTGCGTCCGCAGGGGTGCGCCGGCACGCTCGCCCCGGGCATGCCGAAGGGCTCGTAACCCATGACTCCCCATGGGATACGAGCCCTCCGACAAAGAGAGAAGAACGACGCTGTCAGTCGGCGCGTGCTTCAGCTGGTCGCGAGCCGGACCATGTCCGCCTGCGGCCCCTTCTGGCCCTGCGAGATCTCGAAATCGACCCGCTGACCTTCCTCCAGGGTGCGGTAGCCGTCCATCTGGATCGCACTGTAGTGGACGAAAACATCCGCACCACCGTCGACCGCGATGAAGCCGTACCCCTTCTCCGCGTTGAACCACTTGACGGTGCCCTGAGCCATGCCTAACTCCCCTATTACTGGCCCTTGCACAGATCCACACTTCGCGGATCCGGGTCAGACCTCACCCCCCACAGGTTGGGGGCGTGCGCCGGAACGCGTCGACCGCGGCTGAATGTATCTGTCCAACTGCCGTCTGCAACAGGTCAATCGGACGAGAATTCTGGACGGGAAGGGTCCGGAATGTAGCAAGAATTCGGCTGAATTCAGGGCAAGTCGGGCCCCATAAAAGCCGCAAAAGCCGCATATAACCCGCACAGTTTGGCTACTTCTTGTGGGGTCAGCGGTATCGAATACGGGGCCCCCGACCCGGAGATCAGGACCGCGTTCCCCAACTGTACCGCGCTCAACCACACAGAATTGCCCCCTCCGCTTCACTCACGGAGGGGGCAATCGGATGAACAGTCGGTGATGGGTATTACCGAAGGTAATGTTCGGTCATACGGCCATCACGTCAGCCAGGTCAGCGGGGCCGCCGTGGCGGTCGCCGGGGTCAGCCGCCGGCGACGGCCGGGATGATGGAGACGCCGGCGCCGTCCGGAGTGGCCGTCTCCAGGCCCTGCTCGAACCGCACATCGTCGTCATTGACGTACACATTCACGAACCGGCGCAGCTTGCCCTGGTCGTCGAGAACGCGGGCGGCGATCCCGGTGTGGTTCTTCTCCAGGTCCGAGATGACCTCGCCGAGGGTGGCCCCTTCGGCACTGACCTCGGCCTGACCACCGGTGTAGGTGCGCAGGATGGTGGGAATGCGAACAGTGATACTCACGTGGAAACCTCCGATCGGGGGCAACGCCCTGGTTTTCTACGGCTGACTCAGGCGAGCCCGGCCTCACGGAAAGACTCGAGATTCGGGCGGATGGTCGCCGTGAGCCCGGTCCCCGCCACCGCGTCCAGCGTCTTCAGTCCATCACCCGTGTTGAGTACGACGACCGACTTCGCCGGGTCGATCAGCCCGTTCTCGATGAGCTTCTTGGTGACTCCGACCGTGACCCCGCCGGCGGTCTCGGCGAAGATGCCCTCGGTCCGCGCGAGCAGCTTGATCGCGTCGACGACCTGCTCGTCGGTGACGTCCTCCACCGCACCGCCGGTACGGCGCGCGATGTCGAGGACGTACGGCCCGTCGGCCGGGTTGCCGATGGCGAGGGACTTGGCGATGGTGTTCGGCTTCTGCGGCCGCACGACGTCATGGCCCGCCTTGTAGGCCACCGACACCGGCGAGCACCCCTCGGCCTGCGCACCGAAGATCTTGTACGGCTTGTCCTCGACGAGCCCGAGCTTGATCAGCTCCTGCAGACCCTTGTCGATCTTCGTGAGCTGCGAGCCGGAGGCGATCGGGACGACCAGCTGGTCCGGGATCCGCCAGCCGAGCTGCTCGCAGATCTCGTACGCCAGGGTCTTTGAGCCCTCCGCGTAGTACGGCCGCAGGTTGACGTTGACGAAGCCCCAGCCCTCGCCTGCCGAGTCGCCGATCAGCTCGGAGCAGAAACGGTTCACGTCGTCGTAGTTGCCCTCGATGCCGACGAGCTCGCCGCCGTAGATCGCGGCCATGACGATCTTGCCCTGCTCCAGGTCGTGCGGGATGAACACGCAGGAGCGGAAGCCGGCCCGGGCGGCGGCGGCACCGACCGCGCCGGCGAGGTTGCCGGTGGAGGAGCAGGAGAGCGTGGTGTAGCCGAAGGCGCGCGCGGCCTCGACGGCCTGGGCGACGACACGGTCCTTGAAGGAGTGCGTCGGGTTGCCGGAGTCGTCCTTGACGTACAGACCTCCGGTGACGCCCAGTTCCCTGGCCAGGTTGTCGGCCTGGACGAGCTTGGTCCACCCCGGGTTGATGTTCGGCTTGGTCGCCACGTCCGCGGGGACGGGCAGCAGCGGCGCGTAACGCCAGATGTTCGCGGGACCCGCCTCGATCCGCTTCCGCAGCTCCTCGGTGTCGTAGGCCGAGAAGTCGTACGCGATTTCGAGCGGGCCGAAACACTCCTCGCAGGCGAACACCGGGCCGAGCGGCACGCGGTGACCGCACTCGCGGCAGCTCAGGGCGGCGGCGGGCCCGAGGTCGACGGTCGTGGAGCCGGTGGTGGAGTCGCTGGTGGTCTCAGCAGTCTGCACAGCCATGTGAGGCGAGGCCCTTTCTCCTCATCTTCCTCACGACGCATCTCGCCGTGAGACGGATTTGGCACCTTCCCTAGCCGGGAGCCTCGCGAGTGATCGACAGTGATCAGGGATCAGCCGTCAGCGATCCACGAGTAACCGACTGGAGGGTTGCCGGGGCTTCATCGGGCCGTATCCCTCTGCCCCTCTGGATGAGCGGTATGTGGTTGTCAACGGCCAATGACCCCACGACATGCGATGGTCATCGGCGTTGTTCAAGACTGTAACCGAAGGCCAGGACAGTTGAGAGAGTCGTCCGAACCGCGAGATGGATCACACCTCGCAGTGTGACCGTGACAGTGAGGAGCCGCTGACTGTGCTGGAAGAAGTCGAGCGCTGGCTGGCCACCCGCTCCTGGTCCCTGAACGAACGCCCACTGCACCGGATACTCGCCGCCAAGCAGCGCACCGGTCAGTCCGTCTCCGTCGTGCTGCCCGCGCTCAACGAGGAGGAGACGGTCGGCGACATCGTCGCGATCATCCGTCATGACCTGATGCGGCAGGCGCCGCTCGTCGACGAGATCGTGGTCGTCGACTCCGGTTCCACCGACCGTACGGCGGCGGTGGCCGCGGCGGCCGGCGCCCGGGTCGTCCACCGCGACACGATCCTGCCGCGCATCCCCGCCGTCCCCGGCAAGGGCGAGGTCCTCTGGCGCTCCCTCCTGGTCACCACCGGGGACATCGTCTGCTTCGTCGACGCGGACCTGAGGGAGTTCTCCTCCGACTTCGTCTCCGGGATCGTCGGCCCGCTGCTGACCGATCCCGAGGTGGACCTGGTCAAGGCGATGTACGACCGCCCGCTCGCCGGCGCGGCCGGACAGGGCGGCCGGGTCACCGAACTGATGGCCCGCCCGCTGCTGAACATGCACTGGCCGCAGCTGGCCGGGTTCGTGCAGCCCCTCGGCGGCGAGTACGCGGCCCGCCGCTCACTGCTCGAACAGCTCCCCTTCCCGGTCGGCTACGGCGTGGAACTGGGCATGCTGGTCGACGCCCTGCACCTGGTGGGCCTTGACGCCCTCGCCCAGGTCGACGTGGGGGTGCGCAAACACCGCCACCAGGACGGCCAGGCCCTCGGCCGGATGTCCGCCGCGATCTACCGCACCGCGCAGCTGCGGCTGGCCCGCGGGCATCTGATCCGGCCCGCCCTGACCCAGTTCGAACGGGGCGAGGACGGCTTCGAGCCGCGCACGTACTCCGTGGACACGGAGGAACGGCCACCGATGGCGGAGATCGCCGAGTACGCCGAGCGCCGGGTGGCGTGAGCGTGGCGTGACTTGGCCGTACGGCCGTATACGGTGGCGTGTCTGACGTAGCCGTACGTTTGAGCGTTTACGGGCCGGGCTAGGTTGAGGCGTATGGCTTCCACCGGCAGTGCTGAGGTGCTGGTCGCGTCCAACCGCGGCCCGGTTTCGTACGAGATGCGCGAAGGCGGTGCGCTGCACGCCAAACGCGGCGGCGGCGGACTCGTCTCGGGCCTGTCCGCCATCGGGACGGACGCGAACGCGGTCTGGGTGTGCGCGGCGCTGAGCGACGGGGACCGGGAGGCGGTACGGCGGGCCGAGGGCGGCCGGCTGCCGGCGCGGGACACCGGCGGGCAGCAGGTCCGGATGCTCGACATCGACGCGGACGTGTTCTCCGACGCGTACAACGGCATCGCGAACTCGGTGCTCTGGTTCGTCCACCACATGCTCTACCAGACCCCGCTGGAGCCCGTCTTCGACGCGGAGTTCCGGCGGCAGTGGGGGTCGTACCAGGCCTACAACGAGGCGTTCGCTCAGGCCCTGGCGCAGGAGGCGGGCCAGGGTGCGGTGGTCGTCATCCAGGACTACCACCTGGCGCTGGCCCCGCGGATGCTGCGCCGGCTGCGGCCGGATCTCCGTATCGGCCATTTCTCCCACACCCCGTGGGCGCCGCCGGACTACTTCCGGCTGCTCCCCGACGACATCGCGGCGGAGCTGCTGGGCGGGATCCTGGGCGCCGATCACGCGGCGTTTCTGACCCGGCGGTGGGCGGACGCGTTCGTGGCCTGCTGTCATACGGTGCTGGGCCCGGGGATTCCGGCGGCCGGTGAGACCCGGATCGGGGTGCACGGGCTGGGGGCCGACGCGGACTTCCTGCGGAAGCGGTCGCACGAGCCCGACGTGGACGAGCGGATGCGGGCGTTGCGGGAGGAGATCGGGGAGGGCCGAAAGACCATCGTCCGGGTCGACCGGACCGAGCTGTCGAAGAACATCGTGCGGGGACTGCTGGCCTATCGGCAGCTGCTCGACGACCACCCCGAGTGGCGGGAGCGGGTGGTGCATGTCGCGTTCGCGTATCCGTCGCGGCAGGACCTCGCGGTGTACCGCGAATACACGGCCGAGGTGCAGCGGGTCGCGGAGGACATCAACTCTACGTACGGGACGCCGGGCTGGACGCCGGTGGTGCTCCACGTCAAGGACGACTTCGCACGGTCGCTGGCGGCTTACCGGCTGGCCGACGTGGCACTGGTGAATCCGATCCGGGACGGCATGAACCTGGTCGCCAAGGAGATTCCGGTGGTGTCGGACGAGGGGTGCGTGCTGGTGCTCTCGCGGGAGGCGGGGGCGTACGAGGAGCTGGGCGAGGACGCGGTGGTGGTGAACCCGTACGACATCGGGGGGACGGCTCGGGCGCTGCATGAGGCGCTGAGTCTGCCGGCGGCCGAGCGGGTGGATCGGTGCAAGCGGTTGGCCGCGGCGGCTACGGCGTTGCCGCCTGCGGCTTGGTTTCTTGAGCAGTTGGGGGCGTTGGGAGGGTGAGGGGCACGCGCGGGCCCGGTGGGGGCTTGTCGCGCAGTTCCCCGCGCCCCTTAGGGGGCGCTGTGGTGAGCCAGGTTCTCCAGTAGTCGTACTACTCCCTCCGGGCCGTCCACCACCAGGTCGGCTCGGTCCGCCAGCTCTGTGACCTCCGTGCTGCCGCTGCATACCAGCAGGCCCGGTACGCCCTCCGTGCGGAGCTTCTCCACGGCCGCGAAGGCCGGGATGTCGCCCAGGTCGTCGCCGGCGTAGAGGACCGCGCCCGCGCCGATCTCCCTCGCGTACTCGCTCAGCGCCACGCCCTTGTCCATGCCCGGGGGGCGCAGTTCCAGGACCAGGCGGCCCGGTTCGACGATCAGGCCGTTACGGGTGGCCAGGTCGGTCAGGGGGGCGCGGAGGGACTCGAAGGTGGCCTGGGGGTCGTCGGCCCGGCGGGTGTGGACGGCCACGGCATGGCCCTTGTCCTCGATCCAGGTACCCCGCGCCCCTGCACCGTCGATGACGGCCGGGAGTTCGGCTCGGACGGCGGCGATACCGGGGTGCGGTGGGGGCGCGGTGATCTCGCCCGTCGCCGCGTCCCAGCGTTCGGCGCCGTAGTGGCCGAGGACGACGAGGTGGTCCAGGCCGGGGACGCCGGCGAAACCGCCGTAGCGGACGGCGATCTCGGCGGGGCGGCCGGTGATCACGGCGACGGCGGCCACCCTCGGGGCCAGGGCGGCCAGGGCCGGTACGGCGTCCGGGTGAGCCCGGGCCTGCTCGGGGTCGGCGACGATCGGCGCGAGGGTGCCGTCGAAGTCGAGTCCGACGAGGGCGGTGTGCGGCCGGGAGAGGAGAGCGGCAAGGCCGTCGCGACCGGCCGCGGTGCGAGGCGTCGGGAGGGGTTCCGTGATGTGGGTGCCCATACAGCCGACAGTATCCGAGTGCCCCAAAGGGGCGCGGGGCTGTATCGGTATGCGGCTCCGCCGCGTGGGCGCGCCCCACCCCCACCGGCCCGCAGATCCGCATCGACCGCCGGCGTGGGTCGAAGGGGGCGCAGCCCCCTGGTGATGGGAAGGGCAGGGGCGGCGGGGGCGAAAACCTCCCCCCGCCCGCCCCCTCAGCGCTCCGACCGGCGCGCCTCCCGTACTCTCCGCAGCCTGTTCACCGTCACCGGATCATGGGCCAGCGCGCGCTCGTCGTCGAGGAGGGCGTTGAGGAGCTGGTAGTAGCGCACCGGCGCCAGGTCCAGTTCCTCGCGGATCGCCCGTTCCTTGGCGCCGGGGCTCGGAAAGCCCCGGCGTTCCAGCGCGAGGATCGCCTGTTCGCGCGCGCCCAGTTCTTGCCGGTCCATGCGGAGAACCGTAACGCTCAGCCCGTCTTCGTACGGCTGTCGGCCGCCGTCGCCTCGGACTGGAGCCGGGTGAGAACGGCGGTCGGGTCGCCCGTCGGCGCGACCGCCGTGCCTATCTGCTTCTTGACGTCGGCGCTGACGGCGGCCCAGGAGGTCTTGCCGGCCGGGTACAGCTCGGAGGTCGGCAGCTGGTCCAGGAAGGGGAGCAGCTGCTTGTCCTGGCCCTGCGGGGAGTCGGTCATCGTCTGGGACGCGGACGTGGTGACCGGCAGCAGGCCGTACTCGCGGGAGAAGTCGAGGACGTTCTTCTCGCTGTAGACGTAGTCGAGGAAGTCGCCGACCTGGTCCGCGTGGCCGTTCTGCTTGAACGCCGCCATCCAGTCGGTGACGCCCATGGACGCGGTGGGGGTGCTCTGGCCGGCGCGGGCGGGCATCGGAACCGTGCCGAACTTCACGCCCTTCTTCTCGGCCTGCTTGATGAGCGTGGGGTGGCCGTTGAGCATGCCGACCTGGCCGTCGGCGAAGGCGGCGAACGCGGTCGCGCGGTTCAGCTTGCCGGGGGCCGTCGGACCGGTCAGGCCCTTGCCCACCAGCTCGTCCTTGAGCCAGGTGAAGGTGTCGATGTTCTGCGCGGAGTCGATCGTGTACGTGCCGATGTCGTCGGTGAGGCCGCTGCCGCCGCTGAGCAGCCACTGCATGGTCTCCGCCTGCGCCTCCTCGGGGCCGAGCGGCAGCGCGTACGGGTACTTCACGCCGTTCTCCTTGAGCGCCTTCGCGTCGGCCGCGAGCTCGCTCCAGGTGGTGGGCGGGGTGGTGATGCCGGCTTCGGAGAAGAGGGTCTTGTTGTAGAAGAGGACGCGCGTGGAGGCGGCGAAGGGTATGCCGTACTGCGCGTGGTTCCACTGGCCCGCCTCGGCGAGCTGGGAGGGGAAGTCGGCCTGGACCGGGATGGAGAGCAGGTCCCCGGCCTCGTACAGCTTGCCGGCGGCCGCGTAGTCGGCGTACGAGCCGATCTGGGCCAGGTCGGGTGCCTTGCCGCCGGCGACCATCTCCTTGACCTTGCGGTCGACGTCGTTCCACGAGTAGACGGTGACGTCGATCTTCACGTCGGAGTGCTTGGCCTCGTACGCCTTGGCCAGCTTGTCCCAGTACTTCTGGGAGCTGTTGGCGGCGGAGTCTCCGTAGTCGGCTGCGACGAGTCTGAGGGTGACGTCCGAGGAGCCCGTCGTCCCACAGCCACCGAGGACCGCCGTCATGCCCGTTGCGGACACCACCGCGATCATTCCTGCCCTACGCCGCCGCACGTGAACTACCCCTGTCTAACTGTCTCGCCGTTCAATATGTGGACCCACAAGGTCTACACCACGCAAGTGGACTAGACCTCTTGCGGGTCGGCGGGCCACACTGTTCCCGTGAGACATGTCATCGCCCTGGACGTGGGCGGCACCGGAATGAAGGCCGCGCTGGTCGGCCCGGACGGCGAGCTGCTCCACCAGGACCGCCGGGCGACCGGCCGCGCCCGCGGCCCCGAAGCCGTCGTCGCCGCCATCCTCGACTTCGCCGCCGACCTGCACGCGTACGGCGAGAAGCACTACGGCGAGGGCGCGGCCGCGCTCGGCCTCGCCGTACCCGGCATAGTCGACGAGCCGAACGGCATCGCCGTCTACGCGGCCAACCTCGGCTGGCGCGACGTACCCCTGCGCGCCCTCCTCGCCGACCGCCTCGGCATCCCCGTCGCCCTCGGCCACGACGTGCGCACCGGCAGTCTGGCGGAGGGCCGGCTCGGTGCGGGCAAGGGCGCGGACCGCTTCTTCTTCGTGGCGCTCGGCACCGGTATCGCGGGCGGCTTCGGCCTGGACGGCCGGGTGGAGTCGGGCGCGCACGGCTTCGCGGGCGAGATCGGCCACATCGTCGTACGGCCCCAGGGCGCGCCGTGTCCGTGCGGGCAGCGCGGCTGCCTTGAACGGTACGCGTCGGCGGCCGCGGTGAGCGAGGCGTGGGCGAAGGCCACCGGTGACCCCGGCGCCGACGCGGCGGACTGCGCGAAGTCCGTCACGTCCGGCGACCCGAACGCCGTCCGGGTGTGGCGGGAGGCGGTGGCCGCCCTGGCCGACGGCTTGGTCACGGCCCTGACGCTGCTGGACCCGCGGGTCCTGATCATCGGCGGGGGCCTGGCTGAGGCGGGGGAGGTGCTGTTCGAACCGCTGAGGGAGGCGGTGCAGACCCGGGTGACCTTCCAGAAGCTGCCGGCCATCGTCCCGGCGGCACTGGGAGACACAGCGGGCTGTCTGGGCGCGGGGCTGCTGGCGCAGGACTTGTTGACTACGACGACACCGGAGGTAACCCCGTGACGGCTGCGAAAGAGCAGGACAACAGCGCCCCGTCAGGGGCGCGGGACCGTGCTGAATCTGCGGCTGCCGCCGCGGGGGCGCGACCAGCCACGAACCGCGCGCGGACCGGGTACGACGGCCTGGTCCTCGACGGTGCCCGGGTAGTCCTCCCCACCGGAGTTCTCCAAGATGGCCGACTCGCAGTCGAGGGCACGCGCATCGCCGCTCACGCCCCCGAGAACGCCCAGCTCATCGACGTCGCCGGCCACTACGTGATCCCGGGCTTCGTGGACATCCACAACCACGGCGGCGGCGGAGCCTCCTTCAGCTCGGGCACCGCGGAAGAGATCCTCACCGGCGTCCACACGCACCGCGTGCACGGCACGACCACCCTGGTCGCCTCCACCGTCACCGACGACATGGACGTCCTCGTCCGCCAGGCCGGCCTCCTCTCGGAGCTCGCCGAGCAGGGGGAGATCGCCGGTATCCACTTCGAGGGCCCGTTCATCTCCCCGTGCCGCAAGGGCGCCCACTCCGAGGCGCTGCTGCGGGACCCGGACCCGGCGGAGGTCCGCAAGCTGGTCGACGCGGCGCGCGGCCACGCCAGGATGGTGACGCTCGCCACCGAACTCCCCGGCGGCATCGAGTCCGTACGGCTGCTCGCGGAACACGGCGTGATCGCCGCCGTCGGCCACACCGACGCGTCGTACGAGCAGACGGTCGAGGCGATCGACGCGGGCGCCACGGTCGCCACCCACCTCTTCAACGCGATGCCGCCGCTCGGTCACCGCGCCCCCGGCCCGATCGCCGCGCTCCTGGAGGACGAGCGGGTGACGGTCGAGCTGATCAACGACGGCACCCATCTCCACCCCGCCGCACTGCAGTTGGCCTTCCATCACGCGGGCGCCGACCGGGTCGCGTTCATCACGGACGCGATGGACGCGGCGGGCAGCGGTGACGGCCGCTACCTCCTCGGCCCCCTCGAGGTCGAGGTCACCGACGGGGTCGCCCGGCTGGTGGACGGCGGTTCCATCGCCGGTTCCACGCTGACCCTGGACCGCGCGCTGCGGCGGGCGGTGACCATCGACCGGCTGCCCGTCGAGCACGCCGTCGCCGCCCTGTCCGCCAACCCGGCCCGGCTGCTGGGCCTCTACGACCGCGTCGGCTCCCTGGAGCCCGGCAAGGACGCCGACCTGCTCGTCCTGGACGCCGACTTCACGCTGAAGGGCGTGATGCGGCAGGGCGCGTGGGTGGTCGTACCGGAGCTGCACTGAAAGGCGGCCCCGCCACCTGGATGCGGTGGCGGGGCCGGGCCGCTGGTCGTGTCCTCAGTGCTCCCCGCGGTCGAGTGCGGCGACCTCGCGTACGGCCTCGGCGACGGCCGGGAAGTCCTTCTTCAGGATCGCGCCGTGGTTGCTGGCGACCTTCGCGCTGAGCCGGACGTTCGGGTCCCGCTCAAACACCTGGTCGAGACTGGCGCGGATCTCCTCCTGCTCGTCGCCCTTGCTGCCGAGGGACGACCCGGAGGCAAGCACGTACCGCACCGGGACGGTGATGCCGTCCAGCACGGGGCCCAGTTCGCGTGCGCGGGAGAGCCTGCCGAGCTCGATGTTGGAGTCCGCCCTCTGTTCGGGGGTCAGCCGCGGGGTCAGCCCGCCCGCTTTCTCGACTTCGTCAGCGAGAGCATCGCCCGCGCCGCGGAGCAGGCCCGCGAAGTCCTCCACACCAAACCCGAGACAACCTCGCACGACACCGCCCGGCCGAATCCGGACCACGAGACCGCGACCTAGGCCGGTCGCCGTCTCTTTGGCATGATCGAGGCCCCCCATGGGACCGTACGGGCATACGCGAGGGAGGTCGCCCGGTGATCCTCACGGTCACGCTGAACACCGCTCTCGACATCACCTACCGGGTCGGCGCCCTGCGCCCGCACACCACGCACCGCGTCTCGGACGTCACCGAACGGCCGGGCGGCAAGGGGGTGAACGTGGCCCGGGTGCTCGCCGTCCTCGGGCACGAGACGACGGTGACCGGCTTCGTGGGCGGCGCCACCGGGCGGGCGGTACGGGAGCGCCTCGCGGAGGTGTCGGGAGTGGTGGACGCACTGCTGCCGGTCGCCGGGCCGACCCGTCGCACCATCGCCGTCGTGGACGAACTCACCGGCGACACCACCCAGTTGAACGAGCCGGGCCCGCAGATAGCCCCCTCCGAGTGGGGTGCCTTCCTCGACCACTACGAGGAACTGCTGGGCGCCGCCTCGGCGGTGGCACTGTGCGGGAGTCTGCCGCCGGGGGTGCCGGTCGGGGCGTACGCGGGCCTGATAAAGAGCGCCCGGTCGGCCGGCGTCCCCGTCCTCCTCGACACCAGCGGGGAACCGCTGCGGCGCGGGGTGGCCGCCCGCCCCGACCTGGTCAAGCCGAACGCCGACGAACTGGCCGAACTCACAGGCTCCCACGAACCGCTGCGCGCCACCCAGGACGCCCGACGGCGCGGCGCCCGGGCCGTGGTCGCCTCACTCGGCGCGGAGGGGCTGCTGGCGGTGACTCCGGAGGGCCGCTGGCGCGCAGTGCCCCCGGCGCCGGTGCGCGGCAACCCGACCGGCGCGGGCGACTCGGCGGTCGCCGGTCTGCTGTCCGGCCTGGTGGAACGACTCCCCTGGCCGGACCGCCTGTCCCGCGCGGTCGCCCTGTCGACGGCGACCGTACGGGCCCCGGCGGCGGGCGAGTTCGACCGCTCCGCGTATCACGACCTTTTGGAACGGACGGTCGTGACCAGCGCAGTCAGCATGGCCTAGCTTCCGGGGGCTCAGCCGCCGGACTTGACCCAGCCCTTGACCAGCCACACCTGGTCGAGGAGGGCATCACACTGGTTGCCCTGCTCACACGAGATCTTGATGGTGTTGGTGCCCTTGTTGAGCTGGACGTAGTTGTAGGTCCGCGTCCAGCCCTTCGTGTAGTCGCCTTCGGCGGCGTGCGCGTAGTTGTCCAGGCCGACCGGTGTGGTGGATGCCGTGCCGTTGACCGTGAGGGTGGCGGTGGCATCCTTGCCGGGGACGCTGTAGCCGACGTACACGGAGTACTTGCCGCTGTCGGGGATGCCGTTGACGGTCCAGGTGACGGAGGCTCCGACCTGGTTGAAGCCTGTCACATAGGTGCCGCCTTCGGCCGTCGCGCCCTTGACGTCCGAGGCCAGTGAGGCGCCGCCGTCGAGGCGGAGGGCCTTCGCGTCGATCTTCGGCAGGTCGCCCGACGCCGATACCGAGCTGGTGCTCGACGGGGTCGGGGAGGCGTTCTGGGACGAGGACGCGGACGCGCCGGCCTGGTTCCCGGAGTCCTTGTTGCCGTCCGAGTTGTCGTTCATCATCGCGACGCTGATGCCGATGACGACGGCCGCGACGACCGCGATGGCGCCGATCAGCAGGCCCTTGGTGTTCGGGCCCCGGCCCCGGCCGGTGGACGGCATCTGCTGGCGGGTGGTCGGCGCGCCGCCCGGGAAGGTCTCCGGGGCCTGGTAGGCCGCGTTCGGCTGCTGGCCGTAGCCGCCGGCGCCGGGCTGCTGCGGGATGGTCTGGTTGCCGCCGTACTGCGGTGCCTGCGGTGCCTGCTGCTGTCCGCCGTAGCTGCGTTCGCCGACCGAGCGCACCCGGCTGACCGCGTTCGGGTAGCCGTAACCACCGGAGCCGGACGGCGGCTGGGCCCCTCTGGCCTGGCCGTCGGCGTACAGGTAGCCGAACGGGTCGTCGTCCTCGGGCGTGCTCGCGCCGTTGTCGCCGGGCGTCATCCCTTGGTACTCCTCAACAGGTGCGTGCGGATGCGGTACAGGTATTGAGAGTCGAGCCTACCCGGTCTGACTGAGCCAAACGGGTGACCTGGACCGCATCAGTGCGATGACCTGGGAATCATCCGGCACGGCGGTGCTGTTTGGGACGAGATCGTTTCTCTACGTACATCCGCTCGTCGGCGGATTTCAGGACTTCGTCCGCCGTCATGCCGCAGTGCGCCCATCCGATGCCGAAGCTGGCACCCACCCGGACGGCCCGGTCCTCGGCGCGGATCGGCTGGATGATCTCGTTGCGCAGGCGTACGGCGAGGTCCTGGGCGTCGGCCTTGCCGAGCCCGTCGGCGAGGATCACGAACTCGTCGCCGCCGAGACGGGCCACGGTGTCGCCGTCACGGACACCCCGGGAGAGCCTGCGGGCGACCTCGATGAGGACCGCGTCGCCCGCGTTGTGCCCGAACCGGTCGTTGATCGACTTGAAGCCGTCGAGGTCGCAGAAGAGCACCGCGAGCCCCTTGGCGCCGTCGTCGCGGCCCTCCTCGGGGGCGACGGTGTGTACATGGTGGTCGTAGCCGTCGTACGACTGTGCCGTGCCGGCGAAGTCGAAGCCGTGACCGTTGGCGTCGTAGGCGGGGTGCCCGTAGGCCGCGTCCAGGGACTCCAGGCCGTCGGTGTCGGCGCGCCGGCAGAGCCGGGAGGCGAGGCGGGAGCGGAGCTCGGCGGAGTTCGGCAGCCCGGTGAGGGAGTCGTGGGAGGCGCGGTGGGCCAGCTGGAGCTCGCGGCGCTTGCGTTCCTCTATGTCCTCGACGTGGGTGAGGAGGAAGCGGGGTCCGTCGGCCGCGTCGGCGACGACGCTGTTGCGGAGCGAGACCCAGACGTACGTCCCGTCGCGGCGGCCTAGGCGGAGCTCGGCGCGGCCGCCCTCCGCCGAGGTGCGCAGCAGGGTGCCGATGTCCTCGGGGTGGACCAGGTCGGAGAAGGAGTAGCGGCGCATCGCGGAGGCGGGGCGGCCCAGCAGGCGGCACAGGGCGTCGTTGGTGCGCAGTATTCGGCCGTGCTGGTCGCCGCCCATCTCGGCAATCGCCATGCCGGAGGGGGCGTACTCGAAGGCCTGCCGGAAACTCTCCTCGCTGGCCCTGAGGGCCTGCTGGTCGCGCTCGAGCCTGACCAGTGCCCGCTGCATGTTCGCACGTAGACGCGCGTTGCTGATGGCGATCGCGGCCTGGAAGGCGTACATCTGCAGGGCCTCGCGGCCCCAGGCGCCGGGGTGGCGGCCGTTGCGCGGGCGGTCAACGGAGATCACGCCGAGCAGCTCGCCGCAGGAGCTGCCCGATATGCCGGGCGTGTACATGGGGGCGAAGAGCCGGTCCGAGGGGTGCCACTCGTCCTCGAAGCGGGGCGCGGGGCCGTCGGTGTACCACTGCGGGACATCGTCGTCGTCGAGGACCCAGCCGTCGGTGTGCGGTATGAAGACGAGGTCGCCCCACTTCTCGCCCATGCCGAGCCGCCGGTCCCATGAGTCACGGGAGCCGACCCGGCCGGTGATCAGGGCCTCTGCGGCGGAGTTGCCGGAGAGGGCCGCGACCACGAGATCGCCGTCGGGGCGCACGAGGTTGACGCACGCCATCTCGAACCCGAGGGCGGCGATCACACCGTCGGCGACGGTCTGCAGGGTGTCCGCCAGACTGCGGGCCGTGTTCATGTCGGCCATGACCTGGTGCAGTTGTCGCAGGGACGCAAGACGGACGTAGGGTTCCGACTCGGTCTCCATGTTCGCCCTCCCCCCGAGACCTCGCAGCGAATCAAAGGGTCTGCTTCGGCGCTACTTTTCCCCGCCACTGAATCACAGCGCGCTGCCCACTCGGTACACAGGGTCAACAATTAATGCCCCTTGTGACTCAAGTCACAGGAGAACGTGAGCAATTGCGTGGAGTTTCTGCGTTTTACCTGTGCGTTTACCGAACACAACCTTTGAGTGTGTGCGGACATGATGCACACATCACTGCCGGGCATGACTCCCGGTTTCTCCGGCGGCCGTGGTCCTCGGGTCCTAGGACCCGGCTCGGGCCGATGGCCGATGCGGACGCACAGGGGCCGAGATTAGCGTTTCCGGCGTGCTGAAGACTCCCTCCCCCACCGCCGCAGAAACCACCGGGCATGCTGTGGGGGTGAGCAACGAAGCGTTCAAGGCGGCCATGGCCCGGCTGGCCGCGGGCGTGGTCCTGGTGACCGCGCAGGAGCCGCCGCTCGACCCGGACGACCCGCTGGCGCCGGTCGGCGAGGACGTCGGCATGACCGCCACCGCGTTCCTGTCGGTGTCCCTGGATCCGCCGTTGGTGCTGGTCAGCCTGCGTACCGGCGCCCGTATGGACGACCTGCTGGACGAACAGCCGCTGTGGGCGGTTTCCGTGCTCACCGAGAGCCAGCGCCATGTCGCCGGCCGCTTCGCGATGAAGGGCCGCATCAGCGACCGGCTGCTCTTCGAGGACATCCCGTACGTGCGCGGCGAGGTTTCCGGCGCCCCGCTCGTCGGCGGCGCCCTCGCGACGCTGGAATGCCGCACCGAGCAGCGGGTGACGGCCGGGGACCACACCCTGGTGATCGGCCGCGTCCTCACCGCCGAACTGCCGAGCGCGGAAGGCGGTCCGCTGATGTATTTCCGGGGGCGGTACCGGCAGCTCAAATGAAACCGCACGGTCTGTTTCTCAATTTCCGCGGGCACTTGCCCGGGCACTTGCAGAAAGGCCGTTCACAAGCGCCCGGTTGCCCGGTCGGGGTCTTCAGGTGAAGAAGTCACCGTCACCAATTCCACCCGCCCGTCACCACACCGGACGGCGCATTCCCTGACCGGGATTCAGGGTTACGACCAGTCGCGGCCCGTCCGGCCCCGCTTGGTGTCCGACCGCTGCTTCTTCTCTCGCAGTCGGCGTTCGTTGATGCCGCGTGGGATGCGGGTCGGTGTGCGGGGCTTGGGCGGGGGTGCGGTGGCCTCGGCGAGGAGGGCGGCGAGGCGTACGGCGGCGGTCTCGCGGTTGCGCCACTGGGAGCGGTGCTCGGACGACCGTACGACGACCACGCCGTCGACGAGCCGCCCGGCCAGCCGCGTCAGTGCCCGCTCCTTCCACACCGGCGGCAGCGCCTGGGTGTTCGCGAGGTCGAAGCGCAGCTCCACCTGCGAGTCACTGGTGTTGACGTGCTGCCCACCGGGCCCGGACGACCGCGAGAAACGCCAGTTGAGCTCGGCCTCGGGGAGCGAGACGGAGCCTCTGATGACATACGGACCGGACATGCCTCCATGGTCGCGCGGCTGACCGGCACACGTCACGCGAATTTCGTCCATCACCCGTTCGGCAAAGAAAGTAAAGAGAGCTGGAACCTTCGGTACCCCTCGTGGCGTTCATACAGGTAGCTGTAGCTTCAAGCCCGTACGCCGCACGGCCGTACGCACACGAGGGAAAGGACTCCCCGACCATGGCTGTAAGCCTGTCCAAGGGTGGCAACGTCTCGCTCACCAAGGAGGCTCCGGGCCTGACCGCCGTCACCGTGGGCCTCGGCTGGGACGTCCGCACGACCACCGGCACGGACTTCGACCTCGACGCCTCCGCGATCGCGGTCAACGGAGAGGGCAAGGTCTACTCCGACGGTCACTTCGTCTTCTTCAACAACAAGCAGACCCCGGACAACACGATCGTCCACACGGGCGACAACCGCACGGGTGAGGGCGCCGGCGACGACGAGGCGATCAACGTCAACCTGGCGGCGCTGCCGGCCGACATCGACAAGATCGTCTTCCCGGTCTCGATCTACGACGCGGAGACCCGCTCGCAGAACTTCGGCCAGGTCCGCAACGCCTACATCCGCATCGTCAACCAGGCCGGCGGCGCCGAGATCGCCCGCTACGACCTCTCCGAGGACGCGGCCACCGAGACCGCGATGGTCTTCGGCGAGCTGTACCGCAACGGCGCGGAGTGGAAGTTCCGCGCGGTGGGCCAGGGCTACGCGTCCGGCCTGGTCGGCATCGCCCAGGACTTCGGCGTCAACGTCTGACGGACGTCTGTGCTGTGCGGGAGCCCCCGGTGTGACGCCGGGGGCTCCGGCGCGGGATCAGCTCGCGGCCGCGTACGGCAGGAAGGCCGCCCAGGTGGAGGGGGCGAGGGCGAGCCGAGGGCCGGGGTTGGTGCGGTACTTGGAGTCGCGGATGTGGATGGTGGTGGGGGTGGGGGCTATTTCGAGGCAGGATTCGCCCTCAGGGCCGTCGCTGTAACTGCTCTTGAACCAGGCCAGGGCGACTTCGACGCAGGACTCGCCGTCATTGCCGCTGCTGTAGCTGCTCTTGAACCACGCCAGTTCGGAGGCGTCCCCGGAGGGGGCCTTGCGGATCATGTTTCTCCCAGCAGTTGCTCGATGAGGGCCAGCGACTCCCCTGGTGAGAGAGCCTGCGCCCGGATGGTGCCATACCGCAGCTCAAGGATGCGGAGCTGTTTCGGGTCCGATGTCGGACGGCCGTTGAACGCGCCGCCGGAGCGCCCCACCGCCGTACCATCCGGGAACTTCAGCAGCTCGATCGTGCCGTCGAGACCAGAGTGGACCGCGGAGTTCAACGGCATCACCTGAACTTGTGATTTATCCTCCGGCTTCCCGTGTGTTTCACACGTGAGTGGGGTTTGCCCAGATCAAGCCACGTGGGAACGGCCTTCCGCTGATGCTGTGCTCCGTCACAGATACACCGCTCAGCAGGAAGGCCGTGAGGATGAGTCTGCCGTGTACCGGGGTCCCGCAGGACGCGATCGCGCAACTGTCCCGCTTCCGGGCGGACTTCTACGACGCATTGACCGGCCGTGCGGATGCCCTGTTCGAGCTGACCGATGCCCTGCTGTGCGCGGACGGGCCGGTGAAGACCCTGGTCGGTCTGGCTCTTGAACCCGAACACCGGCGCGGGCACGGCGCGTTGTACGGCGGCCTCAACCGGGGCCGGATCGAGGTCGCCCGGCTGCGGCGGGCGCTGGCCTCGGTGCCGCTGCCACGGACAGCCGACGGCCGCCTGGTCCTGGCCGTGGACGTCTCGCCGTGGCTGCGGCCCGACGCCGTCACCAGCGACGCTCGCTCCTTCTGCCACACCTACGGCCGCGGCGAGAACAAGCACCTGATGATCCCGGGCTGGCCCTGCTCGTGGATCGTTGCGCTGGAGACGGGCCGTTCCTCGTGGACCGCGCCCCTGGACACCGTGCGGCTGCGGCCCGGCGACGACCTCGCCGCCGTGACCGCCGCCCAGGTGCGGGACCTGGTTGAGCGCCTGATCACGGCGGGCCAGTGGAACGCGGGCGACCCGCTCATCCGGATCGTGCTCGACGCCGGCTACGACGTGATGCGCCTGGCCTGGCTCCTGGACGACCTGCCCGTGGAACTCCTCGGGCGCCTGCGCTCGGACCGGGTCATGCGCCGTCCGGCGCCCTCCCGCGAGGAGTACTACCGGGCCCACCCCCGCGGCGGTCACCCGCCCCGGCACGGCAGGGAGTTCATCTTCAAGGACGCCAGGACTTGGGGCGCCCCCGACTCGGAGACGAAGACCCTCACCACCCGCTACGGCACCGCCCACGCTCAGAGCTGGGACCGGCTCCACCCCGAACTCCAACAGCGTGCCGCCTGGCGCGACCACCCCGGCAAACTCCCCGTCATCGAGGGCACCGTCATCCGCCTCCAGGTCGACCACCTGCCCAGCGGCGGTGACCCCAAGCCCCTGTGGCTGTGGTGGTCACAGCCCACCGCCACCCCGGCCGAGACCGACCAGGCATGGCAGGCGTTCCTCAGAAGATTCGACATCGAACACTTCTTCAGAATGATCAAGCAGACCCTCGGCTGGACCGCCCCGAAACTACGCGACCCTGAAGCAGCCGACAACTGGACCTGGCTGATCCTTGCCGCCTACACCCAACTCCGCCTCGCCCGACCGCTGGCCATCGACCTGCGCCACCCCTGGGAACGACCCGTCCCCACGAACAGACTCACGCCTGCCCGGGTCCGACGCGGGTTCCGACACCTGCGTGCCAAGATCCCAACTCCGGCCAGAGTGCCGAAACCCTCCAGGCCCGGCCCCGGCCGCCCACCCGGCTCGAAGAACCGCCGCCCCGCTGAACGCTACGACGTGGGCCTGCTCCTGGTCACCGGCGAGCTCCACCGCCGACCCACCCACCACAAAATCGGCACCAAACCACGCCGCACTGGATAAATCACAAGCTGAAGCATGACGTTGTGCAGCCGACCCACCTCCAGCAGATGATCGAGCTGCCCTCGCCACACCATTGTGCCTCCGATGGGACGGCGCAGTGCCGCCTCTTCCAGCACGAAGTGGATGGACGGAGCCGGGTCGCGTTCGAAGACCGACTGCCGAGCCAGACGGGCAGTCACCATCCGCTCCACATCATCCGGTGAATAGGGCGGCTGGGCCGCCGAGATGACGGCTCGCGCATGCTCGGGCGTCTGCAACAGCCCGTTGATGCTGTTGCACTCATACACCCCGATCTCAACGGCCTCCCCCTCCAACTTCGCCAGCTCCCGGACCTTCTTCGGGTACCGGACCTTCTTAACGTCCTCCCACATCGCGGAGACCTGGCCGCCCGCGTCCAGGACCTCGTCCGCCCTGTTCAGGTACTCCTGACGGGGAATCCGCTTGCCGCCCTCGACCTTGTAGACCATGTCCTCGCCATAGCCGACCGCCTCGCCGAACGCGGCGGCCCGCATCCCCGCCGCCTCCCGCCGCAGCTTCAGCTGACGCCCGACCGTGGCGACGACCGCCACGCCCCAGTCGTCGTCCGGGTCGACCTCCCAGCCCGGCTCGGTCACCTCGCCGCTGTCCACGCTCATCCCACACCCCTTTGTGCCGTACGCCCGTACCCGCGACCGCCCCTACCCGTACGGCGGCGCCCGACAGCCAGGACAGCGCTGGACAAGGACCGGACAGTCACCGTACGCAAGGGCTTCGTCACTGTTCACGGTATGCATGCCCGGCCACGCTGGGTGATGTGAACGATCAAATCTCCACCCCCGTCCGCAACATGAGCCTGCGCCTGTCGCCCACTCCACGCGGCGCCCGCCTGGCCCGGCTGCTCGCCACCGAGCAACTGCGCGCCTGGGGGCTGCCCTTGGACCCGGCGGCGCTAATCGTGGCCGAACTGGCGGCGAACGCGGCGACGCACGGCCGGGTACCGGGACGCGACTTCGGCCTCACGCTGTATGTCGTCGGCGGCACCCTCCGCATCGAGGTCACGGACACCCGCGGCGACCGTCTGCCGCACACCCAACTCCTCGCTCCGGACGCCGAATCGGGCCGCGGTCTGGTCCTCGTGGAGGCGCTCGCCGACAAATGGGGCGTGGCACCGGGGCTGCCGCCGCGCAAGACGGTGTGGGCCGAGATCAGCGTGGACCGGAGCCCGGGGAACCGTGCTCCGGTCGGGCCATGCCGCTGCGGGACGGGACGGCTTTCCTCGTGACCGTCCCGCTCCCGCTGTCAGCGCCTTCCGAGCCCGTTCTGTCCGGTTGTCTGCCGCCCGGGCGGATACCCTGGCCGGGGTACCCACTGGAGGACACGATGAGCACTCAGGCCGATCACGGGCACGAGCTGATCCCCCGTCCCGAGCTGACGCCGGACGCCCTGCGTGCAGCCCTTGCCATCGTCGCGCCGGGACGTCTGGACGAGATGCAGGCCATGAAGGACGAGGCCTTCGCCAAAGCCGTCGAGTGGCAGTCGCTCAGCCCGGTGCAGAGCTGGGTCCAGATCTGGGCCAAGGAGATCGAGATCGCCCGCCGACCGGACCTGTCCGCCCGCTATGCCCAGGCGGAGAAGGACCTGGAACACGAGGATCCAGCCATCGCTCAAGAAGCCCTTCGCAAGCTGAGCGCGGTCCTCGGGGAGGCGCTGAAGGCAGTTCGCGAGTGAGCTGGAAGTGGGAGTACGCCTTCGGGGCCGAAGAGGCCGCCCGCAGCGCTCCGGCGGACTTCTTGGACGCTGTTTCGCGACGGGCCGACGAGCTGGTCAGGGCGGCAGAAGCTCTTCATGTCCATGGCCGGGCCTATGAGGGGATCGACCCGAAGGGCGGCGACATCATCGTCTCCGGCGGCTGGTTCAGGTACCAGGTCGTGGTACGCAGCGAGCGTGTCTTCGTCGTCCACATCACCTATCTCGGTTTCTGACCGGACCGTCACCATCTGTGGCCGAGATCGACGTGTCACCGTCGCCCGGAAACGCGGGCGACGGTCGCGAGGGACGTCACCGCCTAAGGGACGACGGGGATACGGGGATAAAGAACCCCACCAAGCCCCACCCCTCCCGCCCGTCGCGCAGAGTCACTCCCGCGAGTGAATATGCCCAACTCGGCTGGCTTTGGGACGGGTTGCGTGTCCTACGCTCAGCGCAACAACCGCAGAAAAAATTCGGCCCCCGCCGGGACGGGCAATCCCAGTGCGAGGGCCTGACCACCTAGGAAGACGGAACCTTCCCGATGGATACGAAAAACCCTAGCGCGCCCTCGTGCGCCGAGCCCCGTGTTGCCGCCAAGAAGCACCCGAACCGGGGGTCCGGCGGTCTCCTGCACGACAACGCCCGCCACACCTCCCACTTCGTGGTGATCGGCAACCACCTCGCCCAGCACCCCACCCTCTCCGCCCTTGCCATCGGGTTCGGCGTGCACATCCAGTCGCTCCCCAAGGGCGCCCGCGTCGACATCAAGAGCCTGGCGGCCCGCTTTCCGGAGGGCAGGGACCGTATCGCCGCCGCGTTGAACGAACTGGAGGCCGAGGGGTATCTACGGCGCGAGCGAGAACGGGTCGCCGACGGCCGGATCATCACCCGTACGACCTCCTGCAACCGGCCCGGACACCGCGACCGGCGCACCGACCACGCACCCGAAGCCGTACGGCCGGGGAAGGAACCCAAGAAGCCGCCGCGCAAGGCGCTCCCACCCGTCCCGCGCCCGGCCTGCCCCTCCCCCACGCTCCTCCGCAAGGCCCTGGACCTGCTCGCGGACCTCCGCCGCCACGACGCCCGGCTGCTGCTGTCGGCCGTCGAAGCCGACCATCTGGCGCCAGGCATCGCCGCCTGGCTGGAACGCGACGTCGCCCCCAGCGCCGTACGGCATGCCCTGACCGCCGACCTGCCGGCCGAGCCGCTCCACCGGCCCGCCGCCCTGCTGGCCCACCGGCTGACGGACCGCCTGCCGCCACCGCCGCCCTTCCGCGCACCGGCCCCACCGCCGGCCGTCCTCACCCAGATCCACAACTGCGACGGATGCGACCGCGGCTTCCGGTCCTCCGCGCCCGGCCTGTGCCGTGACTGCCGAACCGATCTCCCGGAGGACACCTAGCATGAAGGCGACGATCCTTGCCCCTGGGCACAGACGAGGAGCGAGCGCCATGACCATCGCACCGGACAACGCGCGGCAGGGCGCCTCCCACCTCTACCGCGCGATGCGGGACTTCGTGCACTCCACGGACGACACCCTTCCCGGCAAGTTCGAGATCACCAAGGAAGGGATCGTCCTCGACATGATGTCGCCCTCGAAGCCGCACGAGCTCACCGTGCTGCGTGTCCGGCAGCGGCTGGAGAAGGTGATGCCGGAGGCGCTGGTGGCTCATACGGGGGAACCCGACGTCGAGGACGAACCCGAGGGGGTCATGCGCCGCCCCGACGTCATGGTGATCAGCGAGGCGGAGATGGAGGGAGACGGTTCCTTCGACCCCCGCTCGCTCGTCGCCGCCGTGGAAATCGTCTCGCGCTCCAACCCGGACAACGACTGGGTCTCCAAGATGCGTGACTACCCCCTGATCGGCATCCCGATCTACGCGGTCTTCGACCCTCGCACCGGCACCGGCGCCGTCCTCACCGACATCCACCCCACCCCCGACGGCCCGCGCTACGCGACCCGCAAGGACTTCGTCTACGGCGAGGACGTCACCATCGCCGACTGGACCATCGCGACGGACGGCCTGCCCCGCTACCCCCCTCCGGGCCAGTAGGGCCGGATAGGTTGCCGACATGATCCTCGCCCCCCTCCCCCTCACCCCCGACCACGACATCCCGGCCCCGCTGCTCACCGAGCTGACCGCGCTGTACGCCTCCGACCGGGAGTTCCAGGCGCTCAGCGGGGACTTCCCGGATCCGGACGACATCCGGCCGGAGCAGGTGGCCGGTGCGCTGGCCGACGAGTTGGTGAATCCGGACGTGGAGGTGCTGCTGGCGCGGGCCGAGGGGCTGCTGGTCGGGGTGGTCATCACGCTGGGCCGGCACCCTGATCCGGCCGACCCGGATCCCTGGATCGGGTTGCTGCTGGTCGACGCGGGGGCGCGGGCGCGGGGGTACGGGCGGCGGATCGCGGAGGGCGTCGAGGAGCGGTTCCGGGCGGCGGGGCGGGACGCCCTACGGCTCGCCGTGCTGGAGAACAACCCGAAGGGGCTCGCCTTCTGGACGGCCCTCGGGTACGAGGTGATCGGGCATCGCCCGGATCGGCGGCTCGGGCGGCCGTGCGCGGTGCTGCGCAAGGAGCTGAGCAAGCCGGAGGGGTGACCGGGCCTACGGCCGGGCCGGCTTGCCGTCGCCGTACAGCCAGTCCTTCCAGATGGCGGAGAAGTCCTTCCCGGGCGCCTTCTTCTCCACGTACGCCGTGAACTCGGCGGTGTCCGCGTTGCCGTGCCGGTGAGCGGCGGCCCAGCCCTGGATGATGTCGTAGAACGTGTCGTCGCCGGTCTTCTGGCGGATCTTCTGCAGGACCATCGCCCCGCGGTCGTACACGGGCCGGTCCGAGATGTGCGCCGCGCTCGACGGCTCGGCGGGCGGGAACGCCCACAGGCCGGAGTCCCCGGGGCTCGCGTAGACCTTGTCGAAGGTCTGCTGGGCGCTCGGGCCGCCGTGGTCCTCGGCCCAGAGCCATTCGGCGTAGGTCGCGAAGCCCTCGTTGAGCCACATGTCCCGCCAGGTCCTCGGGGTGACGGAGTCGCCGTACCACTGGTGGGCCAGTTCGTGGACGAGGGTCTCGGTGTCCGGGGCGCCGGGGAAGACGGGACGGGTCTGGGTCTCCAGGGCGTATCCGAAGTCCGCCGGGCGGTCGACGACCGCGCCGGTGGAGGAGAAGGGACAGGGGCCGAAGTTGTACTGCTCCCACTCCATGATCTCGGGGATCTTCGCCAGCACCGCCCGGCTCGCCTTCACCTGCGTCGGGTCCACGGCGACGTACACCGGCAGGCCGTCGTGGGTGGCGGAACGGGTCACCGTGTAGTGGCCGACGGCGACCGTGGCGACGTAGCTCGCCATCGGCTCGGCGGTGTGCCAGACGAAGGTGGTACGGCCGTTCTTCGTCGTCTCGCTCTTCAACTCCCCGTTGGAGACGGCCTGGAGGCCCTTCGGGACGGTGACCGTGATGTCGTACGACGCCTTGTCGGAGGGGTGGTGGTTGCCCGGGAACCAGGCCATGGACCCCACGGGCTCGCCCAGGCCGAGCGCGCCGTCGGCGGTGCGCAGCCAGCCCTCCTTCGAGCCGTCGGGGTCGGTGATCGTCTCCGGGCGGCCCGAGTAGCGCACGGTCGTGCTGAAGGTCTCCCCCTTCGCCAGGTCGTCGTGGGGGCGGACGGTCAGCTCCTGGCCGGCCCGGTTCCAGCGGGCCTCCTCGCCCTCGACGGTGACCTTGTCGACGTGCAGTCCCCGGAGGTCGAGGTCGAAGGCGGACAGTCCCTGGGTGGCCCGGGCGGTGATCGCGGCGGTGCCGGTGAGGCGGTGGGTGCCGGGGTCGTAGCCGATGTCCAGGGCGTAGTGGCTCACGTCGTAGCCGCCGTTGCCCGCCTTCGGGAAGTACGGGTCGCGTACGCCCGCGCCGCCCGGGGTGCCGTGGACCCCGCCGTCGCACGCGGCCAGCGTGAGGCAGAGCAGGACCGACGGGATGACGAGCGCGGATCGGGGCACGCACATGATCGTAGGACGCCATGACACCATCGACGACGTGCTCGACATCGGCTACGCCCTCTCCAACCGCTTCCCGGACCCGCCCCAGACCGACTACCGGCGGGTGGACGTCCACGCGCTGCGCCACGACCTGTTCTGCGGCGACGTCTACCTCGCCGACACCAAGGCGGACCGGGAGCTGTCCACAGCCTGGGGATGGGTGCCGGTGCTCGACTTCGCGTGGGCGCTGTGCGACATCGTGGAGCGGATCGACCGCGACCCGGCAGGGTCCCGGGCCGCCCGGCCCCAGCACGCGGAACTCGACTTCACCGAGTCCACGGACCGCATGCTCTTCGAGCGCCGCTTCGGCTGGGTGGACGTCGAGGCCGACTGGATGCCCGCGGAGGAACCCCCGCTCACCTTCTCCCACGCCGAACTGCGCCGCGAATCAAGGGACTTCCTGCACGACCTGCTCGCCGACCTCACCGACATGCACGAGGGACTGGCCGACAATCCGGCGATCTGGACCCTGCAGGCCCGCTTTCCGAGAGTCTCCTGACCGCGCGGGCCGCCGAACGACGCCCGGATGTACGGACGTTGACCGCCTGACGAGGCAGGAGTGACAAGTGGGGCGGGAGTCGGCGGAAGGCGTTCCCGCTGTTCCGGCCGCCCGTACGTTGACTCCGTGCGGACGCAGCGACAGGCAGGCGACAGCGGAAAAGACGCCTCTCCCGAGGCCTCCCGGACACAGGTCATCGCCGGGCCCGTCGGCTCCGGAAGGCCGGTGGGACCGGCGGGGCCGGTCGGCTCCGGAAAGTCCGTCGAGTCCACCGGCTCCGGAAAGTCCGCCGGGCCCTTCGGCTCCAGGAGGTCCGCGGGGCCCACGGAACACGCCCTGCTCGCCCTCCAGGGGAGCGCGGGGAACGCTGCCACCACGCGGGCGCTGCGGGAGGGTAAGGGGAAGGGTGTCCTCCGGCCGCCGGCGGCACGGAACCGGCCCGCGCCGCCGCCCCGTATCGAGGAGGAACGCACCGATCCGGGGCTCGTGCTGCCGTCGTACCTGATGGAGTTCCAGGCGGCCGGGCTGTCCACGGCGTACGGGCTGACCGGGCACGAGTTCGTGGGCAACGCCGTGGCCGCCGTGGTCGGCCACGGCGACGGCCAGGTCGCCGCGCTCGCCGCCGACCTGGCCGGGCGCCCCGAGTCGTTCTACGGGCAGGGCCGCGCCTTCGCGGTCCAGGGCAGGAACGGCAAGGAGTGGTTCGACGTCACCGTGACTGTCTCCCGCGCCCCCGACGACCGGCCGCCGGTCTTCCATCCCAAGGACCTGCTCGCGAACACCGTGCCGGACCCGGACGGAGCGCCGCTCGCCGCGGTGGACGAGACCGAGGGCAAGGACACCAAGGTCGACGTCCAGCACAACACCGCCGCGACCGTCGCGACCACCGCGAGCGGCGGGTCCAGCAAGGGCCTGGGCGGGATGGCCTTCGGGCTCGCGCCCGTCGTACCGGGGCTGTGGCTGGGCGGTGCCGGGCTGGCGAACGCGCAGCCCTGGCAGTCGTCGCGGGAGTCCCGCAGCCAGCGCAACGTGGCCGAACCGCGGGTGCTGCGCAGCGAGAAGGGCTCCGTCGAGGCGCCGCGCAAGGTGCGGTACGGCGTACGGATCAAGAAGCATGGCGCCGCGAACGAGCAGACCTTCCGCGGCTCGGGCACCCTCACCCAGCGCGTGCCCACCGAACACCTCGTCCCGGCGGGCACGCAGGCACCCGGCGCTCCGCAGCCCCTCCGGGCGGACACCGCCCGGCGCGTCTCGCTCGCCGACTCGATGGCCCCGGTCGCCGTGACGGACAGCGCGGCCCCGCACCACGGCGGCGGCGGGCTCTTCGACGCGGTCGCCGGCGTCCTGCACCCCTCGCTCACCGCACCCGGCGCACCCGGCCGCGCCCGGCTCTACGAGGCGACCTCCACGGCGACCGTCCTGGAGGACATGCCCCGGCTGCTGCGCGACGGAGTCGTCGGCGAGGACCTGGCGTCCAAGGACGGCAGCAGTGTGGGCAGCTACCGCATGCACGCCGAGATCACCGGTATGTCGCCCGCCTGGGGTACCGGCGGGACCCAGCTGCGCACCCATCAGCAGACCCAGCACACGGTCACCGAGAGCGCGGGCAAGGGGCGCGCCGTCACGGGCGGCCTGGGTCCGGCCATCGGCGTCGGAGCGGCCGGGAACGCCGCCGTGGTCCGGGCCACGGCCATGCCGGTAGCGGCGGCCCGCAAGGCGCGGTTCACCGTGGCCGAGCAGACCGTGTCGAGCCGCCAGGGCGCGGAGGTGCGCGGCGACAAGGTGCTCTACCAGGGGACCGTTCAGTTCACCGTGGAGGGCACCGGCCCGCGTTCGGCCGGGATGGTCCTGCGTCCCGGGACCCGGGTCGCCCGGCACTCGATGCGGGTCTGGATGAGCCTGCGCGCCGACGAGGCACGGTCGCTCGGGCTGCCGCTGCCGCCCGGCACCGAGGCCAAGGAGTTCATCGAGAAGCCCAAGCGGACCGACGAGAACGGCAACGAGGTCGACGTCGAGCGGCACCTCCCCTTCGGCGCCATGGGCTCCAGTGTCACCCTCAGCCAGCTGGACACCGGCCCCATGGTCCGCGCCGTACAGGAGCTGTTCGCGACCGATCCCCGGCTGGCCGGCTATCTGCCCGCCTTCGGCACCGACGCGCGCGCCACGCCCCCGTCCAAGGAGGAGGCCGCCGACCAGCGGCGCAACCACCGCGAGCTGATGGCCGCCCTGTCCGAGACCAACCTGCGCGTCAACAAGGACCAACTGACCTCGACCGGCGTCCGGGTGCGGCTGCGCCGCAAGACCACGCTGCACGCGCACGACGTGCAGATCCGCGTCACAGGGCAGCTCCGCGAGACCGGCTACCTCGGCGACACCGACGACTGGCTGGTGCGCAGCCACTCCGGTGTCACCGGCAACACGCAGAGCGGACGCAGCAGTTCACGCTCGATCGGCGGTCTCGTGCTCGGGCAGGCCAGGATCGTGCCCGGCATCCTGACCGGCTCGGCCCGCTACGAGAAGCACCGCTCCGGCACCCGCCGCAACCAGGCCGGCCCCACCACCCGCACGGACGTCCTCACCAACGGCTCCGAGAAGGCCAGCACCTTCGGGGCGGCCCTGCGCCTCGACGTCGACGTCACCATGACCTCCCGGCAGCGCAAGCTCGGCCGCGCCCTCACCCTCGGCTCCCCGGGCCAGGACGCGCCCGAGCCGACGCGGCTGGCCGGACTGCATCTGGACGAGCAGGACGTACGGCTGGTCACCCCGACGGAGTTCACCCTCGACGAGGAGGGCAGGCGGCGGCAGGACGCGGTGGGCGACCGGCGGCGGGCGCAGGCCCCGCGGCCCGAGCACGCCGTCACCGCCGAGGGCATCGGTGACCTGGCCACGCTCGTGCCCCGGCCGTCCGTCGGACAGCCGCTGCGGGACTGGCAGCTGGTGGAGACGCTCGGCGACGGACAGGCCGTCCGGGACCTCGCCTTCCAGTTGCTGTCCCGGGCCGCCGCCCGCAACAAGGGCGTACGCGAGGATCCGGCGCTGCAGACGGAGGGGCTCGCGCCGCGGCTGGCGATCGAGGAACGGTTCGGCCCGCAGGCCATCACGGCGTCGCTGCGGCAGGCCGCGTCCTCCGGGTGGGTGGTGAAGAACCTGCGCTATCCGCGGCGGCTCGCCGCGCTGAACGGGGCCGTGGGCACCCGGCTCACACTGACCAACCCGAAGTTCGTGCACCAGGGCGCGGGTCCCGGCACGGAGACCTTCGTGCTGGGCGGGCACCAGGCCGCCGGTCAGGAGGGGAAGGGCACCACCAGCACGTGGCAGTTCGGCGCCACCGGCTCGGAGAACGGCGCCGAGTGGCGCCTGGGCCAGGGCCTGTCCGGGAACCGCACCAGCAGCGAGGGCGACGCCCGGTCCGCGGCCCTGTCCGGCACGGTCGAGCGCAACGCCCACACCCCGAAGAAGGCGCCGCTCTACCTGGTCCAGTGCGACCTGCTCGTCACCATGGTCGCCGAGGTCAAGGTCACCGGCGGCGGCCCCTACGTGGCGACGGACGCCCGCACCCTGCCGGCCGAGGCGGCGGTGTGGCTGACGGAGGCACAGCTGCCGGCGTCGATCCGCAGACAGCTGAAGCTCGACCCCGAACCGGCGCCGGCGGCGACGACGTCGTCCCGGCCGGGGCAGCGGCCGGCCGAGAGTTCCCGGGCGGGCGCCGAGCGCGAGGCCCGGGAGGGAACCCGCGCCACGGGTACGACGGACACGGCCGGGTCCACCACGTCCGCGCCGACGCGCACCGGCCCGTCCCCGTCCTTCGGCCGCTCGCTGCCCCTCGGCTTCGGCATGATCGAGAACCTGCCGAACTTCGTGCCGCTGCTGGCCCGGCTGCGTACCCGCCTCGCGGAAAGCGGGCAGCAGAGCCTGGCCGACGACCTGCTGCCCCGGCGGCAGCTGGCGGACCGCAACGACAACGTGCAACGGCTGCTGCGTGTCCTGGACCGCGACGGCAGCGCCGGGCTGCTCTCCGGCGCCATGGACGGCGGGGTCACCGTCGAGCTGTTCGACGGCCGCAAGACCCCCTACTGGGCGGTGTTCAAGGTCAACCGCCTGGGCGAGGGCACCTACGACGGTGCTGCGGACGACGGCCGGGACCTGGAGTACATCACCGCGGCCGTCGCCCAGCAGGCCACCTCACACGACGAGGGCGTGACGACCGGCGTGGAGGGGATCTTCGCCGGCTCCGGCAAACCGGACGGCGGGGCCGGTCAGCTGAAGAGCATGGGCGGTGCGGCGGGGCTCGGCGTCGGCTCGGGCGGCTCGCGGCGCTCCGGCGCGGTCGGCCGCGGGCAGCTCGGCATGAAGACGGTCGCGGAGGCGAAGACCGCGAAGTCGTCGAAGATGCGGGTGCCGATCGAGGCGACCCTCGAACTGCACCGGGGCGACCGCCGGCTGGCGCTGGTCTCCCTGGGCCGCCAGGCGCTGACCCACCGCGTCCTGGAGAAGGACCTCACCGCCCTCGGCCGGCTGACCGCGCCCCGCCACCAGCCGGTGGCACCCGCTCCCGGCCCGCGGGACGACCGCCCGGCCGCGCTCGGCAGCTGGCGCTCCGGGGGTGTGCGGCTGCCGATGGAGGCGCAGGTGAACGGCTTCCAAGGAGCCCCGCAGGTACGGGAGCTGGTCAGCTCCGCGGTGCGGGAGGCGAGCGGCGGCGACCGCTTCCGGACCAAGGGCCAGGCCGCCGCGTACACCCTGCACGAGGCCGTCTCCACCGAGTGGCTGATCGCGTCGCTGCCGCTGCTGACCTCCGCCGGGGCGGAGCTGCCGCCGGTGCACGCCACGGGAGCGGCGGGCCAGGACCTGCGGGCTTCCCTGCACGCGCGGCTGCGGGACGGGCGGGTGCTGGGCGTCGGCGACAAGATGACCTTCGAGACGGTGGGGCAGAGCCACCTGGACGCGCCCCGGCCCACCCAGGCGGACGGCCAGAGCTCCACCGAACACGGCAGGTCGGCACGTGGCCTGGCGGGCGCGGGGCTGCTCAACGCCGACGAATTCCGCCTCAACCAGCTGACCGGCAACGCCGGTGGCTCCGGCGGCGCGGCCGACGCGGCGGTGAACGCGTCGGGGTCGATGCCGCTGCACAAGCCCAAGTCCGCTTCGGTCCTGGTGCAGTTCACCCTGGATGTGCGGGTGGTGGCGACGGTGAGCGACCGTGTGCGCCCCGGCCGTGCCGGCACCGCCGTGCGGGAGCTGACCCTGCCCCGGCCGGTGGTGATCCGCATGCCGGAACCGGTGGTCCGCCGCATGCTCGCCGCCCAGCAGGATCGACTCCGGGATCCGGACGATCACCTGGGCCTGAGAAGGGCGGCCGCGGCCGCACCTCAGGACTGATCGCCGCGGCCGGCCGGGCTCATCCCTCCACGCGGATCCCCAGCTGCCCCGCCAGCACCGGTGCCAGATCCAGCAGCTGGGACATGCTGATCACCGCCCCGGCCAGTCGCTCCACCCCGCTGGTGATCTCCAGGGACGCCGCGCCCCGCAGATCGACGTCCTTCATCGTCACCCCCCTGAAGTCGGCCCCCTTCAGGGTGCAGTCGATGAATTCCACCCGCTCCAGGACGGCGTCGCCGAAGTCCGGCTCCACCAGGACGCAGCCCTCGAAGACCACGTCTCTGAGCTTGGCCGTGCGCAGATTCAGGTAGTCGATCTTGCCGCCGCGGATCACCACGCGCTCCAGGACGGAGCCGTGCAGCTGGGTGCCGCCCAGGCGGGCGTCGACCAGCTCGACATCGCGCAGGGTCGCGTCGGAGAGGTTGGTGCCGACACCTCTTGGCCCGTTGAGGACCGTGTCCAGCAGGCGGGCGTGGCGCAGCCCCGTCTCGTCGAAGGCGCAGCCCGTCAGCGCGCAGTCCATGAAACGGGCGCCCGCCGCATCCTGTCCGACGAAGTCCGCCTCCCGGAACTCCAGCCCGTCGTAGTCCCCGTCCGGCTCCAGCTCCCCGCCACCCCAGGGCTCGAGCGCGGGCAACCGCACCTCCGGCCGCCGCGCGCCCTTCACCTTGCCACCACCGGACCCGCCGGCCCCTGTCCTCACCATGCCCCCATCTTGCAGGCCACCACTGACAACCACCCCGACCTGCGAAAACGGCCGGACACGACCCGCGAGAGGCGGCGATGTCACATTCCGGCCGCCTGAATCCGTCGTATCAGCGAGCCGCCGTGAAGCAGCAAGGAAAGCGGCGGCCGCGCACCGTGCCCTGGAGAGCAGGGCGACTGTCGGAAAGGTGGTCCTGGAACCGTGAGCAGGAACAGCACACCCCGGGATGCGACCCATCCTGATTCATGGTCTTCTGACCGAATGAGCAGCGCCCGAACGGGTGAAACGCCCGGCATGAACACCGGAAAGGACGCAGCCGACCCCCACCGCTGGTGGGGCCTGGTGGTCATCGCGCTCGCCCAGCTGATGGTCGTCCTGGACGCGACGATCGTGAACATCGCCCTCCCCTCCGCACAGCACGACCTGGGCATGTCCGACGGCAACCGGCAATGGGTGATCACCGCCTACACGCTCGCCTTCGGCGGACTGCTCCTGCTGGGCGGGCGGATCGCCGACCTGGTCGGTCGCAAGCGCACCTTCGTCATCGGGCTCGTCGGCTTCGCCGTCGCCTCCGCGTTCGGCGGTGCCGCGCAGACCCCGGGGATGCTCTTCGGCGCCCGTGCCCTCCAGGGCGTCTTCGCCGCCGTCCTCGCGCCCTCCGCGCTGAGCCTGCTGACGACGGCCTTCACCGACCCCCGGGAGCGCGGCAAGGCCTTCGGCATCTACGGCGCCCTCGCGGGCAGCGGCTCGGCCATCGGGTTCGTCGTCGGCGGACTGCTCACCGAGTACCTGAACTGGCGCTGGTGCCTGTACGTCAACGTGCCCATCGCGATCCTCGCCGTCTTCGGCGCCTCCGCGCTGCTGCACGACCGGCCGGGTCACAGCGGGGCTCGACTCGACGTGCCCGGTGCGCTGCTGGGCTGCGGCGGACTGGTCGCGATCGTCTACGGCTTCAGCGAGGCCCAGCCACGCGGCTGGAGTGACCCGCTCGTGCTCGGTCTGTTCGCCGCCGGGCCCGTACTGCTCGCCGCGTTCGTCCGCTGGCAGAACCGCGCCTCCAGCCCGCTGCTGCCCCTGCACATCGTCAGTGACCGCAACCGCGCGGGCTGCTTCCTGACGATGGCTCTCGCGACCATCGCCATGTTCGGGCTGTTCCTCTTCCTGACCTACTACCTCCAGGTCATCCTCGGCTACTCCCCGGTCCGGGCGGGCCTCGGCTTCCTCCCCCTGACCCTGGCGATCATCACCGGCTCCACCCAGATATCCGCGCGCCTGCTGTACCGGGTGGCCCCGCGCATGCTCATGGTCCCCGGGACGCTGCTGGCCGCGTGCGGTCTGCTGCTGCTGACCCGGATGACGGTCAGCTCCTCCTACACCACCGAGATCCTGCCCGCCCTGCTGCTGATGGGCCTCGGTATGGGCCTGACCTTCATGCCGGTGTTCGCCGTCGCCACCGCGGGCGTGGCCCCGCAGGACTCCGGGGTCACCTCGGCCACCGTCAACACCTCACAGCAGGTCGGGGGGTCCATCGGTACGGCGCTGCTCAACACGATCGCCACCAGCAGCAGCGTCACCTATCTCGCCGCCCACCTCCACAGCCCCGCGCAGCGGGCCGCCGTCGTCCCGGAGTCCGTCGTGCACGGCTATACGACCGCCATCTGGTGGGCGGTCGGGGTGATGCTGCTGGCCGGCCTGGTCGCGGGCCTGCTGGTGACAGCGAAGCCACCGAAACAGGACACCCCGGCGGAGACCCCGGTGGCGGAACCGGTCGGCTGACGACGAGGTCCCCGGAGCAGGACGGGCGCCGCCGAGGCGTCGCCGCCACGTCCCCGTGGCGGGGCCGGTCAGCTGACGGTGAAGCCGGTGTGGCACGACTTCGCCGCCGAGAACCCAGGGGGCGGAGCCGGTCGCGGACGAAGCCGCCGAAACACGGCGTCGCCGCCGCGCCCCCGTGACGGGCGGGTCAGCTGACGGTGAAGCCGGTGTGGCACGACTTCGCCGCCGAGGACCCCATGGCGGAGCCGGTCAGCTGAGCAGTCTGCGGGCGATTTCCAGCTGGGCCGCGCCGGGGCGCCTGGCGTCCTCGATGGTCCAGACGGCGTTCTGCAGGACCCTGCCCAGTGTCCAGGCGCGGGACCTGGCCCGGTCCAGGCCGAGGATGTCCGTCAGGGCGTCGAAGCGCGGGCGCACCTCCTCGGCGTCGAAGCGGTTCCACAGCGCCGGGAAGAGCTCGAAGCCGGGGTCGCCCACGAGCGGTTTGGGGTCGATGGCCAGCCATGGTGCCCGGTCGGAGGCGAGGACGTTCTCGAAGTGGAGGTCCCAGTGGAGAAGGCGGTCACCGGGTTCGCTCGCGACCTCGCGCAGGGCCGCCGCGCAGTCCGTGAGCAGACGGCGTTCGGCGGGGTCGGGGTGGCGGGGCAGTGCCACCGCGGCCCGTTCCAGCAGCCCCTTCGCGATGTCCCCGAGGTGCCGCAGCCCGGCCGGTGCCTCGGCGGCCGTCAGCCGGGCCAGCAGACGGGCGACGACCAGGATCGCCTCCCGGGAGTCCGGCAGGTCGGCGAGGCTCCGCCCCGCGTCGAGCCGTTCGAGCAGCAGGGTGCCGGTCTCGTCGTCGGAGTCGAGGAGCCGGACCGCGCCGTCCCCGTCCCAGGCCCGCAGCGCGACCGGCTCGCCGACGGTCTCCTCGTCGACGTCCTGGAGTTTCAGCACGGCCCGGGCGCCGTCGCCCGTTCGCAGCACGGGCACGACCAGTGCGCAGCGGCCGTACATCGACGGGCCGTCCGGCCGTAGACCCCAGCCGTCCAGGAACCGTTCGGCCCGGCCGGGGAGCGCGGCGACGAAGGCGCGGCCCTCCTCTCCGCCGTACCGCTCGTGCTGGGCGATCAGGCCCGCCGGAATGTCAATCACCCGCACGACGTTACGACCGTGCGTGAATCGCCTCATGCGAATTTTCCGGGGCCTCGGCGACAAGGCGTGGGCGTATGTCCGCAGCGCCCCCGGCACATACGTCTGGCTGGCGGTTCTCTTCGTGACGACCGTCGCGCTGCACCACATGTCACCGGAGTTCGAACAGCAGTTCCTGCGGCAGCGGTCCACCAACATCCATGAGCTGTCCGACAATCCGCTGCGCGTGCTGGTCGCCAGTGCGATGTGGATCGAGCGCGGGCACTGGGTGCCGTACGCCTTCCTCTACACCGTCTTCCACGCCCCGGCGGAACGGTGGCTCGGTACGGTCCGCTGGCTGGTGGTGTGCGTGGCCGCGCATGTGCTGGCCACCCTGATCAGCGAGGGTGCGCTGCTGAAGGGCATCCATGACGGCATCGCCCCGCAGTCCGCGGTCAACACCATGGACATCGGGGTGAGTTACGCGCTGGCCGGAGTGATGGCGGTGCTCGCGTACCGGATCGCGACGCCCTGGCGGTATTCGTACATCGCGGTCATCCTGCTCGTCTACGGGCTGCCGCTGACCGAGTCGCCCACCTTCACCGACCTCGGACATTTCGTCGCCTCGCTGATCGGTCTCGCCTGCTATCCGCTGGTCAGAGGCCGCCGAAAAGCATGGAATCCGAAGGAGACACTGGCCGCCCTCAAGGGTTAACGTCCCGGCATGAGCAGCTCGGCAAGCAGTGTCGTCAACGGCGGCATCTCCTTCTGGTACGCGAACGACGGCCTCCCGGCGGTACGGGAGCCGCTCGACGGGGACGCCACCGCGGATGTGGTGATCGTGGGCGGCGGGTACACGGGACTGTGGACCGCGTACTACCTGAAGAAGGCCGCACCCTTCCTCCGTATCACCGTCCTGGAGCAGAAGTTCTGTGGCTACGGCGCCTCGGGGCGCAATGGCGGCTGGCTCTACAACGGCATCGCCGGCCGCGACCGGTACGCCGCGCTGCACGGCCACGAGGCCGCCGTACGGCTGCAGAAGGCCATGAACGAGACCGTCGACGAGGTCGTGAGGGTCGCCGCGGCCGAGGGGATCGACGCCGACCTGCACAAGGGTGGGGTGCTCGAAGTAGCCACCACACCAGCCCAGTTGGCCCGCCTGAAGGCCTTCCACGAGCACGAGCTGTCGTACGGCGAGAAGGACCGCGTGCTGTACGGCGCCGGGGAGACCCGGGAGCGGATCCGTGTCGCCGACGCGGTGGGCTCGACCTGGACCCCGCACGGGGCCCGGCTGCACCCGGTGAAGCTGGTGAAGGGGCTGGTGGCGGCCGTGGAGGCGCTGGGGGTGCGGATCCACGAATCGACGCCCGTGACCGAGATCCGGCCCAAGCACGCCGTCACGCCGTACGGCACGGTCCGCGCCCCGTACGTCCTGCGCTGCACCGAGGGCTTCACCGCGAACCTCAAGGGGCAACGGCGCACCTGGCTGCCGATGAACTCCTCGATGATCGCCACCGAGCCGCTGACCGACGAGCAGTGGGAGTCGGTGGGGTGGCGGGGGCTGGAGACCCTCGGTGACATGGCGCACGCCTATATGTACGCCCAGCGCACGGCCGACGGGCGGATCGCGCTCGGCGGACGCGGGGTGCCGTACCGGTTCGGGTCGCGGACGGACAACGACGGTCGGACGCAGGCGGCGACGGTCGAGGCGTTGCGGGAGATCCTCGTGCGGTTCTTCCCGGCGCTCGCGGGGGTGGGGATCGAACACGCCTGGTCCGGGGTGCTCGGGGTGCCGCGGGACTGGTGCGCGACGGTCACCCTGGACCGTTCGACGGGGCTCGGCTGGGCGGGCGGGTACGTCGGCTCCGGCGTCGCCACCACCAACCTCGCGGGACGGACTCTGCGGGACCTCGTCCAGCTGGACTCCGGGCAGGCCGACCGCACCGATCTGACCGCGCTGCCGTGGGTGGACCACAAGGTCCGCAAGTGGGAGCCGGAGCCCTTCCGCTGGCTCGGCGTCCAGGGCATGTACGCCACCTACCGCGCCGCCGACCAGCGCGAACGGCTCCACCCGAGCAGCGAGTCGTCCCGGCTGGCCCGGATCGCGGACCGGGTGGCGGGACGGCACTGACGCGCCTGACAGGACGGCACCGAGCAGGCGCCCCCGACCAGAGCGGTCAGCCGGACGGCAGACCATGCCGGGGGGCTACGGCCGCGTCGGCCCTGGTGCGGACATGGGTCAGGTCGGCCAGCAGACCGGCAGAGGTCACGGTGCGGTGGCGGCGCGGCTTCACCAGGTGGCCGATCGGGAGGGCTCCGGTGTCCTCCCAGCGCAGCCAGCCGTCGGCGTCGATGTAGCTCCGGGTGCTGCCGGCGTTGTCCGGGTGCAGGCAGTAGGGAATGTCGAGGTAGCCGTTCCGGAAGGCGAGCAGCAGCGCCCGGGAGAGGTCCGGGTGCAGGTCGAGCACCGCTTCGACGAGTGCGGCGGCCTCCTGGTAGGTGCCGGTCGCGATCACCGAGTCCGCCGACGGGAGGACGGGCGGGGGCGCGGCCTCGGCCACGGCGCCCGCGTGCTCCAGGGCCTCGACGTTCTCCTGGACGGTGGGGATGCGCAGGGACTCCGCGGTCGTCTTGACGATGAGGCGTTCCGCTCCCGTGCCGACCGCCAGTTCAGCGGCCTGGGCGAGCAACTCCCGGGCCCCTTGCGGGGTTTGCGGGTAGACACCCATGTAGGCGTAGACGACGACGTGCCAGTCCTCGGTGGGCAGCAGGTCGGCGCAGAGCCGACGCAGGGCGGCGACGGCCTCGCGGTCCTGCGCGGCGGACGTCTGCTGCGCATAGCTGACGGACACGCTGCGCACTCCGTGCCGGACGAAGAACAGCGCCTCCAGCACGCTGATCGCCACGAGTTGGCTCGGCGGGCACAACTGGCCGAGCATGCAGCCGCCGAACGTCTCCAGGTGCGGCTCCAGTCCGGACTCCCGCAGCCCCGCGTACAGTTCGCAGGCGGCCGCCCACTCGGCCATCGATTCGGCGAGCGGTGTTCTGCCGTACGGCAGACAGTAGGAGATGGGGCCTCCCTCGCTGGCGTCCAGGCCCAGCTCCGCCAGGGTGCGGAAGATCCTGAGCGGGCGTGCGGAGCCGTGCCTGACCTGTACCGGGAAGTCCTCGTCCCGGATACCGGCGAGGACCTGCCCGGTGACCGCGGCGGGGTGGCTGACGATCGGGTAGCCGTTGAGCGGGACGCCGTCGCGCAGGGCACTCGCAGCCGCCTCCCACCGGCCGACGCGGGTGTGGGAGTCGAGCGTCACGGTACCCACGGTCCGCGCCCGCGCAGCCCGCGTCGCCGCGAGCCCGTCCCGCATGGCCCGCGGATCACCGAACCCCATCCGCGGCTGCACCACCAGCCGACCATGCCCCCCGTAGGCCCGCACAAACCCACCGAACCCGGCCCCACCGAGACGCCCGGCACTCACCGCGGACGGGGCCGCGGGGAGCACCACGGGTGAGCCGGCGGACACCGTGGCCGGGACGGCGGACATCCTGGCCGGAACGGCAGGCACCGCAGCCGGAACGGCAGGCACCGCCGCCGGTGAGTCAGCGGACACCGCCGCCGGGACGGCGGACGCCACGGCCGGGGCGGCGGGCCGCACGGCCGGGTCGGGTGAGTCGGCGGACACCGTGGCCGGGACGGCAGTCACCGCCGCCGGGACAGCGGGCACCGCCTCCGGTGAGTCTGCGGACACCATCGCCGGAACGGCGGACGCCGTCGCCGGGACGGCGGACGCCGTCGCCGGGACGGCAGGCACCGCCTCCGGTGAGTCAGCGGACACCGTCGCCGGGGCGGCGGGCGGCACGGCCGGGGTGGGTCCCGCCGTCGCCGTGCCGGTCCGGGCCTCGGTCGGGACTGGACGCGAACGGGACGCGCCGGTCCGTTCGCCGGTCGGGACTGGGTCGTGCGGCGGGTTCGCGGGGTGGGCCGTCATGCGGGGACGCCGATCGTGGACTTGGTGGGGCGGCGGGGTTCGGGCGTGCGGTCGGCGGGGGTGTCCAGGACGCCGACGAAGCGCCGGAAGGCCGCCAGGGTCTCGGCGCCGTCCTCGAAGACCGCGTCGAAGCCGGCGGCCACGAGTTCCGCGGCGTGCGAGGTCGTGCCCCCGTCGACGCCGAGCTTTCCGCCGATCGCGATGGGCGTGGCGGCCAGCAGGTCGTCCGCTCTCAGCCGCCGGATGACACGCAGCCCGTCCTGGTAGCCGTGACCGTTGACGCTGCTGACGACCACCGCCGCCGGGCGGATGTCCCGGCACCGCTCCAGCAGCAGGTCGTCGGGCACGCACGGGCCGAGGTTCACGACGTGGTAGCCCAGTTCCTCCAGGAGCAGTTGCAGGAAGACGAGGTTCCAGGTGTGGGAGTCGGAGGCCACGGTGGTGACGATGATCGTGGGGCGCCGCCGGTCGGGCCGGCCGGCCGGCACCGGGTCCCGGCCCGTCGCGCCCTCGTCGGGGTGTGCCGGCGCGTCAGTCATGCGGCGACCCCCCGCTCCGGTAGCTGCGGCTGCGTTCGATACGGGAGACGGACACGATCTCGTCACCGTCGACCACCACCTCCACGGGCGAGGGCCGGCCGAGGAACATCAGCAGGCTCGAGGTGGGTCCGTAGGCACCGGTGTTGGGAATGCGCACGAGATCGCCGGGGGCGAGGTCCGGCACCGTCACCTCGCGGCCCAGGACGTCGCCCGGCGTGCACAACGGGCCCACCAGGCTGGCCTGTTCGGTCGGCAGGCCGTTCTCCACCTCCACCGACACCGGCAGCAGCCGGCCGAGGCCCGACATACCCCCGAAGACGTTGATGCCGCCGTCGAGGATCACGAACTTCCGGCCGCGGCTGACCTTCACGTTGCTCACCGAGGCGATCAGGGTGCCGCTGTCGCCCACGAGGTAGCGCCCCGACTCGACGGCGATCCGCGGCCGGCCCTCCCGCCAGCCGGGGAAGCGCAGGTCCAGGTCGGCCGCGAGTTCCCCGGCCAGTTTCGGATACCTGGCCCGGTCGCCGGCCCGGCCGTAGGGAACGGAGAAGCCGCCGCCGATGTCCAGTACACGCAGCGGCAGTTGCAACTCGTCCTGGATCCGGGCGGCGGTTTCGACGGTGTGCCGCAGCTCCCCGATGAGGGCCTCCTCGTCGCGGGCGTTGCTCTGCGAGAAGAGGTGCAGCCCGGCGATCGAGGTCCCCGGGACGGCCTTCAGCGCGGCGGCGAGTCCGGGAAGGTCCTCGCTGTCGATGCCGAACTGGCTGGCCTTACCGGTCATCCGGACGCCGCTGGCGGCGCTGGCGGTGGCGCTGTTGATCCGCAGCAGGCAGTCGGCGACCACCCCGCTCCCGGCCGCCGCCTCGCCGATGTGCTCCAGGTCGGTGAGGGACTCGGCGGAGAACAGGCCGACGCCGTTGCCTACGGCCTCCCGCAGCTCTCCCGGGGTCTTGCCGGGACCGGTGTAGAGGATGTCACCGCCGGCGTAGCCGGCCTCCAGGGCGGTGGCCAGTTCACCGGTCGAGCTGATCTCCGCCCGGCAGCCGGGGCCGGGGCCCTCGCGCAGGGCCCGTACCAGTTCGGGGTGGGGGTTGGCCTTGAAGGCGTAGTAGACCTCGACGCCCTCGGGCAGCCAGCCGAACAGGTCACGGCGCGCGGCGCGCACGCGCGAGAGGTCGTAGACGTAGAGCGGGGTTCCGTACTGTTCGGCCAGCTCCTGGTGGCCCGTCCGGCCGGTCATCGCCGGCCCACTTCGAGCAGTTGGGCCAGTTCCCGGCGGGCGTTCTTGCCGTGCGGCGTGAGCGGGAACTCGGACAGGACCCGGCATTCGGCGGGCATCTTGGCGACCTCCAGGCGTTGCATCAGTTCTCGGGTGACCGTGCGGGGACTCAGGTCGCTCTCCACGAACAGCGTCAGGTCGTGCCGGTCGTCCGGCGGCAGCGCCGCGGCGGCCCGCACCCCGGGGATGTCGAGCGCCGCGCTCTCGATCTCGACGGTGCTCATCCGGAAGCCCTTGCGTTTGAACATGTCGTCGCGGCGGCCCTGGAAGTACAGGTAGCCGTCCGCGTCGAGGCTGCCGTAGTCACCGGTGTGCAGGCGCAGTCCGCGGCCGGCCGGATCGGGCCGGAAACTGCGTGCGGTGGCCTCCGGGTTGCGCCAGTAACCGCTCATCACATGCGGTCCGGTCACCACGATCTCGCCCGTCTCGCCGGGTGGCAGCGGCCGGCCCGCCTCGTCGAGGATCAGCACCTCGGTGCCGGGCAGCGGACGGCCGACGCTGTCCGGGCGTTCCAGCTCCTCCTCCGCGGGCATCACGGTGATCCGCTTGGCCTCGGTCTGCCCGTACTGGCGCACCACGCGCGCGCCGGGAAACAGGTCCCGCAGGGCGGTGATGGTGGCGGCGGGCAGGGCGGCGCCGGTGTTGGTGAACAGGCGCACCGGCGGCCGGTCGCCGGTGTCCCGGCGGGCCAGGCCGACGATCATGGAGGCCAGGGAGGGGACGATGGGCACCACGGTCACGCCCGTCTCGCGCATGCGGCGCAGCAGCGTGAAGTCGGACTCCCCGTCGGCGAGGACGATCTCGCAGCGGGCGATGCAGGTCATCAGGACCTTGTAGAGGCCGTAGTCCCAGGACATGGGGAACCGGCAGAACACGACGTCGTCCGCCCGGTAGCCGAGCGCGTGGACGAGGGCCTCGGCGGCGAACACCACCGCGGAGTGCGGGCAGACCACGGCCTTGGGGGCCGCGGTGCTGCCCGAGGTGTAGATGAGCGTCGCCACGTCGGAGGGCGCGACGGGGTCCGCCGCCAGCTCCGCCCCGGCGATCGAAGCAGGCACATCGGAGGCCGCCACCACGCCCGGCGACACCTCCGACCCGGCGATCGAAGCAGGCTCCGCCTCCGCCACATCGGAGGCCGCCAGCAGCTGCCGCCCGGCCGTCGAACCGGCCCCCGCCTCCACCACACCAGAAGCCGCCACCACGCCCGCCGACACCTCCGACCCGGCCGTCGGAGCGGGCTCCGCTTCCGGTGTCGCCCACACCTCCGTCACGTCGTGGACGGGTGCGGTGGTGACGGCTCGCAGGCGGGCCACGCCCGCCGTGTCCGTCAGGACGAGGGCCGGCTCGGCGTCGGCGGCGACGGAGCGCAGATGGAAGGGCTTCATCGCGGGGTTCACGGGCACGAAGACCGCACCGCGGCTCACGGTGCCGTAGAACATGGCGGCCAGGTGGCGGCTGCTGGGCAGCTGGACCAGCAGCCGGTCGCCGGGGCGCACCCCGCGGGCGGCCAGCCAGCTGGCGAACGCCCTGCTGTGGTGGGCGAGTTGGGCGTAGGTCCAGCTTCCGGTGGAGTCCCGCACGGCGGGCCGGTCGGGGGCGTCGGCCGCGGCCGCGTCGAGCAGACCGTGCACCAGACCGCGGGGTCCGGCGGCGTCGGCCGCCGCCTGCGGGATCACATGCGGATGGGTTGCCAATTCAGCTCTCCGATCTGCCTGTTCCGGCGGCGGTGCGCCGGGTTCGGGCGAGGACGCGCACCGCCGGGCCGCCAGGAGGCGGAAAGGGGGGTGGCGGGATGCGCAGTCAGCTCACCACCGGCTTCTGACAATCGGCTCACCTTCGGCTACCGACGCGCTAGCGAGGCTGGTCGGGGCCGTGCCGTGCCTCGTGACCAGCGCTTCGGTAGCCGTCGAGGACCGGATCGTTAGGACCGGCTGCTGTGCTGATGTCCGACGCCGGAGCCTGCAGAAAGGGCGTATCCCATGACAGCCACCGAAAGCGTTGTGGCGTGCATCGCCAGGCGGGTCGGTGACCAGCCGATGGACGAGACCAGTGAACTGGTGGCGCTCGGCGTGGACTCCCTCCTCCTGCTGCGCGTCATCGCCGACCTCGCGGCCGACGAGACCCAGGAGATCGACCCGCACGCCCTCGCCGAGATCGTCACCGTCGGGGACCTCGCGGACTTCATCAGCCGGTGGAACAGCGGTGTCCTCCGGTAAACGCGACCAGAACCGGCAGGAGCCGAAGATGGTGGAGTACGACGATTCGATACCGGTGACGGCATCGCAGCGCGATCTGCTGTTCGTCCAGGAGGCCGCCTCCCGCAAGGACCTCTACAACAACAGCTTCCGTATCGTCTTCGACGGCGCGGTGGAGGCCGGCCCCATGCGCTCGGCGCTGGAGCGGCTGGTACGGCTCCAGCCCGCGCTGCGCACCGATTTCCGCATGGTCGACGGGGTGCCGCGGGCACGCCTGGCCGCGCCCGGCGAGGTCCCGCTGGAGCTCGTCCGGCACGAGGGTCCCGCCGCGGAGTGGGAGGCGTTCCTGCGCGCCCGCACCGAGGAGTTCGTCCGGCTGCCGCTCGACCTGGGCAGCGCGCCGCTGTGCCGGTTCCAGCTGGTGGCCGGCGTGGACGCGGGCGGTGACCGGACGGCCCTGCTGGCGACCGTGCACCACACGGTGAGCGACGGCGTGTCGGTACGGGTCCTGGTCGACGAGATCTGCGACGGGTACCGGCTGGCCGCCGGCCGGACGGCCGCGGACACGGCGCAGGACGCCCGGCCCGAGGAGCGCGAGCGGTGGCTGGTGGCGGAACTGCGCGCCCAGCGCGAGGCCGCCGAGGCGGCGGAGGCCGCCGGTGAGGCCGACGCGCTGGCGAAGACCCTGACGGGCGTGGCGCCCACCACCCTCTACCCCGTCCCGGGCCGCCCGCAGGACACACGGTTCCGTGCCGCCCGGCTGAGCGTGCTGCTGTCGCGCGACCGGCGGAGCCGGGTGGAGCGGGCGGCACGGGAGTCGGCCACGACGCCGTACGCCGTGCTGCTGGCCTGCTACGCCCTGCTCCTCGGGGACTACTCGGGCAACCCGGACGTCATCGTCGGCAGCCCCTTCGCGACCCGGCGCACCGTCGCCTCGCACCGGCTGTGCGGTTTCTTCGTCAACACACTGCCGATGGCGCTGCCCGCCCGTGACATGCCCTTCGCCGAGCACCTGCGCACCGTGTCGGCGACGGTGCGGGAGACCCGGGCCCGCCAGTCGGTGCCCTTCGACGCCCTGGTGAAGCGCACCGCGGTGGACCGCGGCAGCAACCGCAACCCCGTCTTCCAGTGCATGTTCGCCATGCAGGACGAACTGCGCACCCGGGTGTCGCCGGTGCCCTGGATCGAGGGGCGCGTCGAGATCGTCGACAACGGCTCGGCCAAGTTCGACCTCTGGCTCGGCGCCACCCCGGTCGAGGACGGCCTGCGGATCGAACTGGACTACGACGAGGATCTGTTGCCGGAGTCGTACGCGCGGCGGTTCCTGGCGGAGTTCCAGGAGCTGCTGCTGCGCGCGGTCGAGGCGCCGGCCACGCGGACCGGGACCCTGCTCGCCGAGCTCGCCCCCCGCACCGGCCAGGTGGCACGGGCCCTGCGCCTCGGGGCCGCCGCCGACGCGGAGACCGAGCACGGTCTGCTGGGCCTGGTCCTGGACGCGGCCCGCCGCCACCCCGGCCAGGTGGCGGTGACCGAGCCCGGCGCCCCGGGGACGACGTACGCGGAACTGCGCGAGCGCACCGCGCGCGCGGCCGCCGCGCTGGCGGCGCGCGGAGTGCGACGCGGCGACACCGTGGGTGTCGTGCCGGCCTCGCTCCCGGACACGGTGGTGGCGATGCTCGCCGTGCTGTGGTGCGGTGCCGCCTATCTGCCCGTCGACACCTCGCTGCCCGCCGAGCGGCTCGCCTACATGCTGGAGCAGTCCGGGTGCCGCTTCGTCATCGGGGACCGGCCGGTGGCAGCCGGGGAGCGGCCGTACGCCACCGCCCGGCGGTTGCAGGAAGAGGGGACGGGCCGGCCCGAGCCGGACCTCCCGGACGGCTCCGACCCGGTCTACGTCATGTTCACCTCGGGCTCCACGGGCCGTCCCAAGGGCGTCCACATGGGTCAGGACCCGCTGGTGAACCTGCTGCGCTGGCAGCTGCGCGAGCTGCGCATGGGACCCGGCACACGTTTCCTGCAGTTCGCGCCGCTCGGCTTCGACGTCTCCTACCAGGAGATCTTCCCGACCCTCGCCTGTGGCGGGACGGTCTTCGGGCTCGGCGCGGTGGACCGCAGGGATCTGGGCGCGGTGGCGGAGATCGCCGAGCGGGAGCGGCTGACGCACCTGTACCTGCCCGTCGCCGTGGTGGGCGCCTTCTCCGGAGCGGTGGCCGAGGCCGGACTGCGGTTGCCGACGGTGCGGTTCGTCTGTGTCTCGGGTGAGCAGCTGCACCTGGACGGCAGGGTGCGACGGCTGCTGGCCGAGGACCCGGAGCGCGAACTGGTCAACCTCTACGGGCCGACCGAGACCACCGCGGTCACCTGGCACGTGGTGCGCGGTGACCGGCTGCCCGCGCACGACCACGTGCCGATCGGCCGTCCGGTGCCGGGCGTGGACGCCCATCTCCTCGGAGCGGACGGCCGGGACGTGCCGCCGGGCGCGGTGGGCGAGCTGTTCCTGGGCGGTGTGTGCCCGGCCGTCGGGTACATCAACGATCCCGAGCGCACCGAGGCCGGCTTCCTGCCCGCGCCGGGCGCCGCCCCCGGCAGCGGTGCCCGGGTCTACCGCACGGGTGACCTGGCGCTGCTGGCCGAGGACGGCACCCTGGTCTTCCTCGGCCGGCGTGACGCCCAGGTCAAGGTGCGCGGGCACCGGGTGGAACTCGGTGAGCTGGAGAGCACGGCGCAGCGGCTGCCGGAGGTCGCCGCGGCGGCGGCCGCCGTGCACGGCACCGGCGAACAGGCGGCCCTGTGTCTGTTCGTCCGGCCGGAACCGGGGACGGCGCCGGACGAACGGCAGATCCGTGCGCACCTGGAGAGCGCCCTGCCGTCGTACATGATCCCCCGTCATGTGCGGGCGATCGACGCGGTGCCGCTCACCCCCAACGGCAAGGTCGACCGCAAGGCCCTGCTGGCCGCCTTCGAGGCGGGCACGCTGCGCGCCGTGGCGGGCGGGGGGCCGGTGCCCGGCTGGGAGCCGACCGGCACCGAGGCCATGGTCCGCGCCCTGTGGGCCGACCTGCTGAGCGCCGAACCCGGCGGCCCGGACGAGTCGTTCTTCGCCCTCGGCGGCAACTCCTTCGACGTGCTGCGGCTCGTGGGCTCCCTGCGGGAGACGACCGGCAGGTCCCTGACCATCGCCGACTTCTTCCGCCGGCCGACCATCCGTGCGCTGGCCGCGCACCTCGACGGGGACGCGTGCGGGCCGGCGGGACCCGATACGGAGGCAACGTCATGACGACAACGGTGGAGTTGATCGAGGAACAGGTCCGGCGGCGCCCGGAGCGGACCGCGGTGATCTGCGGTGACGCCCGGCTGAGTTTCCGCGGGCTGTGGGCCGGGGCCGAAGCCGTGGCCCGGGAGCTGGCCGCGCGCGGTGGTGCGCCCGGCGACACCGTGGCCGTGCTCGGGCCGGGCAACGAACGGTTCATGACCGCGGTGCTGGGCGTGTGGCTGGCGGGCATGTCCTGGACACCGCTCGACCCGGCCTGGCCCGCGCAGCGCCTGCGGCACGTGCTGGCGGACACCGGCGCACCGGCCGTACTGGACACGGGAAGCCCGGCCGGCGGCCCGGAGCCGGGCGGCGTGCCCGTCCTGGACGTCGCCACACTGATGGAGACCGGCGGGGCGGCCGGCGGGCACCGGCCCGGCGGTGACGACCTCGCGTACGTCATCTACACCTCCGGCTCCACCGGCGCCCCCAAGGGCGTGTGCGTGGCCCACGGTCCGCTGGCCGCGCATCTCACGGGAGCCGTGGAGGCCTACGGCCTGGCCGACGACGACGTGCTGCTGTCCTTCTCCGCGCCCGCCTTCGACGCCACGGTGATGGAGATGTGGGCGGGACTGGTCGCCGGCGGCACCGTGGTGCTGCGCGGCCGGGCGCTGTGGACCGGTCCGCAGCTGTTCGAGCGGGTGCGGGCACACGGTGTCACCTACGTGGGCTGCACCACCGCCTACTTCGAGACGTTCTTCGGCGAGGAGCTGAGCGCCTCCCAGCAGGCGGCGATCGGCGGACTGCGCGGCATCTTCTTCGGCGGGGAGGCGCCGAGTGCCGCCGTGGTGCGCCGGTGGGCGTCCGGCCCGCTGGGCCACATCCCGCTGTGCAACGGCTACGGCCCGACCGAGGCGGTCATCGCCGCCACCCGCTACTGGATCCGGCAGGGCTGGAACGGCGGCGACCAGGTGCCCATCGGCACCTGTGTCCCCGGCCACGAGGCGGTGGTGCTCGACGAGGACGGCCGGGAGGCCGCCGCGGGCGCCACAGGCGAGCTCCATCTCGGCGGGGTCTGCGTCGCCCGCGGCTATCTCAACCGGCCCGACCTGACCGCCCAGCGTTTCGTACGGCTCCCGGGACGTACGGGTGTCTTCTACCGCACCGGTGACCTGGTCACCCGCAGGGACGGCCAGCTGTACTTCGTGGGCCGGGTCGACCGGCAGGTCAAGATCCGCGGGTTCCGTATCGAGCCCGAGGAGATCGAGGTCGTCCTGCGCGGCCTGGAGCAGGTCCGGGGCGCCGTCGTCGGTGTCGGCCGCGGCCCCTCCGGCCGGGAACGACTGGTCGCGCACGTCGTGCCGGACGGGCCGGTGGACTCCGCGGGGTTCGCCGCGTCGGTCCGTGCCGCGCTGCGGACCAGACTGCCCGCCTACATGGTGCCGGAGGCCATCGAGGTGCGCGCGGAGCTGCCGCTGGGCGCCACCGGCAAGGTGGACCGGGCGAAGGTCCTGGCCGGGGCGGAGGAGACATGAGCACCGCGCCGGCCCCGGCGGGCACCGCTCAGGCGGCCCCCGACGAGTCCGCTCCGACGGGCCAGGACCGGGACACTCCCACGGCCGTCGTCAGCGGCGGCACCCGCGGCATCGGCCGGGCCCTGTCCGAGCGGCTGGTGCGGACGGGCCACCGTGTGGTGGCGCTGTACGCCTCGAACGAGGAAGCGGCCCGCAAGACGGCGGCCGACCTGGGGCCGGCCGTGCACACCCTGCGCGTGGACGTCGCCGATCCGGACGCCGTGGCCCGTGCCGTGGCCGCGGTCGTCGAGGAACACGGTGCGCCCCGGGTGCTGGTCAACAACGCCGGTATCAACATCGACAAGCCGTTCCTGGAGAGCACCCCCGCCGAGTGGCGACGGGTCCTCGACACCAACCTGTCCGGAGCCTTCCACCTCACCCACGCCGTCGTCCCGCACATGCTGGCCGCCGGGCAGGGCGGCACCGTCGTCAACATCGGTGCGACGACGGGCATCCGGCCGCGCACCGACGGGGCCGGCTACTGCGCCAGCAAGGCGGGGCTGCTCCACCTGACCAAGTGTCTGGCGCTGGAGCTGGCGCCCGCCATCCGCGTCAACTGCCTGATCCCGGGCTTCACCTGGACCTCCGAGGTCGTCGACCGCTTCGCGCTGGACGACCCGGCGGCCCGGGAGTCCGTACTGCGCCAGATCCCCCAAGGACGTATCGCCTCCACCGACGAGATCGCCGATGCCCTGGAGTTCCTGGTGAGCGCTCGCAGCGCCTACATCACGGGCCAGAAGCTGATCGTCGACGGTGGCCAATTCATGTGGTAGGGAATCATGATCGAAGAAGCCGCCCTCGCGGCACGCGAGGCCCGCGCCCAGGCACCCGCCGTGGGCGACCCGGCCTACCGGAACTACTGCCGCCGCCTCGCCGACCAGCTGACGGTCCGGTGGCCGCAGATCCGAAAGGCCAACGAACAGGACGTCGCCGCGGCCGAGCGGCGCGGCATGCCGCCCACGCTCGTCGACCGGCTGCGGCTGACCGACGCCCACCTGGACCTGCTCACCCGGCTGGCCGACGACGTGTACGACGCCCTCCCGGCGGCCACGGCGCCCGGCCCCGAGCTGCCGATCGGCGAGTGGGGCAGCCGCCGGCAGATCGCCAAGCCGCTCGGCGTGGTGCTCATGGTCTACGAGGCCCGGCCGACCGCCACCATCGAGGGCGCCCTGCTCTGCGTGGCCACCGGCAACGCCGTACTGCTGCGCGGCGGGAAGGAGATCGCGGCGACCAACGCGGAACTGGGCATCGCCGTCCGCAGGGCGGCCGAACTCGCCGGTCTGCCGGGCGCGCTGGCGACCGTGGTGGACGACCCGGACCGTTCGCAGCTGCGCTGGCTGCTGTCCCGGCCGGACGTCGTCGACGTGCTGATCCCCCGGGGCAGCCCCTCACTCATCGACTACTGCCGTACGGCCACGTCCATCCCGGTGATCGCCAGCGGCGGCGGGGTGAACCACCTGTTCGTGCACTCCAGCGCCGATCTGCGACTGGCCGTCGACATCGCGCTCAACAGCAAGCTGAGCGAACCGACGGCGTGCAACGCGCTGGAGCTGGTCCTCGTGGAGCGGGGCGTCGCCGAGGACTTCGCGACACTGCTGCGCGCGGCGGCCCGCGGCCAGGGCGGCCCGGTGACCCTGCGCCTGGATCCGGCGCTGTCCGCCGCACCGGACGCCGCACCGGACGCCGCGCCGGACGCCGACGGGACGTCCCCGGACGCGGCCCGGGTCCGCGAGGAGCCGCTGGCCGCCCATGACTTCGGGCGCGAGGTCCTGGAGCCGTCGCTCGGTGTCCTCGTCGTCGACGACCTCGACACGGCCGTCGCCCATGTCCGCCGGTACGGCTCGGCGCACACCGAGGGCATCGTCGCCGGCGACCCGGCCGCGGTGGCGGCGTACACCGGGGCGGTGGACGCGGCCGCCGTGATCGTCAACGGGTCACTGCGCCTGCACGACGGCCCGACCATGGGCCTGGGACCCGAACTGTCCATCTCCACCGGCCGGTTGCATGTGCGCGGGCCGGTCGCGCTGGACTCCCTGCTGACCCGCCAGTGGGTCGTCTCCGCCAACGGCACCCTGCGCCGATGAGTGATCGCGCAGCTCCGGTGCCCCACTCCCCGAGAAGGGCTCAGCACATGTCCACCGACGCTTCCGTATCCTCCGCAGCCGTCCCGCCCGGGGCGCCCGACCGCGCACGGATCGGCGAGGCGGTGCGCCGCCTGGTCGTCACCGAGTCGCGGCTGTCCGTCGACCCACGGACGATATCCGACGACGAACCGCTCAACGGACCGCTGCTGAAGGTCAACTCCCTGGGGTTCCTCGGCATGCTGATCCGTCTGGAGGAGGACCTCGGGATCGCCCTGCCCGACGACCTGTTCGTCGGGCGCACTTTCAGCACCGTCGCCGACCTGACCGCGCTGGTGGCCACGGCCGCGGAGACCGCGCGATGAGCGGGGCGAGCGCACGCGAGCCCGGGACGGGAGCGACCGCCGTGCCCACGCGGTGGCGCAGTGTGCTGCCGCACCTGGACGAGCCGCTGCCCGAGGACCTGCCGCCGGAGGGCACCGCCGCCGGTTCCGGCGTCCACATCAACCTGCCCATGGAGCTGGTGCGGCAGAGCCTGCAGACACGCGAGTTCTGGGACATCCCGCAGGAAGTGGCCGACGCCTACCGCTCGTTCCGCCCCACCCCGCTGTGGCGGGCCCGGGGCTTCGAGGCGGCGATCGGGGCCAGGGTGCCGGTCTGGGTCAAGTACGAGGGCGGGAACGTCTCCGGCAGCCACAAGCTCAACACCGCGCTGGCCCAGGCGTACTACTACAAGCGCGCCGGTGTGCGCGAACTGGTCACCGGGACCGGTGCCGGGCAGTGGGGCACCGCGCTCGCCGCGGCCTGTGCGATGTTCGGGCTGCGCTGCACCGTGTTCATGGTCGGCTCCAGCCTGGCGAAGAAGCCCTACCGGGGCGTGCTGATGCGGCTGCTGGGCGCCGAGGTGCACGCGAGTCCCAGCGGCCTGACCGAGGTCGCGGCGGCGGACGACGGCAGCCGGGGCAACAGTCTGACCCTCGCCATCGGGGAGGCCGTCGAGTACGCCAGGGGCCGAGAGGGCGCCGCCTTCTGCATCGGCAGCGGTGAGACGTACAGCATCCTGCACCAGTCGGTGATCGGGCTGGAGTGCGAGGAGCAGCTCGCCGCCCAGGACGCCGAGGTGGACGCGGTGGTGGGCGCGGTCGGCGCCGGATCCAACTTCGGCGGCATCGCCCTGCCGTTCTTCGCCTCCGCGCGCAGCGCGGGCCGGCGTCCCCCACGGCTGGTGGCCGCCGAGTCCGCCGCGTCGCCGAAACTGAGCCGGGGCGTGTACGCGTACGACAAGACGGACGCGACGGGGACCGGCCCGCGCGAGGCGATGTACACGATCGGCAGCGAGTACCGCATCCCCGACTCGCACTCGGGCGGCCTGCGGTACCACGGAGCCGCCAAGGTCGTCTCCGCCCTCCGGCACTCCGGCCGGGTGGACGCGGTCGCCGTCGGCCAGGTGGACGCGCTGGAGGCGGGCCGGCTGTTCACGGTGCACGAGATGGTGCTGCCTGCCCCCGAGTCGGGCCATGCGCTCGCGGTGGCGGCGCGACTGGCCTGCCAGGGCGGCCAGGACGGAGCGGAGCGCGGTGTGCTGGTGTGCCTGAGCGGCCACGGGTACCTCGACCTCGGCGCCTATCAGCAGCTGCTCGCCGGGGAGTTGTCGGACCGCGACCCGGACCCGGCGGGGCTGCGCGCCGCGATGAGCGCGCTGCCGCTGGTCGGCGAACGGACGCGAGGACCCCTCGGTGCCGTGGCCGGTGCCGGTGCGCCGATCGGGGGTGCGCTGTGACCGCCGTCGGTACGGAGACGGAGGTCCGCCCGGCCGCGCCCGGGGAGGCGGAGGCGTCCGTGCGGGCCGAGGCACTGGACTGCCTCCAGGCCAATCTCGCCGTGCTGGCCGACCGGCACCACGGCCCCGGCACCCACCTGCGCCTGGGCGCCCGGCTGCACTTCCGGCCGACGGCGGCGGACGCGACGGCCCTGCCCACGGTCGAGCCGACGCCCGACGCCCAGCTCGCCGCCGCCGAGGAGGCACTTGGCCTGACCGTGACCGAGCGCCGGCACGCCGTGCCGGGCCGGGAGGCGGCGGGCACGACGACCTCGCTGTACGTCGTCGCCGACGCCTACCACCTGCCCTGGGTGCCCTACTACGGGCACAAGCACGTCGAGCACAGCTTCCTGGTCGAGGCGGCGGGCGATGACGTGACGGTCGTCGACGCCTACCACAACGACACCCAGTGGGGACGGGCCCGGCCGCTGCGCCACCGGCTCACCCGCGACCGGCTGGCCCAGGTACTGGCGGACATCCCGGGCGGCGTGGACACCGTACGGCTCGTGCCCCGCGCCCTCGGCCCCGCTCCGGAAGCGGTGTACGTCCGGCCCGACGAAGCGGTGATCACCGAGTATCTGCGCGCCTACGCGGAGCACGGCGACCGGGTCGCGGCCCTGGAGCGGTTCACGCTGGAGACCTGGCTGCTGGCCCGCTCCCGGCACCTGCACGCCGCCTACGCCGCCGCCCAGGGACCGGCCGGCACCCTGTCGCCGCGGGTGCGCGAGCACCTGGAGCGCTGGGACGGCGTCGTCGAGCACGCCTACCTGGCCTACCGCCGGGTGGCCCGCGGCCGGGCGGAGCCCCTCGGGGTGCTGGCCCGTGCCGGCGAGGCGCTGCGCGCGGACGGCGAGGTGTTCGGGGCGGGGCCCGCCGGTGCCGGCCCGGATCCGTCGCCCCGGGCGGTGGTGCGCGCCACCGTCGCCTCGGTGCTCAACGTCGCCGAACACCTGCTGGACGAAGGGGAGTTGAACCGGTTCCCCGAGTTCGGCTCGCTGCGCATGGTGGAGATCGTGGAGCGCCTGGAGCAGCTCTTCGGCGTCGAGTTCGCCCCCGAGGACCTGGTGCCCGAACGCCTCTGCCGCATCGACGACCTCTGCTCCCTGGTCAGCAGTTCGCCTCCGGCGGCCACCGGCCGCTGAGCACACACCCGCACCCCCTTGCGGGCCGTGTCACCCGCCGCGTTCCGTACACCTCCTGCGTTCCGTACACCCCCTGCTTCCGTACACCCCCTTCGAAAGGACCTGTCCACCATGGACACCCGATTCACCGAGACCCTCAGGCCGTTCCTTCCGTTCCTGCACGGCGACCCGATCACGGCCGAGACCCCGCTGCGCGAGCTGGGCCTGGACTCCATGCAGGCCATCGAGTTGATGTTCGCGCTGGAGGACACCTTCGGCGCACCGCTGCCGGACGAGGCCCTGGTCGAGGAGACGTTCCGGACCGCCGGCAACCTGTGGGCGGCGCTGCGGCCCGCCCTGACCGCTGTCGCGGCGGACGCTACGGAGGCGGCGTGACCGCCCGCGCGGCGACCGCCTCCGCCCTCGTGCGCGAACTCGAGGGCGACATCGCCGAGGCGTGCGCGGTCGCCGAGAAGCACGCGGCCCAGAGCGACGAGACGGCGGAGTTCCCCGTCGCCGTACTGAACGCGCTGCGGCCCCGGCTGCTGGGCCTGATGGTGCCCACCCGCCACGGCGGACCGGGCGGCGACGTGAACGACCTCATCGACGTGACCATCGCACTGGGCCGTGCGGACATGTCCGTGGCGATGGTGTTCGCCATGCACTGCCAGCAGGTGGCCGGCATCGTCGACCACGCCGGCGAACGGCTCGCCGACGAGCTCCTGCCGCGGATCGCGGCCGGAGAGATGTACCTCGCCTCCGTGACGACCGAGGAGGGCAAGGGCGGCCATCTGCTCACCGCGCAGGCTCAACTCGCGTCGGAACCAGGATGGCTGACGGTCGACCGGTTCGCCCCCGTGGTCACCGGCGGGCTGCACGCGGACGGTTACCTCATCACGATGCGCTCCCCCGGCGCCCGCTCGGACGGCGAGGTGTCGCTGGTCTTCGCGGCCCGCGACCAGCTGGAGGTGACGCCCTGCGGCGGCTGGAACCCGATGGGCATGCGGGCCAGCCAGAGCGTGCCGCTGCGGCTGACCGGCCGCGTCCCGGAGCACCAGGTCGTCGGCGCGCACGGCCGGTTCCGCGAGATCGCGGTGAACACCTTCGGTCCGCTGGCCCACGTGGGCTGGTCGGCCGCCTGGCTGGGCACGGCGAGCGGTGCGCTGGCGCGGGCGCTGTCCGTGCTCCGCGGCGGCCCGGGGCGGCGACGGGCCGACCTCACGTCCGAACTCCTGCTGACCCGGCTGTCCACGGCCCGCCAGCGGCTGGACACCGTACACGCGATGCTGCGCCACACCGCGGCCCTGGTCGCCCGCGGCGCGGACAGCGGCACGGACCTCTCGCATCCCCGGCAGCAGCTCCTGCTCAACGCCCTCAAGATCACCGCGTCCGAGCAGTGCCACCTGGCGGTCGACGACCTGGTCACCGCGGTCGGCCTGCGCCACGGCTACCTCAAGGACTCGCCCACCGGCCTGGAGCGCGCGCTGCGCGACCTGCGGTCGGCCGCGCTGAACTACGGCAACGACCGGCTGCATCTGGCGGACGGCAGGCTGGCCCTGCTCGACCCGGAGGTCCGCTATGCCTGAGACACAGGCCGTCCTGCCGCCGGGCACGGACGCCCGTGGCGTCGTCTCGGCGCTCGCCCACGAGGGCGTCGTACGGCGCCTGTATCCGCGGGGTGCGGCGGGCGGCCTGGACCCGGTGCTGCTCAGACGCCTGCTCGGCGAGGCCGACGCCCGGGGCCCGCAGGGCCTGGTGCTCGCGCTGCTGGTGCAGTGGGCCACGGCCGTGCCGCTCCTGGCCGACGCGGCGTCGAGCCCGCTCGCCGAGAAGGTGCTGCGGTCGGCGCTCGACGGCGAGACACTGCTGGCGCTCGCGGCCACCGACGAGGGCGCCGGGTCGGACCTGGCCGCGCTCGGCACCCGCGTGCGGATCCCGGACGGGACCGGGGACGGGGACCTCACGGTGGACGGCACCAAGCGCTGGGTCACCTCGGCCACCACGGCCGACCACGCGCTGGTACTCGCCCGGCACCGCCCCGGCCGGCACTTCACCAGCTTCACCTGGGTGCTCGTGCCCCTGGACGCGCCAGGGGTGACGGTACGCCCGGCGGACACCCCGCTGTTCACGGGCTCCGGGGTCGGCCATGTCGCGTTCGAGGACGTACGGCTCGGGCGGGAGCACCTGCTGGGCCGTCCGGGCCGCGGACTCGCCCTGTTCGCCCGGCACATCGCCGTCGAACGGCTCGCCTCGGCGGCCTGGGGCGTCGAGCTGTGCCGCCGGGTGGTCGCCGAGACGGCCCGCCATCTGGCCCGCCGGGAGGTGGACGGCACACCCCTGGACCGGCATCCCGCGGTACGGCAGCGGCTCGCCGGGTGCGCGGTGCGCACCGCGGCCCTGCACGCACTGTGGACGACCTCGCGCGACGCGGTCGCGGACGGCCACGACGGTGCCGCGGCCGCGGTCCTCAAGGCCGCCTCGGGAACGACCGTCGATCACGTCCTTACCGTGTGCGCCCAGTTGCAGGGAGCGGACGGCTTCGCCGCCGGCGGCATCCAGCAACTGCGCTCCGAGGCCGCCCTGTTCGGCATCGGCGGCGGTGCCACCGAGGTCGTCCTGGACACCGTCGCGGACCGGCTGCCGAGCGTGCTGGACGGACTGGCGCCATGACGACTCCGCTGCTGACCCGGGCCGCCCCCGGGGTGTGGGTGATGCTCGCGCACGGCTGCCCGCCCGAGGGCCGGCTCACCGACGACGACCTGACCGCCGCCGCACACCTGCCCGGCGCACGAGCCCGCGAGCACCTCACGGCCCGCCGGGCGCTGCGCGGGCTGCTCGCCGCGCGGTTCCCCGAGGCTCGCGACGCCGAGGTGGTGCACACCCGGCTCGGCCGCCCCCGGCTCGCCGGCTGGCCCCGCATCGGGGTCAGTGTCAGTCACGACGGGGACGCGGTCGCGGCGTGCGCGGCCCTGGACCAGGAGGTCGGCCTGGATGTGCAGCACGCGCCGGAGGACCTGTCGGACTCCCTGGTGCGCCGCTGCGCCCGGGAGCACGCCGAGGAGCTGAACCGGCTGCCGGAGCAGCGGCGTTCCTGGGAGTTCGCCTGGATGTGGACCGTGCAGGAGGCCTGTGTGAAGGCCGCGGGCACCGGCCTGTCCGGCCGCCCGTGGGCCATCGACGTGCCTCTGCCCGCCACGCGCGGCGCCTGGAGCGGCTACCGCTGGGTGAGCCTGCGCCGGCACGCCTCCGTCCCGCTGAGCTGTGCCTACGCCCCCCTGCCCGCGCCCCGCACCGAACCGGAGGCCCCATGACCACCGCCCCCGAACTGAGCTGCTACACCGCGGCCCTGGTCTCCTACCTGGAGCCGGACCGCCCGCACGCCGGAGCCGAACTGGCCGACGCCGTAGGGCTGTCGGTGCGGACCGACCCGACCGAGGGAACGCTGGCGTTCACCCACCACGACCGGGTCGACGTGGACGGCGAGGGGCTCGGGCTCGCCTATCGCGGCGCCGGCTCCTGGGACGCGGCGCGCGAGGCGCTGCTGGCGGAGTCGCGGCGCCGGGGGCGGGTGCTCGCCGTCGGCAACACCCGCCATCTGCCCTGGTCGCCCTCGTACGGCGGGGGCGAGACACCGCACTGGCTGCTGGTCACCCGGGCGGACGACGGACAGTGGGCGGTCCGGGACGCCTTCGAGGCGCTGACCCCGCACGGGGCCCACGCCCCCTGGGAGGGGCTGGTGAGCGACGCCGGGCTGCGCGCGCTGCTGACGCCGCCCACCGCCCTGACCCCGGAGGCGGCCAACCGGGACCGCTACGCGCTCGGCCGGGAGGTGCCGCTGCCGGCGGCGGACGGCTACCGGTGGCTGGAGCGGGCCGCCGTCGAGGACGGGCCGGGTGGCGCCGGGGCGGGCCACTGGGTGCACGGGACGGTCGCGGTGCTGCGGCACATCACGGACCGGCTGTGCCGGGACGCGGTCGCGCTGGCCGCGCACGCCGACGACCTGTGGACAGCCGCCCGCCACCAGCGGCACCGGCTGGCGGCCGGCCGCGACGCGCGGCGGGCCGATGCCGAGGCGGTGCGCCGGGCGGCCGCCGCGTGGGCCGAACTGCCGCGCGCGGTGCGCTTCTCGGTCGCCTCGGCCGAGCGCGGCCGGCCGCGGCCGGCCGTCGTGCAGAAGGCGTTCGCCGAACTGGTCGACGCCGTCGAGGAACTGGAGACGAAGGACGGCCCCCATGAGGACTGACGAGAGCCTTTACGCCCGCTTCGCCGCGACGGTGGGCCGCTGCCCGGACGCCGTGGCCCTTGAGGTGGGCGGCGAGCGGTACCGCTACGCCGAACTGGACCAACTGGCGGCGCAGTTGGCGGGGACGCTGGTGGCCGCCGGCGGCGGGCGGGTGCCGCGCCGGGTGGGGCTGCTCGCCTCCCGGACGGTCACCGCGTACGCGGGCTACCTCGCCGTGCAGCGGCTCGGGGCCGTGGTGGTACCGCTCAATCCCACCTTCCCGGCGGCCCGCAACGCCACGATCGCCGAACGCGCAGAGCTGGACCTGGTGCTGGCCCAGGGCGACCAGGCCGGGGCCGCGCTGCCGGTACCGGTCGTGGCCGTCGACGCCCGCCGCCCGGACCCGGGGCTCACGGAGGCCGCGGTGCCCGCGGTGCGGCCGGTGCGCCCGGACGACATCTGCTACATCCTGTTCACGTCCGGCTCGACCGGGGTGCCCAAGGGCGTGCCCGTCCGGCACCGCAGTGTGGGGGCCTACCTGGACCATGTGATCCCGCGTTACGGTCTGGGCGTGGGGGCCCGGCTGAGTCAGACCTTCGACCTGACCTTCGACCTGTCCGTCTTCGACCTGTTCGGTGCCTGGGCCTCCGGCGGCACGGTCGTCGTCCCCGGCCCGCACGACCTGCTCGCACCGGCCCGGTTCGTGGTGCGGGAGCGGATCACGCACTGGTTCTCGGTGCCCTCGGTGGTCTCGCTGGCGGGGCGGCTGCGCGGTCTGGCCCCGGGGAGCATGCCGGACCTGCGGTGGAGCCTGTTCTGTGGCGAACCGCTGACCTTCCGGCAGGCCGCCGCCTGGCAGGCCGCCGCGCCCGCGAGCGTGGTGGAGAACCTCTACGGGCCCACCGAACTCACCCTGAGCTGCACCCAGTACCGGCTGCCACCGGACGGCGTGGACCCGGCCGCGGACTCGGGGGCGACGGTGCCGATCGGCACTGTCTATCCGGGCCTGGAGCACCTGGTCGTCGACGAGACGGGCCGCCCGGCACCGGAGGGCGAGCTGTGCGTGCGCGGTGTCCAGCGTTTCCCCGGCTATCTCGCCCCGGAGGACAACAGGGGCCGTTTTGTGCGCTTCGCGGACGGGGTGGCCACCGTCGTCGAGGAGGCGCCCGAGCCGGCCGAGGACCTCTGGTACCGCACCGGTGACCGGGTGCGCGTCTCCGGCGGGAACCTGCTGCATGTCGGCCGCCTCGACCAGCAGGTCAAGGTGCGCGGTTTCCGGGTCGAACTCGGCGAGATCGAGACCGCGCTGCGGCAGGGACCGGGGGTCGCGGACGCTGTCGTGGTGGCGGTGCCGGGGCCCGGCGGGGAGACCCTGCTGGCGGCCGCGTGCACCGGGGACGGCGTGGACCCGGCCCGGTTGCTGGCCGCACTGCGGGACCGGCTGCCCGCCTACATGGTCCCCGACTCGGTGACCCCGCTGACCTCGTTCCCCCTCAACGCCAACGGCAAGACGGACCGCGGAGCCCTGCGGAGGTCGCTGGCGCCGCACACCGACGGGACACCCGGAGCCACCGCCCACCGAGAGAGGACATCATGACAGCGATCACCGAGGAGGCCCGCGCCCTCCCGTCGTCCGGGAGCGCCGACACGGTCGCTCCCGAGGCGTTCCGCGAGGCGATGACCCGCTTCGCCAGCAGTGTCACCGTCGTGACGGCCTACGACGGCGCGGTGCCGGTCGGTTGCACGGCCACCGCCGTCTTCTCGCTGACCGACCGGCCGCCCGCCCTGCTGGTGTCGCTGGCCACCGGCAGCACCACCCTCGGGAACATCAGGGCGGCGGGCCGCTTCGCCGTGAACGTGCTGCCGTGGCGACTGCGCGGGCTGGCCGAACGGTTCGCGGTGCTGCCGTCCGCGCAGCGCTTCGAAGGGGTTCCGCACACCGCACGGTTCGGCGCGCCGCTGCTCGACGGCGCGGTGGCGGCCATGGCCTGCCGTGTCACCCAGTACGTTCCGCTGGCGGACCACACGCTGGTGATCGGCGAGGTCGTCCACGCCGAGACGGACCAGGACGGGCAGCCCCTGGTGCACTTCGCCCGTCGGCAGACCCGTCCGGAGGCCTGAGTGACGACGACGTCCCCCCGCGCGGCATCCTCCCGCGCCACGGACCGGGCCGGCCTCGCCGGGGTCCGCAACACCTGGATCCTGACGGCCTTCACGGCCGTCACCAACCTGGCCGACGGGGTGACCAAGATGGTCATCCCGCTCCTCGCCGCCCGGACCACCGGCGCCCCGCTGGCCGTGTCCGCCGTGGCCCTCTCGCTCACCCTGCCCTGGCTGCTGACGTCGCTGCACATCGGTGTGCTGGTCGACCGGTTCGACCGGCGGCGGCTGCTGTGGATCGCGGACGGGGTCCGGGCGGCCGCGGTGCTGGCCCTGGTCGTGGCGGTGGCACGGGGCGGCGCCGGCGTGGGGCTGCTGTTCGGCTGCGGGCTACTGCTCGGGATCGCCGAGGTCGTCGCGCTCACCGCGGCCGCGTCGCTGGTGCCGGCGGCCGTACCGGAGGCGGGGCGGGAGCGTGCCAACGCCTGGATGGCGGGCGCGGAGACCGTGTGCAACCAGTTCGCCGGTCCCCTGGTGGGTGCCGCCCTGCTCACGGCGGGGACGGCCACGGCGCTGGGCGCGACGGCCGCCACCTATGTGGTGGGCACGCTCGTCCTGGTCCCGCTGGCCGGCGTCTTCTCCGCAGCGGGCCGCACATCCGGGCCGGCCACCTCCGTGCACGCCGACATCCGCGCGGGCCTGGCGTTCCTGTGGGGCAACCGGGTGCTGCGGACCATGGCGCTGACGCTCACCGTGATGTGTGCCTGCTGGGGTGCGTGGATGGCACTGATCCCGCTGGCCGCGACCCGGGCGATGGGCGCCGACGACGGCCAGTACGGGGTGCTGATGAGCGCGCTCGGCCTGGGCGGTGTGATCGGCGCGCTGACGGTGACGCCGGTCAACCGGCTGCTGGGCCGCAAGTGGGCGATGTTCGCCGACCTCGTCGGAACCCTGGTCCTGGTCGCCACGCCGTGGCTGACCACGTCGCTCGTGCTCAACACGGGTGCGGCGTTCCTCGGCGGCATGGGCGGGGTCCTGTGGTCGGTCAACTCGCGCACCATCGGCCAGTCCCTGGTCCCCGACGCCCTGCTGGGGCGCTACACGGCCGCCCTGCGGATGTTCAGCTGGGGTGCGCTGCCGCTGGGTTCGGCTCTGGCGGGCGCCCTCGCGCAGGGGGCCGGACTGTCCGTCGCGTTCGCCGTCTTCGCCCTGGCCGCGGCGGCGATCATCGTCCCGTTCCTGCGTCTCCTGCCCACCGGCGAGCTGACCGGCGCGGCCCCGTACACCGGAGGGAACCCCACGTGAGCCCGCACACCGACGACCCGTCGAGCCGCGACGCCTGGCTGCGTCGCTACTCTGCCGTGTCCCCGACGGCCGAGGCCACCCTCGTCTGCCTGCCGCACGCCGGCGGCGCGCCCACCTTCTTCCGTGACTGGCCGGGGCTGCTGTCCCCGGCGCTCGACCTGGTCTCGGTGTGCTATCCGGGACGTCAGGACCGCTTCCACGAGCGCTGCGTCACCGACATGGCCGAGATGGCCGAGGAGGTGGCCGCGGCCGTCGCGCCGCTGGCGGACCGGCCCCTGGCCGTGTTCGGGCACAGCATGGGCGCGGCGGTGGGGTACGAGGTGGCGCGGCTGCTGCGGGCCCGTCACGGGATCCGCCTCGCGCACCTGTTCGTCTCGGGCATGGTGCCGCCGCACCGGATCCCCGTGGGCACCCGCCACCTGGAGGGGGACGCCGCGTTGGCGGCCGACATCCTCGAACAGGGCGGAACTGATGCGCGGATGCTGGCCGACGACGAGCTCCGGGCGTTCGTCATGCCCGCGATCCGCGCGGACTACCAGCTGATGGAGACGTACCCGCGCCATGCGGGCGACGAGGTGCTGGACACCCCGATCACCGCCTACTACGGGAGGCAGGACGCGGACGTCACCGCGCCGGTCATGCGGGAGTGGGGGCGCTACACGGACACGCCGGCCGACACCAGGTCCTTCGACGGCGGGCACTTCTATCTGCAGGAGGCGGCGCGGACGCTGGCGGCCGATGTGGAGGGCCGGCTGCTGGCGTCGGTGCGCGGCACGGCGGCGGGCGGTCCGGCCCTGCTCAGCCCGCGGTGAGCAGGGGCGGCAGGCCGTCGATGCCCCCGGGGTCGCGCAGGGCCAGCTCGGGGCTCTGCGCGAGGATCGCGCCGTGCAGGGTGCGCAGGCGCTCCGAGGGCTCGATCCCGACCTGCTCGACCAGTTCGTCGCGCAGGGCGCGGTAGACGGCCAGGGCCTGGGCGGCGCGGCCGGAGCGGTAGAGGGCCAGCATGTACTGGGCGTGCAGGTTCTCGTGCATAGGGTGACGCACCGTCAGACTCCGTAGCTCGGGGAGGAGTTCGTGATGCAGTCCCAGCCGCAGCTCGGCCGCCGTGCACTTCTCCAGCAGCGTGACGCGCCGCTCCTCCAGGCTGGTGACGTGCGGCTGGAGCCGGGGGCCGGCCGGGGTGTCGCCCAGCACCGGGCCCCGCCACAGGTCGAGGGCGGCCCGCAGGGCGAACGACACCTTGCGGTCGTCGCCCGCGAGTTCCGCCTGGCGTGCGCCGCGCAGCCGGTGCTCCAGGTCGTGCAGGTCCAGTGCGCCCTCGCCGAGCCGGAGCATGTAGCCGCGGTTGTGCGTGACCAGGACCTGCTTGGCCGCCCGCAACGAGCCGACCGAGGGCGCGGCGGCGAGGGCCTGGCGCAGGTGCAGGACCCGGGTGTGCAGGCTCTGGACCGCGCTCGGAGGCACTTCGTCGGGCCACAGCTCGTCCATGCACATGTCCTGCGAGACGGGGGTGTCGGCGTTGAGCACCAGCAGTGCGAGCAGGCTTCGCGTCTTGGGCGCCGAAGGTATGACCCGGGGGCCGTCGTCGTGCAGTGTGAGCGGCCCCAGCACAGTGAACTTCATGTGACCCACCTTTCCTTCCCCACGGATCGTCGTCCGCGGGGCGGCCGGAAGGTAGTCACGGGATCACGGTCCCCCTGCTGCGCCGCAGGACCGTGCCCGGGTGTCAGAGAGCCGGCGGGTGCACCGCGAACACCTGCAGCGTGCACGGCGTGTGCACGTCGTTCAGCGTGTACACGAACCCGCGGGGCACGTACAGCGCCTCGCCCACCCGCAGCCGCAGCTCCAGCGCGTGCTGCAGTACGGCGCCGCCCTGTCCGGGCGGCGAGGCCTCGACCCGGCCGCCGCAGCTGCCGCGCACCGGCACGAGCACCAGATCGGTCTCCGCGACGCTCGCGGCGCTCCGCCCGCCCAACGGCAGCTCGACGAACGAGCTGCCGACCTCACCGCCGAGCACCCTGCCCAGGGCGGAGGTGAGCTCGTCCGCCTCGTCGCGGCCCGCCCGCGCCACCACGGCATCGACACCGTCCGGCCACACCAGGGCCGGGCTCCTGTCGCGGTGGACCGACAGGCACAGCGCCACGTCCCTCACGAAACGTTCCAGTTCGGTGCCGCCTACGACCGAGGCCGACTCGAAATCCATCTCCCACTCCTGCTCCGCCATTGCGCCCGTCGTCCGCGCGTGCCGTGGTGCGCGCGAATCCGTCGTGCACGGAGCATCCGAGAAGGACGGGCCTGCTGATCTTCCGCCACAGCGCCGCAGGGACGAGAGGGCCATGGGATCTGCCCCGTTGACTGCGGGTGGTGGAACTATCGTGCATGGAGTAGGCGTCGCGACAGTCACGGGTTCACGGTACCGAAGGGCAGCCGACCCGCCGCTCCGGGCGGAACGGCGGCCGGAGCAGCTCAGTCCGCCGGGCTGTCGTGGTCGAGGAGGCCCTGCTGCGCGGCGAGGACGCCGGCCTGGAAACGGCTCTCGGCCCCGAGGGTCTCCATGATGTCGGCGATGTGCTTTCGGGCAGTGCGTAGGGACATACCGGTGCGACGGGCGATGGTCTCGTCCTTCAGGCCCTCCGCCAGCAGCCGCACGATGGTCCGGTCGATGTCCTTGGCGACCCGTTCCAGGCCGTCGGCCTCGGCGTCGGAGAACGGCGCGGCCTGGGTCCAGGCCCGCTCGAACACCTCGCACAGGTAGTGCACGGCGGAGGGTTCCCGGATGATCACCGCGCCCCAGGTGTCGCCGCGTTCGGGTATGAAGGCCACCTTGCGGTCGAAGACGATCAGCCGGCCGAACAGTTCGTGGGCGGTGCGGTACTCGGCACCGAGGGAGGACGCCATGGCGACGTAGGCCTGGCTGGGGCCGTTGAAGCGTGCCGTGTGGTGGTAGAGCGTGCGCATGCGCACCCCGCGGGAGAGCATCGCGGTGTCGCGGGCCAGGGCCTCCTGGAGGACTTCGGGCGCCCGGTTCCCGCCGGGCTGGCTGGTGAGCATCTCCTCGGTGCAGTCCTCGGAGGCGCGGTTGAGGGCCGCCCGCACCTCCTCCAGCCTGGGTATCACCTCCAGACCGACGGAGACCCGGCGGAGGCTGTCCAGGTAGTGGCCGCGCAGGTCGGCGAACTGGTCGCGGATGCGGTGCAGTTCGGCCTGCTGAGTGCGGATCGCGGCCTCCATGGAGTTGGTCACCACGGTGGCCACGAGGTCCGGGTCGACCGGACGCAGCCGGGCCGCATCGTCCAAGTCGGCCTTGAGCAGACCCAGTTCCGTCAGGGAGAGGAGGGCCGCGTCGATCTCGTCGCGGCTCAGGCCCAGCTCCCTCGCCGCGCGGACCGGGTCCATCCGCTCGTTCCCTGCCACCCATCGGTAGAGGGCGATCTCCCGGTCGTTGGGCCGCACGGGTGGGTCAATCGCCCGACTTTGGTCCTCTATGCGCATTACGTCCACCGTTCGTCTTACTGCAAGGCAGCTTGGTGAGCACCGTGATCCATAGCCAGGACCATTTCCGGCACGAGAGTCTCGAGTCACCGGAGATCGAGCACATCGGAATTCGGGATTCCATTCCAGACCTCAGAAACAGGAGCAGAGCACATGACCTCCTTCCGTTCAGCCGCCGCTACTGTCGCCGCCGCCTCCCTGGCGTTCGGAGCGTTTATGGGAGTGGCCCAGGCCGCCTCGGCGACGCCGGCGCATCCGGCCGTGACGGCGGCGCTGCACGCGGACTCGGCCGGAGACAGCGGCTGGGGCGGCAGGAGCCACCGGCTGGAAGCCTCGGCGGCCGCTCCGACCGTCCTGGCTTCGAGCGACGACAGCGGCTGGGGTGGCTCGGCCGGCTGATCCGGCCCGCACGCACGGCCCGCCGCCCCCGACGGGCCTCAGGAAGACGGGAATCCCAGCGGTGCGAGCGCGTCCGGAACCGGCCGGAAGGCCTGTTCCACGCGCCGCCCGCGGTCCGGGGAGACCCTCTTCACGCACCGCGCGCCCCTCCCGCATCACCTCCCGAACACCTGTTGCACCTTACCCCGCACCACCGGCATTGGCCCGGATTCCCGGCGCCGGCGCGGGCGACGCCACCTCACCTGCGAGTCACCAAGAGGGCCCGGCCGCACGGCCGACACCGGGTCGGCTCCGTCCTCACCAGAGCGGCGGGCACCCCACCGTGCAGGCCTCATCCCCCACGAAAGGCACCATCGTGAGTCCGTTCGCTGCCGAAACCCTGGAACTCCTCAGCGATCGAGAGCTCGAAGTCCTGGGCTATCTCGCCGAGGGTCACACCTATTCCTCCATCGCGCGGAGAATGAATCTCAGCCCGCACACCGTGGACACCTATCTGCGCCGAATCCGGGGAAAGGCGGGAGTCAGCAACCGCGCGCATTTGATGATTCTGGCCATTCATGTCTCCCGACGACGCGACCTCGACTTGGCGTAGGCGCGAACTCCGCGCCAACGAAGACGGAGAACGCCGGTGGGCCGTTCCCACCCGCGTCCTCCGCCTTCGTCCCGCGCACCCGCCGGGCCCGCCACCTGTTCACACCACGGCCGGCCGCGGCCCACAGCGTGAACGCGTTGCCTGCCTGCCGCCCCACCCGGTGGGCCGCGGCCGAGCCCGTCCTCCTCGCTCCACGCCGCTTCAGCCTCGATCCACCGCGTGAATTCTGATCTTCGGTATCGGGTGGGCTCGGGATGGTCTTTCGGGGTGCGGGCAGCGCGATGGGCCGGGTGGCCGT